>NZ_CH724168.1:469822-640095 GCF_000153285.1 Synechococcus sp. WH 7805 | reverse complement strand
GGGGCGAGTGAGGGGATGGTTTCGCTTAGGCCCGTGAGTGGGTCAGTAACAAGAACGTTGTTGAGGGTCTGATTGCCTGAATTGGTGACAGTGATCTGGTAATTGATGACATCACCGACCTGGTTGGCGAGGCCATCACCAATGGGATCAACAGAGAGGACGGTTTTGTTGATGCCGAGCAGAGGATTCTGCGGAATCGTGGTGGATGTGGATGAATCGGAGGGATCGGTTTCGTCGGAATCAACAGTGGCGGTGTTGTCGAGGGTGCCATCACCACCGCCATTGGTGTCGATGTCTTGTTGCGTGAGTGTGTAGGAGGTATTGAAGACCTGAGAGTCACCAGGGGCGAGTGAGGGGATGGTTTCGCTTAGGCCCGTGAGTGGGTCAGTAACAAGAACGTTGTTGAGGGTCTGATTGCCTGAATTGGTGACAGTGATCTGGTAATTGATGACATCACCGACCTGGTTGGCGAGGCCATCACCAATGGGATCAACAGAGAGGACGGTTTTGTTGATGCCGAGCAGAGGATTCTGCGGAATCGTGGTGGATGTGGATGAATCGGAGGGATCGGTTTCGTCGGAATCAACAGTGGCGGTGTTGTCGAGGGTGCCATCACCACCGCCATTGGTGTCGATGTCTTGTTGCGTGAGTGTGTAAGAGGTCGTGAAGACCTGAGAGTCACCAGGAGCGAGTGAGGGGATGGTTTCGCTTAGGCCCGTGAGTGGATCAGTAACAAGAACATTGTTGAGGGTCTGATTGCCTGAATTGGTGACAGTGATCTGGTAATTGATGACATCACCGACCTGGTTGGCGAGGCCATCACCAATGGGATCAACAGAGAGGACGGTTTTGTTGATGCCGAGCAGAGGATTCTGCGGAATCGTGGTGGATGTGGATGAATCGGAGGGATCGGTTTCGTCGGAATCAACAGTGGCGGTGTTGTCGAGGGTGCCATCACCACCGCCATTGGTGTCGATGTCTTGTTGCGTGAGTGTGTAGGAGGTCGTGAAGACCTGAGAGTCACCAGGGGCAAGTGAGGGGATGGTTTCGCTTAGGCCCGTGAGTGGGTCAGTAACAAGAACGTTGTTGAGGGTCTGATTGCCTGAATTGGTGACAGTGATCTGGTAATTGATGACATCACCGACCTGGTTGGCGAGGCCATCACCAATGGGATCAACAGAGAGGACGGTTTTGTTGATGCCAAGCAGAGGGGTCTGCTCAGGGAATACCTCTCCTTGATCAGACGTATCTGTTTCTAATTCAGCTTGGTCAAGCGTGGCTGTTTCTAATTCAGCAAGAGCTTGTTGAATATCAGGATTATTTGTGTCCAATACATTGCCGGAAAGGATTGTTGCGGCAAGTGAAGCTGGAACGAGTATAATGAGATTTCCAGTATCAAATCCTGCAGTTCCTAGTGAAAGATTGCCGCCTCCATTTCCCAATGGCTGAAGAACAGGGTCTGCTCCATTCAGTACTTGTACGTTTGGTGGTGGAAGAGCATCAACAT
The DNA here is from genome assembly GCF_000153285.1 of Synechococcus sp. WH 7805. Taxonomy (NCBI): domain Bacteria; kingdom Bacillati; phylum Cyanobacteriota; class Cyanophyceae; order Synechococcales; family Synechococcaceae; genus Synechococcus; species Synechococcus sp. WH 7805. The sequence goes on along the minus strand of NZ_CH724168.1, from coordinate 638,588 downwards.
TTTCAGAGTATCCTTGATAATCGCGAAGTGATATGGGTGTCCACCCCTCCTTATTGATTATTGTATTGGTTTCAGTGTTCTTCGGATTAGAGCCAAGCAGGGCGGCAGCCAGTTGGTCACGTTGCTCTTGTGCCGAAAAATCTTCAAACACTTATCAACACACAGTCTACCTTACTATTTAAAGTAATCGCTCGCGCTTCTTAAGTCAATTGATTACCAAGAAGTTTGCACTCCAGGGATCATCAGCATCTGATTGGGTGTCGAATTGTAAAATCGACTTCAGGCCAGATGGCCTTAAATACCCTGTCCATCATAACAAATATGAAGCTTGAAACTGAGTTAACTGAATTAATTGGTTTCTCGGAATGCTGATCCTACGGTTCGCGTAAATGGCTGCAAGAGGTAACGCAAAACACTCCTTTGTTGGCCTTTGATATCTCCGATAAGTGGCATTCCGGACTGTATGGTTAACTTCTTGTCGTTTATATCTAGATATTGATGATTTAAGCTTGCTCTGGCTAGGTAGTAGTACTTACCTGTGACTGGATCTTGAACCGTTGTGCCTGCGATGGAAGTAATCTTACCAGGCATGGTTCCATAGATACTAGAATCGAAAGGCAGTAAGTTAATATCGACTTTTTGACCAATACTAACGAAACCTATATCTTTTGAAGGGACTCGCAATTCTACAATCTTACTTCCCTGGTTGGGTACGACTTGCAGAACGACTGCTCCAGGTCCTACGACTGAACCTGGTGCTTTATATCGAAGATCACTCACAACTCCATCCACAGGCGAAATGATTTTGGTGCGTTCGAGTTGATTTTTGATTTTATTTATATTTTTGCTGATGACAGCCTCTTCTCCCACGAGCTCAGCAATTTTGGAATTATTTTCAAATATCATTCCCGATTCTAATCCTCTTAGATTTGCCTCAGCTTGTTTCAGTGCTTTTTGAGCTTCATTTCTTGCGCCTATCATTTCGGCAAGTTTGCCTTGAGCTGTTACCATTTGTAGTTTTGAAGCAGCACCTGAATCTGTCAACGAATCCCACATTCTTATTTCTTGACGTTGAAACATGATTTGTTCACTAAGTCCCGCGACTTCTGCTTTCTTTTCTGCTACTGAAGCCTTCGCGGCATCAATTTGGTCTGATTTATTTTCTAATCGACTAGTTAATAATTTTTGCTGAGACAATGTAACTTTGTCATTGCTATTAGACGAACCATCGAGGATCTTCTGCCCTTTAATTGCTGATCTTAGCTGTATTTGCTGTAAGACAAGATTGTCTAATTCTTGAATGGCTGCATCGTAAGCACTACCTACAAGCTGAGGGTTTAACTCGAGCAAAACCTCTCCTTTTCTCACCTGTTGGCCATTATCAACATTGACTGAGGATACTATTCCTCCTTCAAGGTGCTGAATAATATTTACCGACCCTTTTGGAACAACTTCACCTGATGCCTCAATAACTTGAGTTATGGGTGTCAATGCTGCGATTGGAAAAAATAATATTACTGCACCACTTAGGTAATATAATCCACGTATTAAGTGATGATTACTTGCTTTTTCTTCCAGATCTAATGCTTGTGTAAGACGGTGACTACCCATTAAAGACGTCAAGTCATTTTGATCAATTCTTCGATGTTTTCTAAGCCATAGTTTTTGACTTGTCGCTTGTGAATCACCTGTAGAGATACCCTCCGAGTCATTGATTTTTGATGTGCTTGAGGAAGAGTTGACTTGGTTTTTCATAATCAAAAAATTTGGATCAGTTACAGTGGAGTTAATTGAATTTATGCATTTTGCTGTAGACGTTTTCGTAAATCTTCCGCTGAACCCTGGAAAGTAGTTAATCCATTGTCCAAAATGCATATTTGATTTGCTTGCTCTAATATATGATGATTATCAGTTGCTATGAGTATACTTCGCATTTTTCCTGAGAGTTCTGACTGACACAAAGTGGGAAGTATATCCATAAAACTATCAAATTGTTCTGCTGATAGGCCCTGTGTAAAATCATCAATAAGAAGGATTGGCGTATCCTTGATCAGGGCTTGTGCAAGAGCCAACATTTTTTTAACCCCTTTTGGAAGCTGGTAAAAAACAGATTCACTCATCGATGTATTTAAACCTTTTGGCAGCGCTTCTATATACGTTGAAATTTGTAGTTTATTTAGAATTAGATGAATCTGCTGCAACGAAACGTCGGTATTCATTGCTGAAAGGTTTGTAAGGATAGTACCTGGAAGTAGTTTTGTATTTCCCATTACAAGTGATATATTCTTTTGGATTGTTTCTGTACTGAATTGTCGATAATCCCTTCCGTCAAACAATAATGTTCCTTGTGTTAGAGGGCAAATTTGATTAATTACCCCTATTAAAGTGGATTTACCACACCCTGATTTGCCTGTAACGGCAATTATTTCTCCTGGATTAATTTTAATAGAAGCACGTGTGAGTGCATATATATTTTGCTTTCCAATTTTGCAGGCTGCTGTATCGAGAATGATGCCTCCAAAGAGTTGCGGATCATTCATTGATGAGTTAACTAGCTTTGTGGTTCGTGTTTTTAAGAATTGGTCTAGTTTCTTAAATTGCCTACGCATGAGACCGAAACGTAAAACGGCATTCATCAGTTGTTGAAATGGTGTAAATACTCTCCATACAAAAAACATTGCCGCAATTAGTGTTCCCAGTAGTTCTGCATTTGTAGGATTTGAGTAGGCAATCCAAACTCCTGTTGATATTGTTAGAATACTTGCAAGTTGCGACGATGTGTTGACTAGAATCTGCAAACGACCTATTTGACGATTGATCGAAAGTGAACTATTGGTACTTTCTGCAGACAATCCACGTAATCTTTGAATCCAAACCCATTCAAGATTTGATTGCTTTATTTCTAAGAATCGATGAACCAACTCGTCTTGAGCTTCTGAAACGCTAATCTCGCTGTTAATATTGATCTTACCTGCAGTATCATAATATTTTCCTAATAATAAGACTAATAATGCCGTTATAGCCATTATTGTAACGGGTACCAAGACTAGTAACCCAGCAATCAAATAAATTGCTATCAAATAAATGATTACAAAAGGAAAATCAAGAAGAGCTGGCCCTAATGAATTATGTAAATAAGTCATTAAGGAGTCAAGGCCTCTCTGTTGATTCTTAAAATGTTTTGAACCAAGTATTGAACTTTGATTTTGATCTAAATTAAGTGATTTTTGAATGATCTTCAAGCCTAGAATTGCCTCAAGTCGAGCAACAATTTCTGAAAGTTCTTTACTTCTCCATTGCCTTAAATTCCAATCTACGAAGAATAATAGTGTCACTCCTATATACATACCACTGCCTGTTAGAAATCCCTGACTAGGAATTACTTGATTGTAGACAACCCTTATATAGAAAGGAACTAATAATGCAAGTACTGATATCGCAAAACTAATGCGATATAGTTTCAAAATTCTGCTGCGAAATCTATAAATAACTTCTTGGATAAGCGTTGTTTTCCCTTTATTCTCGTCAAATTCTCTGAATATTACAATTGTACCACCATCCTCCTCAATAAGGTCTAGTTTTGTTTGATCACTTATGTTTGCAGCTATTAATTGATTACTTTGGTCTGAGTAAATAACATAAGGGATTTGATAGGTGCTTAGATATAGTGCAGGTAAACTTGCGGAGTTAAGTTGATCCCAACTATTCAATTCTTCTTGAATGCTTGTGTAACCAAGTTTAAACATTATATTTCGAGCATCGACAAGATCCATGTTTGATGGATCATTGCCAAATAAATCTAACAACCTACTTTGGTTGCCATTCCAATTCATTTTTTGCAGTAAAAGTCTTATACAGAATGACAATGGTGCATCAGTTGATAAAGTAAGATCTCGAAGTAATTGAGAGTTTTTTGTTAATTGTGAATTATTTGGTAATTGATTGCTCATTGAAGTACCTCCTTAGATGTTTCTTGTAGATACAATGATTTTTTTGTAATTTTAGAAAAAACAGGGCCTCCTCCTCCGATTAAAACAATTTTTCCGAGCTCACATCTTTTTAATATTTTCTCGAGTCTATCAACAAATTGTTTGCCGTAGGAGTAGTTTGATAAATCGATCATTATTAATTTGGGATCTTGACTTAATGCTGTGACAATGTGGGCAATTGCTTCTGTATCTCGAGAAAGTATATTTGACGTAGTATCACTCATTTGTGTATTGTAACCATCAGGTAGTTTTCTAACTTCTTCATCAAGTCCGCTGAGCATTGACCAAAAAAGTGCAAGTCTACGATTTTTCTTAAATTGGAATCCTGTTAAATTTTCTAGTAAAGTACCCTTGAAAAATGATCGTGAGGGATCAATATATGCAATATATTCTTTTAGATGATCGCTTGAAATTTCTTCCACATTGATATCATTGATTAACAACCCATTGCTTTGTTTGATTCCTGCAATCTCCAAAAATATATGACGAGTGTTTTCACCGTGGAGTTGATCTTTGATTAATATTATCTCACCCTCCTCTGCGGTTATAGCGATATCTTTGTTTTTATTGATCTTTATATAATGCCAGTCTCCTATTGATTTCTTCCCTGGTTTTGATGTTATTGGTATTGACATTAATGATTTATATTCATCCCTTGAATGGGCTATCCGACGGTAGCTGTTCAATAGATTCATTGCTTGCTGCCATGGAGTAAGAATTTTGCCTAGAAGAAGAATTGAAGCTGCCAGAGCACCTACACTCAAATTATCTGTAATAACTAAGAATGCACCCAATGTGATTCCTGTCGAGAAAGTTAGCTGTCCAGTTAAGGAACCAAAGGCTTGGAATATACCGGACTGTTGATTTTGTCGCATACGTTCGTGTGCACGCCTGTCTTGATAAATTTCACTCTCCACAATCATTTTTTGTTGAAGTCCGTTAGCCTTGATTAAGTCCGCCGCTTCAATTACTTCCTCATGAAACGACCGTGTTTGTAAATCGATTAGATCGCGAGAACGCGATATCTCCTCATACTCTTTGGAGAATTTGAATGCTTTGAATAAATAGATTGCGATACCTCCTATGGCCGTAAATCCGACAGCACCCCCAATCATAAAGAGCACGATAATGAATAAAACTGAAAATATCAAATCAATGGCTGTTATTAGAGATTGCAGAGAACTTTCGTCCTTGAGTATATTAATTGCTGATAATCTCTGGATGTGTTGTGTTGGACTAAGTTTAAAAAAATCATTCATGTCTATCTGTAAAAAATGTGAGATTGCTTCGAGCCTCTTTTTGTGATCAATTCTTGCGCCTCCGTCTCCAATCAAGGACAGTCGAACGGATTTGATCCATCCATTGATAATCATCAGTGTGACGACAATCACTGTCAGTACGATTAGGCTTGATACGGATTCTGAAGGTAGAATCGAGGTGTAGACAATGTTAATGTATAAAGGCGATGCAAGCTCTAAAATATTGATGATGATTGAAGCTACTATTATCGGTTTTAATTGGTAGCTTTCCCAATTTGTTTCTTGTAATGGGCTGATGTTCTTTTGATTGAGAAAATTAATTATTGATCCGGTTGGTTTCGATACAGCTGGGTGCAGATATTTCATTAACTTACTATTAAGCGATTGGTGTTTTGATTTCATTGCTCCGGCAAGATTGACGGTTACCACCGATCATGTTTATTACTTTCTATATTAGCTTTTGGTGCTGAATATTCAACCTCGCCTTTCATCGATTTTTGTCAGCTTTTCGGCACATCATCGGGCTTGTCTTTGGCTTGATCGTTCTTTTATTCTGCATAACTTTTGTTTTCTTTTGCTGAATTAGCTGTTCTGGCCTAGATTGCATTTGATTTTGACAGGTTCCTTTTGTATCGCTTTCTCCTGCCTGGACCACGTTGCCAGCTCGAGCTTGTTGGTTTAGGTGTTGGTCGCGAGCTTAGTTTTCAAATTCTAGGTCCTTCAACAGAGGCCTCTTTCGTTGAGGAGTTGATCTGTCAACACTTTGGTTCTTTGAGAGTTCTCCCTAAGTCTTTGTTTTTGTTTTTAGTCCAAGATCCCTGGATTGGTGAATTTTTTCAAGCCCCTGAGCTTGTTAGTGGTGACCTTGAGGCGATTGATATTTCCTTAATGCCTTGCTTTTCTGATCAACCACTTGGATTGAAGCTCGTTGAGGCAGGGGTTTTGGATAAGAATGAGTTGGATCAGCTCTTGCTTCAGTATCAATCCCTTTCAACTCAGTTTCGTTTTGGCGAATTCTTGAGGCTTAATCACCGAATTCCACATGGTGTCATACGTTTTTTCCTTGAACCAGATTTTTTCCAACGTCAAGGATTTAATCAGATGCCTTTAGGCCAACGACTTTGTTCTTTAGGTCTCATCGAAAACCGTGATCTCATTTCCGCGTGTCAGCAAGAGCAAGATATTGGTGGTGCTCTCGCTGAGACCTTAATTAACAGGGGTTTTATCTCGCCTGTGACTGCAAATTTTTTTCAAGCCGTTTATGTCGATGAAACGGGTCGGGTCCATCTCAGTGAAAGCCCTGTGTAAGTTTTTGATGACATATTTGATGGGGTAGTATTAATGAGATCACTTCTTGTTGTCAGTTATTGCCTTTGTTCCTCGTCTTTGCTTTAACTATAAGTTTGTTGTTATTGACGAGGCGGTTTTCTAGTTTGCTTTAGATCTCCTTCTTGACGCATCGCTCATTGCACAGTTGCTCCAGACTCATTCTCCCTGTTATTTTAAGTCTGTTTTTCGCCCATATTGTGTAAAGCCTGTCGACGAAGTATCCGATTAATGGCCATGTTGTTGGTTTATAAATCCAGCCTAAATTGATGAGTTTGTACGCTTCGCGAAATACGGCTACATCCTTCAAGATAGTGCCATCTGAGCGGATTGCATGAATTCGTTCCATTGCTTGCCGATACGTGATGTTTCGAAAGTGTTCGGGCGAATACTCAGTTTCATTCACATCCACAAATTTTAGCCTTTCCCATTGATCTCGTCTTTGGAGAAAGTTCACTTCTCTGAGGCAGAGTGGGCAACCGCCGTCGTAAAGGATTGTGAGTTCGATGCCCGTTCTCATGCAGATTGAGTGAATTGATCCGTTCTAGCGAATTCCTTCATGGCTTTCGTTTGATTGCAGCCCCCATGGTCACCACTTGATGGATCGGACCTACATCGTGGATCCGCAAGACATGCACGCCTGCGGATTGTGCACGGGCACAGACTGCAGCAGTCCCCCAGATTCTTGCTTTGGGTTGTGGCTGGTTTAAAACCGCGCCGATGAAACGTTTTCGTGAGGGGCCCAGCAACAACGGAATGCCATCGTTTTTGAGGTCTTCGAGCCGGCGGATCAGTTCCAAGTTTTGTTCATCGTCTTTGGCAAAACCAAGGCCTGGATCCCAAATCAGTTGCGCCTGATTCACCCCTTCGTTCAGGGCTTGCTTGGTGCGATCTCTCAGTTCTCGCCGGACTGCGTTCACCACACCCTCCGTCCCGTAATTGGTGCAAGAGTCCATCGTTGCGCTGTTTCCCCGGCTGTGCATCAACACATAAGGACATCCCGCTTCAGCAATGAGCGGAAGCATGGCTGAATCGTGGAGGCCTCCGCTGACATCATTGATCCAGTCGGCACCTGCATCGAGTGCCGCTGAAGCCACAGCAGCCAGGAACGTGTCGACGGAAATGATGGCATTTGGATGGGCGTGTCTGATCGCTTTGAGGCAGGGGATCAGACGTCTGAGTTCCTCTTCCGCACCCACTTCGTCGGCCCCAGGTCGCGTGCTTTGAGCACCAAGATCGAGCACATCGGCTCCATCACGGATCTGTCGATCGGCTTCTCTTGTGGCCTGATCCTCACCGTTGAACTGGCCTCCATCACTGAAGGAGTCTGGGGTGAGGTTAATCACACCCATCACAGCTGGTCTTTGTCCCCAGCAGGTGGGATGGCGCATCGGTCGCTCAGGCTTTCTGGTAGTTCGCGATTCTCGCGAAGCCCTCCGGGTCAAGTGATGCTCCACCGACCAGCACACCATCAATGTCGCTCATGCCCATGAGCTCATCGATGTTTGCCGGCTTCACCGAACCTCCGTACTGAATGATCAGATCAGGAGAACCCACCCAGCTTCGAATCAGTCCACAGATTCGATTCGCCTCCGCGGATTCACAGGTTTTTCCCGTACCGATGGCCCAGATTGGTTCGTAGGCCACGACCAACCGAGCCGGATCGAGACCTTCAAGGCCCTGTTCCACCTGTCGACGGATGACTCGTTCCGCCTCACCACGGCTGCGTTGCTCATCGCTCTCGCCTACGCACACGATGGGGATCAGGTCGTGAGCTTGCGCTGAACGAGCCCTGTGATTGATCTGTTCGTCACTTTCGCTGAAGTATTTACGAGGCTCGCTGTGGCCAACAATGGCGTAACTCACGCCATGCTCCTGAAGCATCGCTGGTGAGATCTCGCCTGTGTAGGCCCCGTGGCCTTCCCAGTGCACATTTTGACTCGAGATTTCAACCCGACTCCCAGCTCCCACAGTCGCCAATGTGCTGATCGCGGTGAAGGGCGGTGCCACCACCAAGTGACGGTCATCCGGGGTCTCAGCGATCAGGGGTAGGAACGTACCCATCCAGTCCCGGGTCTGGGCACAGGTCATGTGCATCTTCCAGTTGCCTGCGATCACCGGTTTGCGCACGCTTGCGTCCTCTGCTGTTCAGCAGCAGCCAACTTAAGGCCCTGCCTGAGGCTCTTCAGGGACTGTGGCGGTTTCTCCTCCAAGTTCGACTTGATCTCCCGCGGCCAGCTGCCTGCCTCGTCGGGATTCCACAATGCCGTTGACCAGCACCTGGCCATCGCGGATACGCAGTTTGGCCTCGCCTCCTGTGGAAACCCATCCCTGCCATTTGAGGAACTGATCGAGCTTCATCAGGGCAGTGCGTCTGGATGCCATTGATAGTGTGCACCGATGCTGACCCCTTCCGAAGCCGGATTCCGCAGACTTCTTCCCCTCCTGCGGCCGCATTCCGTCCAGTTGCTTTGGGGTGCGCTCAGCATGATCCTTTTTGTTAGCAGCTGGCCGCTGTTGATGAATCTGGTGGGGCGCCTGATCCCTGCTCTTGGCTCCGGTGATTTGTCGATCGTTCTTCCGGTGATCGGGCTTGTTCTGGTGGTTTTTCTGCTTCAGAAGCTGGCTCAGTTTGCCCAGGATTCTTTGTTGGCCGGTCCAGCACTGCAGGTCAGCCAGAGCTTGCGCAGGGATCTCTTCCAGCAGCTTCAGCAGGTGGAGCTCGGTGCCCTGGAGAAGCTTTCGGCTGGGGATCTCACGTACCGGCTGACTGAAGACGCAGACCGTGTCAGTGAAGTGATCTACAAAACTCTCCACGACACGATCCCCAGCGCCCTTCAGCTTCTGGCTGTTCTGGGTTACATGCTGTGGCTCGACTGGAAACTCACCCTGGCGATTTTTCTGCTGGCGCCGCTGATCATTTGGTTGATCAGTCTGTTTGGTGGGAGGGTCATGGCCGCCACCGAACGCAGTCAGAAAAAAGTCAGTGAGTTGGCTGGTCTTCTCGGCGAAGCGATTGAGGGCTTGCCCTTGGTCCGGGCTTTTGCGGCAGAACCTTGGTTGCAGGGTCGCTTCGAACAGGAGATCGATCAGCACAGGCGGGCCCGCTACAACACTTACAGGTTGGTTGCCCTGCAACATCCTGTTGTTGGAATCATTGAAGTGCTCGGTATTGCAGTGGTTCTCGTTCTCGCTGCTTACAGGCTGAGCAATGGTGATCTTGATAGCAAGGGGCTCACCAGCTATGTAACGGGTCTCGTGGTGCTGATCGACCCCATCGCGCACCTCACCACGAACTACAACGAGTTTCAGCAAGGTCAGGCCTCGTTGCGCCGTCTGAGGGCGATCGAACGGGAGCCTTCAGAGCCGTCTGATCCCGATCCGGCTCTTCCCCTGGATCGCCTTCGCGGTGATCTTGTCTTCGAGAATGTGCAGTTCGGTTATCGCTCCGATCAACCTGTTCTGCATGACCTCAACCTCAAGATAGAAGCGGGAAGTGTCGTGGCCCTGGTGGGTCCTTCGGGTGCCGGCAAGAGCACATTGTTTTCATTGGTGTTGCGCTTCAACACAGCACAGAGCGGCCAGGTTCTGCTTGACGGCAAGAATCTGGCCCAAGTGAGAGCCCGGGACTTGCGCCAGCAGGTGGCCCTGGTTCCGCAGCGAAGCAGCGTGTTCTCAGGCAGCATCGCCGAGGCCATTCGCTTTGGCCGAGCTGCGAGCCAAGAGCAGGTCATGGAGGCAGCCCGTCTGGCGAATGCCCACGATTTCATCATCAACCTGCCGGAGGGATACGCGACCCATCTGGAAGAGAGAGGAACCAATGTGTCCGGGGGACAGCTTCAGCGCATTGCCATCGCCCGCGCCGTTCTTGGAGACCCTGCGGTGATGTTGCTTGATGAAGCCACCAGTGCTCTTGATGCTGAAGCGGAAGCAGCAGTTCAGGTTGGTCTTCGCCAGGCCATGCGGGGGCGCACGGTGCTGGTGATCGCTCACCGTCTGGCAACCGTACAAGAGGCGGATCGGATCGTTGTTCTCGAGAAGGGTTCGATCATCGAGCAGGGAACGCACGATGCTCTGATGAAACAGTACGGGCGTTACCGGGAATTGTGTCAAAAACAGATGATTCGAGAGGAAATTTGCTAAAGTCGCCCAGCTTTGCGCGCTATTAGCACTGCTTCATGTCTGAATCCCCTCAAAAGAACGCCATCCTTACGTTTGAAGGAAAGCGCTATGACTTAAACAGTCTTTCTAAAGAACTGAAAGAGTTGGTCAAAGGTATGCAGGTGGCTGATGCTCAGCTCCGTATGCATGAAGACACCCTTAAAGTTCTTGCAGTTGGTCGTCAGTCCATGGCAGCTCAGCTTAATGAACAACTGAAGAGTGTGACTCCTCTGCCCGAGAACGGCTGAGTTTGTAATCCCCAGTGATCTTAAAGATCACTGGGGACAAAGGGGAAGGGATCTGAGAGTGGAGATAGCCATCAATCCATTCAGAATATCTGCAATCATCCAAACCACGTCAAAACTGTCGATTGCTTCGATAACAACTGCTGCCATCCAAATGAGGCGAAACCAACGAATCGGTTTAACGCCTGCCAAGAACTCTAAACAACGCTCGCTATAAAATTACCAACCGAGAATAGTGGTTGCTGTGAACGTAACTGCCGCAAAGCTCACGAGGTGGCCAGCACCCTGAAAAGCCCAGTCACATGCACTTTTTGTCAGCATCACTCCCTGGCCGCAGTAGAGATATTTGCTGCTGATCACAATGACGAGGGCCGTCATCGTGCAGATAATCAGAGTGTCGATCACTGTTCCAAGCATCGCCACCGATCCCTGCAACACAGGATCTCTAGGGCGGGCGGAGTCTTGAGCAATTGGCGCTGTGCCAAGACCAGCCTCATTGGAGAACACCCCTCTGGAGATTCCTTTCTGGATCACCACACCCACAGCACCTCCTGCAGTTGCTTTAGCTGTGAAGGCATCCTGCACAATTACCTGAAGTGCTGCTGGAATCCCAGCCATTAAAGGAACTACAACACCAGCCACTTAGCCAATGCGTCGAATTCCTCCGACAATCTGGGATTCCGTAGCTGCTGAGAACGCCCGCCATCTCAAGGGATTGCACGCCATTGCTGATCCCGAATCCAGCCAACATGCACTCGAAATATTTCGTGGCGATCCCAAGCAATGCAGCGAGCCACATCCAAAACACAGTCCCTTGTCCCCCGGCGTCGATTGTTGCTGCAAGCACAGTCATCAATCCCTGAAAGGTGCTGACCTCTCCATCTCCCGACTGATCGGTACTTTCCGAATGCTGATTTTTGTCAACGGCCAATTGGTGCTGAAGCGACTGCTGAGTCGACTAGTTGCCCGATGTGGGATTGGGAGATCTGCAAAGCATCCTGCTACTCGCAGCCTCCGTTGGCTGGTTGATCAGCCTGATTGGCGCGAGTGTGATGGTTTCCACAGAACGATGCCAAAAAAGGCAGCGAATTGGCAGGCGTCCTTGGAGAGGCCATTAAAGGACTGCATCTCGTGCGCGGCCTTCGCTGCTGAACCCTGGCCAAAAAGCCGTTTTGTAGAAGAAATCGTTCAGCACCGTTAACCTCTCAACCACACCGATTGGCGCGTTGCACTTAAACATTCCGTGGTTGGGATCATTGAGGTACTGGCAGTAGGGCTTCAGACGACGGCCATGCAGCTGAGCGAGTGACTCAAGGAAGTCTCACCTCTTTTGACATCAAGCAGTAAACGAAACAACGATCAACGGAGCGTTGGTAGTTGCTGGCGAGTTTTGAAATCGTAGGTACGTGTCAAGCGAAACACAACGGGAGACAACAACAACAAGCCAATCAGGTTGGGAATAGCCATGAGTCCATTGAGAATTTCAGCAATTGTCCAGACCGCACCGCCTGAAGCCACAGAACCGAATACCACCACAGCAACCCAAACCAGCCTGAAAGGACGTATTGCCTTGACCCCAGCCAAGAATTCAAGACACTTCTCGCTGTAGTAACCCCATCCCAAAATCGTTGTCAACGTGAAGAAAACTGTGCCGAAAACAACAATCCAATCAAACCCAGGAAGGGCAGTTCCGAACGCATTAATGGTTAGAGAAACATTTTTAGCCCCAGAAACATAATCAGCCTGGGAATATAAGCCGCTGATAATGATCACAAGAGCGGTCATTGAACAAATCACGATGGTGTCGATGAACGTTCCAATCATCGCCACAGAGCCTTGAAGAACAGGATCACCAGGCTTGGCTGCAGCCTGGGCAATCGGTGCCGTACCAAGCCCTGACTCATTCGAGAACACACCCCGAGCAATTCCTCGTTGAATCACCACACCGAGCGAACCACCAGCAGCAGCTTCTCCATTAAAGGCATTGGAAAAAATGAGACCCAATGCTCCAGGAATCTGGTCAAGATTGGCGACGAGAATGATTAGCGCACCGATGACATACACAGCTGCCATCACTGGCACAACAATCTGAGTGACTTGACCAATCCGCTCGATGCCACCAATCAGAACCGCCAAGGTGATCGAGGCCACCACGATTCCAGTGAGCAATGGTGGTACCCCAAATGACGCTTGCAGGGCTTCGGCCATCGCGTTGGCTTGTACACCATTTCCGATACCAAAACCAGCAAGGGCACCAAAGAAAGCAAACAACCAGCCCATCCAGGCCCAATTTTTGCCAAGACCGTTGCGAATGAAATACATCGGGCCGCCGACGTGCTCGCCCAGCTCATCCACTTCGCGGTAGTGAACTGCCAACAGCGACTCGGCGTATTTCGTGGCCATACCCACCAGGGCTATGAGCCACATCCAGAACACGGCTCCAGGACCACCGACGGCAATAGCACCTGCAACACCAGCAACATTTCCAGTGCCAATCGTCGCCGCTAAAGCGGTTGTCAGACTTTTGAATGCACTGACATTACCTTCACCACCACTACTGCGAATGGATGTAATCGCTTCGCGAAATCCAAACCCAATTCTGAGCAGGGGCTGAAACTTCAGCCCCAACATTAAATAGAATCCGGTAAGACCTATCAGCCAAAGGGTAAACGGGCCCCAAACGAAACCATTGATTTCAGCAAGCAAGGAGTTCAATATTCATCAATAGCTGTGGCCAGTATGCCCAGCTTTTCGTGTTTTACGCCAGAGGCTGTAAGTCTTCAAACAAGAATGTCTGCTCAGAGGCGTCTTCGCCGGAGCCTGCAGCCGTAATGACACGCCGAGAGGCGAGGACCCAAGGACCCTCTCCCTTGAGAGGTACAAACCTGTCATCAAACGTACTTTTTCCGCCTTTCAACTCACCCGTGGTGGGATCGGCGTACTGACTGGTGTATGAACGACTGAGATAACCGCTCCCCGTGTCCGTCGTGCTGCCGGTGTGAATCGTGACGACTGTGCCGTGAATATGGCGGTGAACCATGGTGACAACCCGATTCTTGATGCAGTAGCGGTCACCCTCACCTTTGCCGCCAACCAACACTTCTAATCCTTCATCCGTGGTTGAACCTGCGGTGAAGGTGTTGTCACCGTGCACCTGATCGAAGGTCCTCCGAACGCGGTGGATGGCAACTTCCCAGAGCTGGGATGCCATGGCCTTTTCCACCTCTGCATCGTCAACTCCTGTCACCTTGGCTTTCAGGTCGGCACCAACCTCGAAGCGGCCCTCGACAGTGCGTTCGCCCTGTTGCCAGATGCAACGTCCGCTGTATCCGGAGAAGCCAGGATCCCAGGTGTAACGGTTTTCATAGGCCGCCCTGAATGCTTCGCGGCAGTCACTGCCTGGTGTTACTAGCGCTGGTGTGCTGACGGTCACAGACGTGGGTCAATGTTCTTCGACATTACCGGGATTCAGCGCCTGCATGAACATCCTGCAAGGCATGAATCTCAATGCTCTTCGACTGGAGAGCCTCAATTCCTTCAACCGCTGAACGTGCTCCAGCCAGGGTGGTGACAGTCGGTACGGAATAGTCGAGGGCCGCACGCCTGAGGTAGCGATCGTCGTGGGCGGCCTGGCGACCAATGGGGGTGTTGATCACAAGCTGAACTCCTCCTGAGCGGATCTGGTCTTCGATATTTGGCCTACCTTCATGGACCTTGAGCACAGGGGTCACCGATAGCCCTGCTGCAGAGAGGGTCTGAGCGGTTCCAGAGGTTGCGATCAGATCAAAACCGAGCGCGATTAGGCGCTGCGCCACGGGGATCAACGCAGGTTTGTCCCGGTCGTGGGTTGACAGGAAGACCGTACCTTCCGTTGGCAGGGCATCACCCGCAGCGATCTCGGCTTTGGCATAAGCCATTCCGAAGTCGGGAGCCCATCCCATCACCTCTCCAGTGGAACGCATCTCAGGGCCCAGAAGCGAGTCTGCCCCTGGAAATCGTCTGAACGGCAGCACCGCTTCTTTCACCGCCTGGAGGGGTGGACTTGGTTCGTGCAACAACCCGATGGTCGCGAGACTCTCTCCTGCCATCACCCGTGTTGCTATGCGAGCGAGAGGCACCCCCGTGGCCTTGGCGACGAAAGGCACGGTTCTTGATGCTCTCGGGTTGGCTTCGATGATGAAGACTCTCTCTTCACCGTTTTCGGCTCTTTGCACGGCGAACTGAAGGTTGATCAATCCCCGTACGTTCAGCCGAAGCGCCAGGGCTTTTGTCCAGGCTTTGATGGTGTTCAGCGCCTCAGCCCCCAGAGATATTGATGGAAGGCAGCAGGCGGAATCACCGGAATGAATGCCTGCCGGTTCGATGTGTTCCATCAGCCCTCCGATCACAACTGTGCCCTCCTGATCACAGAGGGCGTCCACGTCAACCTCAATGGCGTTCTGGAGGTACTGGTCGATGAGCACCGGATGATCTGGCTCCACCTGAACGGCTTCGTTCATGTAGCGATTGAGTTCGCTCTCGTCGTAGACCACTTCCATGGCGCGACCGCCCAGAACGTATGAGGGGCGGACCACAACTGGGTATCCGACCGTTTCAGCGACAGCCCTGGCCTCCCCGTCACTGCGTGCCAGGCCATTGCGTGGCTGCCGAATCTCCAGTTCTCGGAGAATCGCTTCGAACTGTTCACGGTCTTCCGCAAGATCGATTGATTCAGGGGAGGTCCCCCAGATCTGAGTACCGGTTGTCTGGCCTTGCGATGTTTCAAACCATCTCAGGAGAGGAAGAGCGAGCTTGAGGGGCGTCTGACCACCGAATTGAACGATGACCCCTGCCGGCCGCTCCGCTTCAATCACGTTCAGCACATCCTCGAAGGTGAGAGGCTCGAAGTACAAGCGATCGCTGCTGTCGTAGTCGGTGGAGACCGTTTCCGGATTGCTGTTGACCATCACCGTGCAGTACCCCTGGTTTTGCGCGGAGAATGAGGCATGGCAGCAGCAATAGTCGAACTCAATGCCCTGGCCAATCCTGTTCGGACCACCACCCAAAATCATCAGCTTGCGTCGGGTGTCAGTTGACACTTCGCTTGTTGGCGCCTGAAAAACCAGATCTCCTTTGATGTTGATGCGACCCACTGGTCGCTCATACGTCGAGTAGTGATATGGCGTTGAGGAAGCGAATTCAGCCGCGCAGGTGTCGACGGTTTTGAAGACCGGTTGGATGGCGAGTGTGTTGCGACGGGCGCGGACTTCAAGCTCCTTGCTGCCTGTCTGCCAGGCAATTTGACGATCAGAGAAGCCGAGCTGTTTCAGCTCAAGCATGGTGTCGCTTGAGAGCTGATCCAAACGCTTTCCGCGCAGAAGCCGTTCCTCGGCATCAATTAAGCGGCGAAGTTTGGCGAGGAACCAGGGGTCAATGCTGCTGAGGGAATGGATCTCGGCATCGGTCCGACCTGCAACCATCGCGTAGCGAACACTGAGAATCCGTTCGGGTGAAGGGGTGCGTAAGGACCGTTCAAGTTCGGCTGGCTCAAGCGTTGGTTCAGGACGATCCCCTCCCCAGCCTGAGAGGCCTGTTTCAAGAGATCGCAGGGCTTTCTGGAACGATTCTTCGAAACATCGGCCGATCGCCATGGCTTCACCAACGGATTTCATCGCCGTGGTCAGAACGGCTGGTGACCCGCGGAACTTTTCAAAGGCGAAGCGGGGGACTTTGGTGACGACGTAGTCGATGGTCGGCTCAAAGCAGGCTGGTGTCTTGCCTGTGATGTCGTTCAGAATTTCATCGAGGGTGTATCCAACGGCTAACTTTGCAGCGATCTTTGCGATCGGGAACCCCGTGGCCTTGCTGGCCAGAGCAGACGATCGGCTCACTCGAGGGTTCATCTCAATGACCACAACGTCGCCATCCTGAGGATTGATCGCGAACTGAATGTTGCTGCCACCTGTCGCGACGCCGATCTCACGGATGATCGCGATGGACTGGTCCCGCAGGCGCTGGTATTCACGATCGGTGAGCGTCTGGGCGGGTGCCACTGTGATCGAGTCGCCCGTGTGCACCCCCATCGGATCAAGGTTTTCGATGCTGCAGACAATCACGACGTTGTCGGCGAGATCGCGCATCACCTCAAGTTCGAATTCCTTCCAGCCGAGAAGTGACTTTTCGATGAGGATCTGCGAAACCGGACTTGCATCCAGGCCGCTCTTGCAGATGGCGTCGAACTCCTCTGGGTTGTAGGCAATGCCTCCACCGCTGCCTCCCAGCGTGAAGGCAGGACGAATGATGCGAGGGAATGTGCCGATGGAGGCTCCAACATCCTTTGCTTCGTCCATCGAGGAAGCGATTCCCGAAGGACAAACCTTCACACCGATCCGCTCCATGGCCTCCTTGAAGAGCTGCCGATCCTCCGCCTTGCGAATCGCCTTGAGGTCAGCACCAATCAATTCAATGCCGAAGCGATCCAGAGTGCCGTCCTCTGCCAGCGCAACAGCCAGGTTCAGCGCTGTCTGTCCCCCCATTGTTGGTAAAAGAGCATCCGGTCTCTCCCGTTCGATCACCCGCGTGACAACCTCTGGAGTGAGAGGTTCGACGTAGGTCCGATCCGCCATCTCCGGATCAGTCATGATCGAGGCGGGATTCGAATTAACTAAAACAACCTCATATCCTTCTGCTTTCAGGGCTTTGCAGGCTTGCGTTCCTGAGTAGTCGAATTCACAGGCCTGGCCAATCACAATTGGCCCCGAACCCAGCAGGAGGATGCGATGCAGATCGTTCCGCCTGGGCATAGATCGTCAGTGGCCAAACATGCTTAGTCTCCCACGCAGCCCATTGGGTTTGCTCGCGCCTACAACAGAGCGAGCTGATCGGTCGCTAACTTTGAGGGTCAGGTGAATCATTGACGATTATGAGCGAACTCCAGCGCCTGAAGGGGCTGCTGCCTCCCGAAATGCAGAGCTGGGTGTTCGTTGAGGCCGCAGCAGCAGTTGATCCTGCTCTGATCACCCTGGAGGAAATCGGTCGCGACGAAGTGGAGATCCAGGTTGATCTCGATGCCTGGGACAGCCTGGCTCTGGATTACCGCAACTTGCTCTTCTGGCATGAGGTGGGGCGGATTCAGAACGACACCATCCCCAGGGATGGTTGGGAGATGGCAGCGTTGGCCATCGGTCTTGGGGGTGCGATCGGCGAGCTCTGGGTCCAGGATGGACTCCTGCTGATCATGGCCTTGGGGTTATCGGGTTTCGCGGGTTACCGGCTCTACCTGAAAAACAACGCCGAGAAGCGCTTGCGAGATGCCATTGCGGCAGATGAGCGGGCGATCGATCTCGCCTGCCGCTTCGGTTACAGCGTTCCGAATGCATACAAGAGCCTCGGTGGCGCTCTCAAGGATCTGGTGGAGAAGACCAGAAAGAAGAAGAAGAGGGGGTTTTATGAGGACCGTCTCGAGGCTTTGCGCAAGAGTGCTGGAAAGGCGCGGGCCGAAATGGCGCAGCAACAGGGGTCCCGTCAATCCGTCACCAGTGAGAACGTTTATGGATAGTGAGCAGCTGGCTGAACTGGCAGCTGATGCCTGTGATGACCGCAAGGCTGTGGATATCCAGCTGATTCGCGTGGATGAAGTCTCAAGCCTGGCGGACTGGATGGTGATTGCTGGTGGACAGAGCGACGTTCAGGTTCGCGCAATCGCCCGTTCCGTCGAAGATCGGCTGGAGGACGAAGCTCAGCGCCTGCCCCTCCGCAAGGAAGGCATCAATGAAGGGCGATGGGCCCTTTTGGATTACGGCGAACTGATCGTTCATGTTCTTCAGCCAGGAGAGCGCCGTTACTACGACTTGGAAGCGTTCTGGAGCCACGGCCATCGCCGTCCCCATCTAACCTCCACATCCACCGAGGACTGAGATCCCTTCATGGTCTCCAGCGTGTCCTGTCCTGTTCCTCCTGAGCAGCGTCCCCAGGAGGAGTTCATTGAATTCACCCGTTCTTGGTTTTTTTCGTGGCCTTGTCAGTCGCAGAATGATCTCGACCGGGCTCTTCTGATCAATTGGCTTTTGATCTCACCGGTCAGTGTTCTTGTGGCCAGTGGAAGCTGGACCCTTCGTCATGACCCGGTACGACTGTGTCTGGCGGGGGGTGTCGCTGCCCTCGTGCTGCCGATGCTGCTTCTGGTGCGTCAATGGCTTGGATGGAGCTATGTGCATAAACGCTTGCTGTCAGAGAAAGTCGAATATGAAGAGTCAGGTTGGTACGACGGTCAGGTCTGGGAAAAGCCCCTGTCCTGGCGCGAGCGTGATCTCCTTCTTGCCCAACACGAAGTTCGTCCGATTCTCGGCCGCCTCGGCCGTGCAATGGCGCTTGTTACCGGTCTGATGCTTGGGGGCGCGAGCATCTGTCAAGCTCTCTGAATCCGAGGGACATCGTCACTTTCATGCCGCTTCCATCCGGATACAGAGGTTCTGCTCGATCGACCGCGACTCCCCCACTGGAAGTGCACCTGAAGCGAGGCGCGTCGATTGAATCCACCCATCGGGTTCATGTCGTGGTGTGTGACAGCCGCGGTCGTGTGTTGATGAGAGCCGGAGAGCCGGATCATGAGACGTTCGTTCGTTCTGCACTCAAACCCTTTCAGGCTTTGCCTTTATTGAGCAGCGGAGCATCGGAGTCTTACAGCTGTGGGGAACGGGGAATCGCAATCAGCTGTGCTTCTCATGCCGGCACTCCGTCCCATGCCAGGGAGGCGTTTCGTCTGCTGTGGAATGCCGAGTTGGACAGTCACCATCTCCAATGCCCCATTCCTGATGGCGCTCGCAGTCCTCTCGAACACAACTGTTCCGGAAAACATGCCGGATTCTTGATTACAGCCAAGAAGATGGGTTGGCCTCTCGACACGTATCTGCGTGGAGATCATCCCGTTCAGCAAGAGGTGAATCGTCGTGTCGCTGAACTGCTCGGTCTACCTGTGGAAGAGCTCGTGGCCGAACGGGACGATTGCGGAGCTCCCACTCTCAGATTGCAGTTAGCCCAGATCGGTCTCCTCTACGCCCATCTCGGTGCTTCTACTCATGCGGAGATGGAGCAGATCAGTCGGGCCATGCTGGCTCACCCCGAGATTGTGGCAGGGGAGGGACGGTTTGATACCGAGCTGATGCGCCGCTCACACAAGCAGGTGATTAGCAAAGGAGGTGCTGAGGGAATGCAATGCCTGAGTCGAACAGGCGACGGCCTCGGTGTTGCCATCAAGGTGGTCGATGGTGCTCGTCGCGCCAAGCAGGCTGTTGCTTTGCATGTGTTGCGCCAGTTGGATTGGCTCACGCCCAGCGGTCTTCAGGAGCTGGAGGAGCAACTCCTCCTTCTCAACGCTGGGGTTCAGCTCGTGGTGGAAGGAGAGCTGCGTTCTTGAACGAGATTCGTGGTGTCGTTCGACACCAAGTTGTATGATGATTGAGTCACCGCGGGGTAGAGCAGTCTGGTAGCTCGTCGGGCTCATAACCCGAAGGTCGGGAGTTCAAATCTCCCCCCCGCCACCAATTCCAAAATAGCCCCACAGTCGTGGGGTTTTTTTATTGCTTTTTGGCGATTGTTCGTTTTGGCAAGAAGATGTTTGCAGGGTTTCTTGGCCATCGCAACATCGCAACTCCTCTGGATTCTCTGACAATCGAGCGCCCTGAATTGGATCGACTCCAAACCAATGCCGCATCATCCATTTGAGGCCATCGTGATCGGATCCGGAGCCACCGGAGGTGTGGCTGCGATGACCCTTGCCGAAGCAGGCGTTCGCGTTCTTGTTGTAGAAGCAGGCCCTGATCTTTCCTCTGAACAAGCACTGGGATCAGAACCGATAAATAGCTGTCGGCGAGCCGAGGGGCTGTTGAGCGGCCGTCATCAACGGCAATCCCAGCATCCTGGTTACTGGAAGCAGAATCCAGCGCTCTATGCCGATGAATATCAGTACCCCTACAGCACTCCCGCGGATCAGCCTTTCCTTTGGACTCAAGGCCGTCAGGTGGGTGGTCGCAGCCTGACCTGGGGTGGAATCACTCTGCGTCTTTCTGACTATGACTTCAAGGCCGCTGATGCCGATGGCTACGGGGAAAGCTGGCCGATTGGTCACGAGGATCTTGACCCTCATTACGGCGCATTAGAGCGGTTGTTTGAGGTGAGGGGGAACACCGATGGCCTCCAGCATCTTCCCGATGGCTTGCTGGCACCTCCTCTGCCCCTGCTCCCTGAGGAAGAGCGCTTCCGGACCGCCTTGCTCAGGCATCGGGATGTTCCATTCATTCACTCCCGCGGTTTTGAAGCACACGCGGCTGGTTCCCAGTCGTCCTGGCCCAAGTCCAGCAGTAACGGATCCACTTTGCGTCGTGCCATGGCCACGGGCCGAGTGGAGATGCTCAGTGGCTTCATGGCCGTGAATTTGGTGCTGCATCCCGGACAGGACAAAGCCCGAGCCGTCGTTGTGGTGAATCGTTCCAGCGGAGAGCAGCGTTTGCTCGAGGCCGATTTGATTGTGCTGTGCGCTTCCACCATCGCCAGCCTTCGGTTGCTTTTGCAATCGGAGCAAAAGCAGGATTCCCGCGGTTTCCACGATCCATCGTGCTTGCTGGGACAGGGCCTCATGGATCACGTGTCCTGTTGCCGATTCTTTTCGGTGCCATCGCTGACCGGCCGCAAGCCCATGCAGGTGCATGATCCTTCGAGCCTCCTTTCCGGTGCGGGAAGCTTTTTCCTGCCGTTCGGAAATTATCCTGCCTACTGCAAGGGGCGTTCGTTTCTGCGGGGATATGGACTCTGGGGGGCGATCAATCGCTTTGATCCCCCTTGGTGGCTGAAGCGTCACCCGGATCAACGCCTCGGCTTTCTGATTGGCCATGGAGAGGTCCTGGCCTCAGAGACCAATCGAGTCACGCTCTCCGATCGTTGTGATCAGTTTGGGGTGCCGATGCCCATGATCAGCTGTCGCTGGGGGGACAACGAAAAAGCAATGGTGACCCATATGCAAGGGACAATCGAGGACTGCATTGGCGTTGCCGGCGGTACGCCTGCATCACTTCCTGATTTGATTCATCTCCCTTTCGTGGAACCACTCATTCGTGGAGCCATCGCTGTTCAGGAGGATTCCCCTCCGCCGGGCTATTACATCCATGAAGTGGGTGGGGCGCCCATGGGCCACAGTGAACAAACGAGTGTGGTGGACGCTTACAACCGTCTGTGGCGGTGCCGGAATGTGCTGGTGGTGGATGGTGCCTGCTGGCCTTCATCCGGGTGGCAAAGCCCAACCCTCACAATGATGGCCATCACCCGTCGAGCCTGCCTGGAAGCTCTCAAGCCTGCTTGCGGCTGAAGAGATCATCGAGATAGCGCTGCGTGACAGCCCTTTCGGAACAACCATTTTGAAACAAAAAATGGGCGAGTGCTGAGCTCATGACCTGGTATTGATCCCAAGAAGGATTGGAGACGATGAACTCCTTCAGGCCCTTGTAGAGAACTTCAGGAATTTCCGCTTCAAGACTCACAAAAGGAGCCTCAGCTTCATTAAGGGGTACTTCCGTATCAATGCAGCGTTCCAGGTGGTTGCGGTCCATTAAGCCCTTCAGGCAGCGATCATTCACACGCAAGGAAGCCACAACAAACCCCTTCTCGTCAAAGCAGGCGTTTCTATGCGATCAAATCCTGATCTTGATTGAGACTCATTGCCATGAGAGTGTTCTTTGCGCAAGTTGCGGCGTTGATCGGCTCCTTCAGCGGAAATGTCTCAGTTGTCAAGTCGATTTGGTTGCAGTTTGAAATAACCACAGCCTCATCGCTGGAGCAGTCGTTTCATGAGAAGAGCTGTGGAAAAGTTCGCCAATCAGTGGAAAAAGACCCGTCTTCTCCACAAATTCAATGACCGATTAGTTTCGCTGATGACCTTGTGTCTTCTTGGACTCGTCGAGACAGAGACGGGTGAGCATGGAGATATGACTGATTTGCTTCAGCTTTCAGCCTCAGGTGTGTCTTCTTTTGACGGGGCCCGCCGAAGTGTGCTCGGTCCGAGGGGGTGGTCGGCGTGGGGGTAAGGATGGTGATGTCCGTGATCATGGTTGTGATGATGGTGGTGGGCGCCTCCAAGCGGGATTGGGATTCCGTCAGGTTGGCAGGCGCCTGTGCACTCCTTTTCACATAGGTCGCAGGCTTCTGTCAGGCCCTCCACGTGATGGTGGTGACTGGCTTGGTCCAAACCCACCTCCTGCTCGAACCCCAGCACCTGTGCCCTGTATTTGCATAGCGAGCAGTTCATGGACGCTTCTCCCCCCAGCACTTCCTTCACCCTCTCTATGAAGGTGTCGAGCACAAAGCTGTGATCTCCGAGATAAGAGGCCTCAAGGAATTCGACGTTGGGGTGATCATCCGCAACGCCATGGGTGTGCTGTCGGATCCGGCTGACCAAGACCCCTGAAAACAGGAAATAGGGAAAGACGACGATTCGCTTGAACCCCAGCTTCACGACGTGCCGCAGACCTGGATCGACCAAGGGAAATGTCACGCCTGAATACACCGTTTCGCCCCAGCCGAAGCCAAAGCCTTCCACCAGCATGCGAGTCACTTTGGCCACATTCGAATTGGCATCGGGATCGGACGATCCACGTCCAACGACGACCAACAGGGTGTCCGCCGCTGGGCATGGACCCGCCGCCGAAAGGGCCTCGCGGATCCGTGCCCCCGCCGCCGCAATCATCAGTCGATCAACGCCCAGTTCTCGTCCGTAATCGATGTCCAGACCCGTTTCAGCGCTGTAGGTGTTAAGGACCGATGGAATGTCATTCTTTGCGTGGCCAGCGGCGAACAGCATCGCTGGGATGGCCAGAACCTTTTCAACTCCCTGGGCCCGGAGGCGATCGAGTCCTTCACGGAGAATGGGTTGTGCAAATTCAAGAAATCCGTACTCCACAGGAAGATCTGGAAGCCTGGCCTTCAGGCCGTGGGCGAGGCCTTCGAATTCCTCAACCGCCAGCCGGTTCCGGCTCCCATGGCCGCAGATCAGAACACCATGTTTCCGATCAGAAAGAGCATCGAGCGGCAGGGTCACACTGAGGGTGCATCTGCAACGAACCTATTCGTCTCCAGTGCGCGTGATCTCATGAATGCTTTGGCTAAGGATGCAAGGTCTGAAGGACGGCTGAGCCTTAACCCTGATCTACTTCCGGCCGTTCTGGCTCACCCTCTGCATCCAACCCCATTGTTGGTGAGCTCCGGTGGCACCAGCAGTCGTTGTGCTGGCAATGGACTCTGGACGCTTGATCTCAAAAGGCATTACCGGGAGCTCCGGTATCACGAGGCATCTTCTCTGGTCACAATCGGTACCGGCCTCACAATGGCTGAACTGCTGGAAGGCCTGCGCTCTCATCAACGCGCTCTGCCGATCGGGCTGTCGGGAGTGCCTGGATCTGGCTTCCTTCTCACCGGTGGCATGGGTCCGCTGAGTCGCTTACAAGGTTTGGCCATGGACCACATCCAGCGGATCGAGGGTGTCTGGGGCAATGGTGTTGCTTTCAATGTTCACCGTCATGACGTCATCGGTGATGAACGGGCTGCCAGGTACTGGCGTGCCCTTCTTGGAGCGGCACCTTTTTTTGCCGTCGTGACAGGACTGGACCTGAGGACTCGCCCGATCAAGCCCTTGGCCGTTCTGCAGGAGCGCATCACTGTTGATGCATTGCCGAATTGGATCCGTTCGGCAGAGCAGTGGCTCCCTTCAGCCAGTCTCCAATGGTCCTGGGGTGACCACGTCGAGGTCTACGCCGTGGAATGTGTTCCCGATGGGGGCACACCTGATCTGCTCCCGGCGTTGGCGGGGGAAGCCGCTGAGATCTGTGCTGATCAGCTGTCACTTCCGGTTTTCGGCCGGCTGACGAGTGATCAAAAACCCTCGCCTTTCCACTGTGAGGTGCTCGGCAGGCTCGGCAGCAGTTGGGGTGAGCAGGCCGAGTCAGTTGTTGATCGTCTTCGGGAGCAGATGATGAGGAGACCGCATCCTTCCTGCCGAATCAGCGCTCAGCAACTGGGTGGGGCAACCGGCACTGTTGCGGCAGCTTCGACATCCTTCATTCATCGCGATGCAGTGTGGAAACCCTGGATCACTGCGGCCTGGACACCTGGGGACCTTCCTGGACGGAAGCATGCCTTGGAATGGATGGATTGTGTGAGCCATGCCTTGATGGCGCTGAACCCAGGGGTTCATCTCGCTCAGCTCCATGATCATCTTCCCTGTCATGACCAGGAATTGAAGGATGCCTTTGGATCCTGGTTGCCATCACTCCAGCAATTGAAGGTCGAGCTCGATCCCGACCAACGTCTGTGCCGGCTTTGAGATACGGTCGCCTCACGCACAGATTGTTTTATGGCAACCGGACCCGCGGCGCTGCGGTTGGAGTCCCTCATCGGTAACCCCAGCAAGGAGCTTCTTTCCGGCTTGGTGGTGGCCTTCGCCATGATTCCCGAGGCCATTGCCTTCTCAGGAATTGCAGGCGTTGACCCCCAGGTTGGTTTGTTCGGAGCCTTCTGCCTGTCGATCACGATCGCCTTTGTAGGTGGGCGTTCCGCAATGATCACGTCGGCGACGGGATCCACCGCCCTGTTGATGACAGGCCTTGTGGCAACAGGTGAATCCCGGGGCCCCGGACTGGGGTTGACTTACCTGCTTGTGGCAGGGATCGTCACAGGCCTCTTGCAGCTGTTGTGGGGCTGGTTGCGCCTGGCCTATCAGATGCGTTTCGTGCCTCTGGGTGTTCTCAGCGGCTTCGTCAATGCTCTGGCACTGTTGATTTTCCAAGCTCAGTTCCCCCAACTCGGCATCAATCTCCATTTCGGTGAGGCGGAGGCTGCAGGCCATGCGCACGACCTTCTCCCTCAAGGTGCTCAGCTGCCTGTGGTTTGGGGGTTGGTGCTGTTGGGACTTCTGATCATCTATGGCCTCCCACGACTGACCCGTGCTTTGCCATCACAGTTGGTGGCCATTGTTGTGCTCACTGCGATTTCAATGAGCTTCAGCTTTGACATTCCTACCGTTCAGAGCCTTGGTGATTTGCCTTCAGGTCTGCCTGTGTTTCAGATCCCCTTTGGTGCATTGGCGGATGGGCGCGTGCCTTTCAGTTTGGAAACCCTTGGGATTGTTTTGCCAACGGCAATGGCTATCTCTCTGGTTGGACTGATGGAAACCTTCCTTACCCAGGACATTCTCGACGACCGCACTGACAGCACGTCCAATAAAAACCGGGAGGCACGCGGGCAGGGCATCGCCAATATTGTCTCGTCGTTCTTCGGGGGGATGGCGGGATGTGCCCTCGTGGGGCAATCCGTGATGAACATCGATAACGGGGGGCGTTCGCGGCTTTCCACGCTGTTCTCAGGCGTCAGCCTGCTAGCCATGATCCTTCTGGCCAGACCTTGGCTTCAGCAGATTCCCATGGCTGCACTGGTTGCCGTGATGATCAGCATCGCTGTCAGCACCGCGGATGTGGCTGGCCTGCGCAAGATCCGCTCCATTCCGAAAAGTGATACAGCGGTGATGTTGATGACCTTTGCTGTGACAATGCTGACCACCCCCCACAACCTGGCACTCGGTGTGTTGGCCGGTGTGGCGCTGGCCGGGATCCTGTTCAGCAGAAAAGTAGCGAAAGTGATTCGAGTGGAGCCTGTGGATGTTGCTCCAGATCTGCGTCGATATGTGGTGACAGGTCAACTATTTTTCGTGAGCAAGATCTATTTTCTTCAAGGTTTTGATGTGCATGACCATCCAGCGAAGATCATCATTGATATGACGTCAGCGCACATCTGGGACCAGAGTGGTGTTGGAGCGCTCAATCAGTTGATCAGGAAACTAAAACAAGGTGGATCTGAGGTGGAGGTTTTAGGGCTGAACACAGAAAGTCGTGACCTTTTTGAGCGCATCGGCTCTCAACCGGAGGGTGCACACGGCTGAATGATCAGCCGCGGTTGTAGAGCAATGCAAGACATGCGGTTAGATCGTTGCGCATTCCATTGAGACGTTGTTGAATCATTTCCTCACCGTTGCTAGCCCGCAGATAGGTTTCGGTAACATCGTTTCCGATACTCATGATGAGACACATTGTCTCAAGGTCGCCACTTTCAATTGCTCGCTCCCGAGCGCTTTCCAACATGACTTTAAGAATGGTCATTTTGTTGTTGTAAGCCTGGCGGTCACCCATCTCCCAGGCTCCAGCGGGTGAGAAGGCTAAAAGAGCACCGATTGCTCCTAGCACTACTGATCCCTGGAGGGATCGAAGCATTACGTTCAAAAAAACCTTAAATACACTAAGTTCAGTCCAGTAAAGCGCTGAATTCAATTCAGAGCTATGTGCAATCTCTGACACAATTGGGCTGGCTTTGATCATTCGCGCGGTGCAGTGTTGTCGTCTTGTCCCTTTTGGCGTCTTGCTGTTCGGTTTGTACGCCTGCGCCACCCTTGGAGAGGGTGGTGCGTCTCGTCTTGATCTCATCAGGCAGCGTGGTGAACTTCGCTGTGGCGTCAGCGGCAAGATCCCTGGATTCAGTTTTTTGGAGCGCGATGGCCGTTACGCAGGATTGGATGTGGACATGTGCCAAGCCTTTGCCGCGGCATTTGTCGGGGATTCCAGCAAGGTTGAATACAGACCATTGACGGCACCTGAGCGTTTCACGGCTCTGAGAACAGGTGAAATCGACCTTCTGTCGAGAAATACAACGTTCAATCTCAGCCGTGATGCATCAGGTGGGAATGGCGTCACCTTTGCACCGGTTGTCTTTCATGATGGTCAAGGTCTTTTGGTTCGCAGAAATTCCGGTATCAAGGGACTGGACGATCTCAGAGATAAGACCATCTGCGTGGGATCGGGAACCACGACGGAGCAGAACCTCAATGATGTCTTCCAAGCCAGGGGAATTGCCTACAAACCGGTCAAATATCAGGATCTGAATCAGTTGGTGGCTGGGTATTTGCAGGGTCGTTGCTCAGCCATGACATCGGATCGATCCCAATTGGCTTCAGCTCGCTCCGGATTTGCACAACCGAACAACCATCAGATTTTGCCTGAAGTGCTCAGTAAGGAACCTTTGGCACCCCTTTCCTCCGGAGGGGATCAACGGTTGGCTGATGCCATGCGCTGGGTGGTCTACGCCTTGATCACTGCTGAAGAGATGGGAATTACAAAGGCCAATGTGGACGTCAAGCTTCAGGAAGCCACGAGCGATCCAAGCAAAACTGCTTTGCGGCGTTTTTTGGGGGTTGATGGAGAGCTTGGATCCAAGCTGGGGCTGCGAAATGATTTCGTTGTCAGCGTGTTGAAGACCACCGGCAACTATGGCGAGATTTATGACCGCCATCTCGGCCCGCAGAGTGCCGTCCCCATCCCGCGAGGACTAAATCAGCTGCATCGGGATGGTGGTGTTCTGATTGCTCCACCGTTCCAATGACGCGTCGTCAACGCTGGTGGATCCAGGTTCTGCTGTTGGTGGCAGTGCTCACCCTGGCTGGAATTCTGATCAACAATCTCACCGTCAATCTGATCCGTACAGGGTTAGGACTGAGTTTTCGTTGGCTGAGTCGGCCAGCAGGATTTGCAATCAGCGAGCATCTCCTGCCGTTTCAACCCGGCGACAGCATGGCTTGGGCTTTGTTGATGGGATGGTTGAACAGTCTTCGAGTGATCGCTTGCAGCATTGCCTTTGCCACGGTCTTGGGCGTGGTTGCAGGCGCGGCATCTCGCAGCAACAACCCACTGTTCAGCGCACTTGCAGGTCTTTATGTAGGGCTGATCCGTCAGATCCCTCTGCTTCTGCAACTGCTCTTTTGGTATTTCGTGGCCTTTCTCGGTCTGCCATCCGAACCGCTGGCTCCCCTCGGGGCACTGATCCGAGTCTCCAATCAGGCGATCACGGTGATGGGACTCAATCTCAGCGTTGAGTTCGCAGCTGTGCTGGTTGGTCTCAGTGTTTTCACAGGCGCTGCTATCGCCGAGGTGGTTCGTGGAGGCCTGGATGCTGTTCCGCGGGGACAGTGGGAAGCCTTTCGCAGCCTAGGAATCGGTGAGGGTCTGGGCTTGCAACGCGTGGTTCTGCCTCAGGCTCTTCCTGCCATTCTCCCCGCTCTGAGCAGCCAATATCTCAATCTTGCCAAGAACAGCACCTTGTCGATCGCTGTTGGCTACGCAGATCTTTATGCCGTCAGTGATACGGCCATCACCCAGACGGGACGTGCAATTGAAGGGTTTCTGCTCTTATTGCTGAGCTTCTTTCTGCTCAACCTGCTGATCAACAGCAGCATGCAGATTCTCAATCACTCTGTGCTCAACAAGGGGAAGCGCACCTAGCGTTGATCATCCTTGGTTGGATTCATGAGCTCGCGCCGTATTGCTGCTGTTCTATTGGTTGTTGCGGCCATTGCAGCAATTCTTCTCCCATTCGTTTCAGCCACATTGCTGACCATCGGTATCGGTGGGATTGCTTTTTCCGCCGGAATCGGACAACTACTTCGCCTTGGTGCTGAGTCGACATCTCAGGGCAAGCTGTTTCGAGTGTTGTCTGCGCTTCCTTACATCGGTGGCGCGGTCTTCATTTTGGTCGACCCGATCGACAGTGAAATCAGCCTCACGCTGTTCGCAGGCGTTCTTCTCCTTGTTGAAGGGGTGATGGAACTGGCTTCTGGCGCCACAACCCCTGGTGCTGCTGCTGGTTTGGCAGTTGTGGATGGTGTGGTTACGTCGATTCTGGGGTTGCTCCTCGTTCTTGAGTGGCCAACGGACAGTCTCTGGGCTTTGGGCACTCTCTTCGGTGTCGCCCTGTTTCTCTCAGCCCTGAGTCTGTTTCAGACTGCCTCTGACCAGCCTGGCGTCTGAGCATTGACAAGGTCTTCGTCCCTTCGCGTTGGGTTGCGTCATTTCTGCCGTCATCCTGTTGAAGCTTGTTTCAGTGTTGTTCTGCTGGGTTGCATTGCCTGGGCGATCTGGTCAACAGGCTTCTGGCTTGTTCAACAAGCCGAATGGTCGGTGGTCTCAGGAAATCTGCCGCTCTTCGCAGTCGGTGGCTACCCGGAAGCGTCCCGATGGAGGCCAATCCTTTGGCTCGCGCTGCTGGTCCTGCTGACGGGATTCACATTGGCTCAGCCCTTTCTCCTGCAGCGGTTACGCCTCAACAGCACAATGCTGTCCTGGAGCTGGCTGTTGATGATGCCCCTCGGGCTGTGGCTGCTGGCCGGTGGTGGTGTGCTTGCTCCCGTCCCGTCCCGTCTCTGGGGAGGTCTTGTTCTGACCCTCTTGCTGACATTGTTCAGTGGATTGATTGCTCTTCCACTCGGCATTCTTCTCGCTCTGGGGCGCTGCAGCGAGCTCACTACGGCACGCCTTCTCTCCAAGATCTACATCGATGGGATGCGAGCTGTTCCGCTGATTGCTGTTCTCTTCTTTGGCCAGCTACTGCTTCCGCTGTTCCTGCCTGTTCAGATCGAAATCAATCGTGTCTTTCGTGCGGTTGTGGCGTTTGCCTTGTTTGCAGCTGCCTATGTGGCTGAGGATTTAAGAGGTGGACTGCAGGCGGTGTCTCCGACGCAGATCGAAGCTGCTGCTGCACTTGGACTCGGACCATGGCAGATCCAGCGCCTGGTGATTCTTCCGCAGGCTCTGCGCATTGCCGTTCCTGCGCTCACGAACCAGGCTGTTGGTTTACTTCAGAACACAAGTCTGATGGCCATTCTTGGTTTGGTGGAATTGCTTGGGATCAGCCAAAGTTTGCTGGCCAATCCGGCCTATATCGGACGCCACCTGGAGGTCTATGTCTGGCTCGCGGCGTTGTACTGGTTGTTCTGCACTGCGATGGCACTGATGGCGCGGCAGTTTGAACGCCAAGACCCCTCCAATCTCATTGCAGCCCGCCGTTCATGACCGTTGTTGTTCGTGCTGAG
The DNA here is from genome assembly GCF_000153285.1 of Synechococcus sp. WH 7805. Lineage (NCBI taxonomy): Bacteria > Bacillati > Cyanobacteriota > Cyanophyceae > Synechococcales > Synechococcaceae > Synechococcus > Synechococcus sp. WH 7805. The sequence goes on along the minus strand of NZ_CH724168.1, from coordinate 607,681 downwards.
TCAGTCAACAAGAGCTTCAAAGCCGGGAATCGCGCGCTTGACGATGTGAGCTTCACTGTTCGCCATGGTGAGGTCCTTGTGGTCATGGGACCTTCCGGTTCGGGGAAGAGCACGCTCATTCGCACCTTCAACGGCTTGGAGTCAATCGATTCCGGATCCCTGGAAGTGGTTGGTATTCCTTTGAATTCCGACCACGACGAACGTCAGATCCGCAGAATCCGTCGTCGTGTGGGCATGGTGTTTCAACAGTTCAACCTGTTTCCCCACCTCACGATTCTTCAGAACATCACCCTGGCGCCGATTCAGGTGAAGTCGATCCCAAAGCTCCAGGCTGAACGCCGGGCGCATGCTCTGCTCGATCAAATGGGAATTGCTGATCAGGCACTCAAGTACCCCGCTCAGCTGAGTGGTGGACAGCAGCAACGGGTCGCCATCGCCAGAGCGTTGGCCTTGGATCCAGAGTTGATGTTGTTCGATGAGCCCACCAGCGCCCTTGATCCTGAACGGGTGAAGGAGGTTCTCGATGCCATGCGGCAACTGGCTGCCGATGGAATGACGATGGTGGTGGTCACCCATGAACTTGGTTTCGCCCGTGAGGTGGCGGACAGGGTGTTGTTCATGGATGCGGGACGGATTGTTGAACTAACCGATGCTGAAGAGTTCTTCACCCATGCCAAGGAAGAACGTTCTCAACGTTTTCTCAATCAGATGGCCCATTGAGACGCGTGATGAAGTCGATCCAGAGCTTGTTCAGCGGCAACCAGTTCCCGCTCCGTCTGAAGCCAGCTTTCATTGCCGAGCGGAAGTTGGTCGACCTGTTCGGCCAGATGAAGTTGCAGCTGTTCACAGCGTTCCATCAGCGCAGTGCTGAGTTGCAGAAGATGTTGCTGGATCAGGCAGGACGGTGCAGCGAAGGCCATGCTGCCGGTCAGAAGAGGACGGTGAGGATTTTGGCACAAGGCCTGGTGTCTTTGTTTGCCCCAACCGCTGCGCGATGCCCCTCCCATCAAGACCTCGCGCTGATGCGTCAGCAGCTGGATCAAGCCAAACGCAGCATTGATTTGCCTCTGTTTCTAGTTCTCAGCCCAGGATTTGGCCGATGTGCTGGCGATCAGGCGTAAGCAGAGCGTGCAGATCAGGGTGCTGGTGGATCTTGTCTTTGCCCACAGGAGTTGTTTCGAATGGATTGATCTGCAGTGCCAGCCGGCAGCCATCCACTGCTGTCGGCTGGAGGCTGGCAACAACCCTTGGACAAACCCCTTAAGGAACGTGCTCACCCCCTGCTGAGTCTTGGCGACAAGCTGCATCACAATTTCGCTGTGATCGATGGCTAACCGTGATCACCGGCAGTTTCAACTGAAGCCCAGCCGCTGCACACACCAAAGATGAAACACTTTTGATCATCAAATCAACCCAACTTGCGACACACTTCATCCGCGACATGGATCCGATCTGGGGAGTCGGCTTGGGGAAGCTGATTTGGCTTGTGCTACAGCCTCAACTTAATCAACACGACTGCAGTCACAGCTATCAGCAAGCCCAAGGATGTCAATGGCAGATGTCCAAGGCTTGGCTTAAATTGGTAACGACATCGCTACGCGAATCTTTTTGTAATTAGTGGCAATGTTGAGTCATTTTAAGACATCATTATTGCTCTCAGCTGTAGGCCTGCTAACTGCCTGTGCAAGAGCCGACTCCGTTTATACCCCAACCTTTGGGCCGCTGACAGATGAAATTATTCCTAAAATAAAAACTTCAAATCCGATCATCGTTGTGCCAGGGATTGGCGGCACTCAACTTGTAGACGCAGAAAGCGGAAAAACAGCCTGGGGGTCCTATGGTTTTAACACGTATTGGCCATCAACAGAAAAAGACAATCAATTGTTGTCACTTCACTTTAGAGCCTGAAAATGCATCTTCCGCTCAGGAATTCAACAAGGCCATACCCAAGTCAGTCCTGGAAACATGGCGACTCAGCTTTTTTCCTTTTTCGTCCATTGAGTTTGCCGTCTACGCGACAATAAAAAAATCCATGATCGCCGCGGGATACATTTCTGAAAAGGAGGTGTTGTCCAGGGTTGGATTTACAAAGAACGAAGGAACTCCGTTGTTCGAGTTTGCATATGATTGGCGCAAGTCAAATGCGGAAAATGCCGTCATTTTAGACAAGTTTGTCAGGGAAAAGTCCGAAAATCCAATGATTAAAAAGCATTTTGGCGACAATCAAAAATTTGATTTAATTTGCCATTCGATGGGATGTCTTGTCTCTAGATATTATCTTCGCTACGGTAATCAAGGTCTTGGCACGTCCGACAACCCTCCTGAACTTGATTGGCGCGGTAGTGATAAAATTGAAAATATTATTATGGTCGCACCGCCAAATAAAGGCTCGGTAGAGGCATTGAGCGATCTCACGAATGGCTTTTATTTGCATCAAATTAAACTTTTGAAATATCCCCCTGCAGTTCTGGGTACATGGCCTTCGATGTACGAGCTCTTGCCAAGACAAGATATTTCCCAGGCGACCAACCACGAGGGTAAAGAGGTTGATCTTCTTGATCCGCAATTATGGCAAGATATGAGCTGGGGACTGCTTGACCCAAATCAAGAAAAAGTTTTGACCCAAATCTCCTCCAAAGGAGCAGAACGGCCATCGTCAAAATATCTCCAGGCAAAACGCCTTCAGGCAAAATTACTTGGCAATGCAAGGTTATTCCATTCACGCTTGGACAAAAAAGTTGAATCTCCCAAAGGTCTCTACTTTTGGCTTTTTGCTGGTGTTGGCAAACCCACGGAATCGAAAGTGACTGTCAATACAGAGAACAAAACATGGTCAGCGAAGCGAGAAAAAGCTGGCGATGGAGCGGTCTTAAGGGCGAGCGCTTATACCTTGGAGAACACGAAGAAAAGGGATATTGATTCTCCTTATAACAACTCAATTATCCCGTGGTACGATGCGATATTTTTCTTTACAGATCATATGGGGCTAGTGCAAAATAACGACTTCTTCTTGAACCTGTACGACATAATTATATGGCGAAGCAACTTCTAGAAAAAGGTGAGCGTTTTTTGCAAGGTCTGATGTCTTTGTTCGCCTTCTCTTTTGGTGAAATGTGCTGAGTCTGCTCTGGGAGATGGTTCCCAGTCTTTTGACAGGGGCACTGATCGGTCGTTGTCGTCCGCAATGGATCACTCCGCTGGCCACACCCTTGGTGCGTTTTGGCGTTCCCCTGAGCTTGATGGGGTTGCTGCTTCACGGTGGGCTCAACCGCTCTCTTCTGTTGATGGCGTTGCTCTCCGTGACAGCGATCGGGCTCATGCTTGCTCTGTTGCGTGGGTCGGGGCTCATCACTGACGCTCTGGCCATGCCTGACCGACAGCTGGCCAGTTGTATCGGCAATACGGCCTACTTCGGCATTCCCGCTGCGTTGGCACTGCTTCCATCCGAGGCGCTTCCAGTGAGCATCGGCTACGACTTCGGGGCCACGCTTCTAGCTTGGGGACTGGGCCCTCTTTGGCTGCACCAGGCCAACCATCAAGGCCATGGTTACGACTGGGGCTCGTTGGCAAGCCATCTCATGGCCAGCCCTGCGACGCGCGGTCTGATCGGGGCCCTGATCGTTCTGGCCACCCCATGGCATGACGCCATCAGTGCGGGGTTGTGGTTGCCTTCTCGGGTGGTGATTGTTCTGGCACTTGCTGTGGTGGGGATGCGTTTGGGAACCATTTCCTCGCGCGTGCCTTCGGCTGTGCCCGAGCGTCTGCTGTCTCCCCTGGTCTGCAAGCTGCTGCTGTTTCCGATGCTGATGCTGCTGATCAGTCTTCCCCTGCCATTGCCTCTCCTCGCCAAGAAAGCTCTGGTGCTTCAGGCCGCTGCTCCGACAGCAATTTCGGTGTTGTTGATAGCGGAATCTGGGCAATGTGATGCATCGGCTTCCGCACAGTTGATTCTGCGAAGCACGCTCATCGCGTTAATCAGTGTGCCTCTGTGGAGCGTTGTACTGAATCGTCTGTTCTGAACACACGGAAGGTGAGATTCAGTCGCGGCGTTGTGATCCTGCGGCGGGTCGGAAGACCGTGCATCCACAGACTCTGGCACTCAGGATCCATCAGCAACAAGTCGCCATCTGAGAGCGTGAGATCAAGTCGCTGCCCAGTCTGTCGGTGACGAAACTGCAGGTCTCGCGTTGCCCCGAACGAGAGTGAGGCGATCGGGAATGAAGCGTCGATCTCTGGTTCGTCGTCGGCATGCCAACCCATCCGGTCTTCGCCGTTTCGATAGAGGTTGAACAGACACCCGTTGAAGGGTGCGTTGCCCTGTTTCGATACTTTCTCGAGCAGCGGGAGGAACCACGGCGGCCAACCTGAGCCCCGGTGAAGAGCGCCGCTGTAGCGATAGGACACCGATCGATCGGCAAGGAATGCTGTGAGCCTCGGCACCTTGTGCCACCGCCCATAGACCCTGACCTTGGTCTGCTCCCAGTTGATTTGCTCGTTGCACCGCTCCATCCACTGTCGACAGCACTCCTGGGGAAGCCAGTGGGACTGAAGGGTCCAGTTCATCGCGTCGACGTGAAGACGGATAACAGCAGAGGAGTTCCGAATCCATTCGTCCATAGATTGCCCGAATGGCAGCACGAATTACCCTCGAGATCTTCCTGGAGCGGGCAAAGCAGCGCTTCGGTGACCGTTTCGATTACTCGGAGATCCAATGGAGAAGCTACAAGAGTCCGGTGAAAATCCGATGCCGTAAGCATCCGGTTCACCCCATCACCATCACTCCGGAAAAGCATCTGCAAACAACTGGAGGGTGCCGCCATTGCCTGCGCGAGAGGCGGGTTGAATCGCTGGAACGGGAGTTGAACCGTGCTGCAGCCAGGCCTCCAGAAGCTCAACTTCCTGTCAAGGTTTCTAAGTAGATCGTCAGGTCTCGATTGAGTTCTGCCATTGAACGGTTCGCGTTTTAGAACCCTCGGCCGTCCTGCTCTCTGATCTGCAGACGCAACCTTTGGTACTGCAGAACCGCCCGGTCTTTTTCAAGGTGCGGGAACAGTCGACAGGCTTCATCGACATCGATGGGCTCCAACAACCAGTCCTCTGATCCGTGGGGCGCAACGTCATCGGGAGTCCGGTCAAACGCCTGTCGAATCGGCAGCCAGCGAAGGACACGTCGCCGCCATTGGTCGTACAGATCAAGTGGATGCATCGAGGTGGTTGGTCGGCGGTTATCCCAGTAATGAAACCCGCTGGTAACAGAACCAGAGCCATTGCTGGAACAGCAGATTCCGATGGGAACGCCAGAGGGTCCTGGGATGGTCCGCGTTGAAATTCTCCGGTGGTGGTACGTCACCTCGGGCTTTGTCTCGCTCCATCTCAGCGACAATGCGGCCAACGTTGTATTCAGGGTGCCCGAGATGCATCAGCTGCCTCTGATCGGGGGTCTCGAAAATGGTGTAGCCAACCGATTCACCATGGGCGAGCAGGCGCAGCCGTCCCTGCCGTTGCGCTGATTCCATGGCTGCGTCTGGCAAGCCGGCATGGCGGCTTTGCGGACAGAGAAATTGATCATCCTGGGTGCCCATCAACGAGTGGCCTGGAACCAGGCTGCGCATTGGATAAACCCCAAACAGCTTGCGGTTGAAGGTCTCCTTGTTCACGCCGGCCAGATAGGCCAAAGCAAATCCAGCCCAACAGAGTCCAAGCGTGCTGGCGCATGTGTAGCGAGCCTCCTCCACAAGAGCCACCAGCTCTCGCCAGTAGGTGACCTCTTCAAAGGGCAGATGTTCAACGGGGGCACCGGTGATGATCAGGCCATCGAGCGGGCCCTTAGCAAGGGCTTCATCCCAACTCACATACAGGTCCTTGAGATGGGATTGATCCCAGCTTTTGTAGGCATGGCTTTGCAGCCTTATCCAGATCGGCTCGATCTGGAGCACAGAGAGGCCGAGAGGGTGGAGGAGGTTGAACTCATACTGCTTTCCCAGCGGCATGATGTTCAGAATGCCGATTCGTAGAGGACGGATGTCCTGTCGTTCAGCCTCCTTCGGTTCGATCCAGGAGATGCGGTTGCGTTCAACCGCTGTGATCTTGTGATAGTTGGGCGGAAGGATCAGCGCCATTCAGCTACTCCTCCCCATCAACCACCTGATGCAAGGGCCTGATCGAAGTCAGCCTTGATGTCATCAATATGTTCCAGGCCCACGGAGACACGCACCATGGTGGGGGTGACACCGGCTGAGGCTTGTTCACTTTCGCTCAGCTGCTGGTGGGTTGTTGAAGCTGGATGAATCACCAGCGTCTTGGCATCGCCAACGTTGGCCAGATGACTCGCCAACTTGAGGCTGTTGATGAAGCGAACAGCATCGTCATAGCCACCTTTGAGCGAGAACATGAGCATGCAGCCCATGCCGCGGCCGGTGAGGTATTTCTTTGCCGCTGGATGGTACGGGTCACCGGGTAAACCGGGATAGCTGACATCTGACACCTGGGGATGGGCTTGCAGCCAGGTGGCTAGCGCCATTGCATTCTGTGCATGGCGTTCTACTCGCAAGCTCAGCGTTTCGAGTCCCTGGAGAAGCAGGAAACTGTTGAAGGGGCTGACGGCTGGCCCCCAATCCCGAAGTCCTTCCACGCGTGCTCTGAGCGCAAAGGCGATATTGCGGTCATCAGGAAGACCCAGCATCTTGCAGATGTCACTGCCGAAACCAAAGGCATCCCAGTGAATGAGTCCGTGATAGGCGGCACTCGGCTGGCTCATGAGAGGGAATTTGCCGTTGCCCCAGTTGAAGGTGCCGGCATCCACGATCACTCCACCAAGGCTGGTGCCATGGCCACCGATCCATTTGGTGGCGCTCTCCACCACGACATTCGCGCCATGTTCGATTGGCCGGAGCAAAGCACCGCAAGCTCCGAGGGTGTTGTCCACGATCAGTGGGATGTTGTTTCGCTGTGCAAGGGCAGAAAGACCTTCGAAATCGGGGATGTTGAATCGAGGATTGCCCATGGCCTCCACGTAGATCGCCTTCGTGCCCTCGTCGATCTGTGCCGCAAAGCTGTCAACGTCATCACCTTCGGCGAACTTCACATTGATTCCCAGCCGAGGAAACTGAACTTTGAACTGGTTGTAGGTGCCCCCGTAAAGGAATGATGTGGAGACGAAATTGTCACCAGCCTGCATGCAGTTTGTGATCGCCAGGAACTGTGCGGACTGGCCGGAGGCGGTGGCCAGAGCGGCTACACCTCCTTCAAGAGCCGCCACCCGCTTCTCGAACACGTCGGTGGTGGGGTTCATCAGACGGGTGTAGATGTTCCCGAATTCCTTCAGTCCGAACAGATTGGCGCCGTGCTCGGCGTCGTTGAACACGTAGGAACTGGTCTGATAAATCGGAACAGCCCTGGCGTTCGTGGTGGGATCAGGAACCTGGCCTGCGTGGAGCTGGAGGGTTTCGAAACGCTGATCCGTCACGGCGTCGTTGATGTCTATCCCCTTTTCTAGCCACTGGTCGTTCGGCCGCGACTCAACCGGCTGTTGGTTCTGTGGGTTCGGGCTTGTCGCTGTCCTTGAGCGATGGGAGGGTCTCACGGAGTAGGGGGGTGAACTGGCTGCGTACGTCGGTACGGAAGGTGTCAACAACTCCCGGCAAGAGGACTGGATAGGGCTGCTCGCCGCTCTGTTCGCGCAGATGGCGCCATTTGCTGTTTTCTTTCTCTTTGAGAACGAGTAACGCGTTCTGGAAGTCGTAACTGCTCATCTGCATGCTTCCTTCTGGCAGAGCCGCTGCCTGTTCGCCCATGAGCTCACGGAATGCATCGAACGCCTTGGCTTTCAGGGTGTCAGGCAATCCGAGAACGGGCTGGTAATGATCCAGAAGTCGAAGTTCCTCCTCGAGAAGGATCGGCCATGCCCCGCGGGCTCCATCGGGAATGGTCATCTGGGCTTCGAATGCCGTCATGGCATCCAGATGAAAGGTGAGCCAGCGGTAGTACGACTTGTCTTTGGTGTTTTTTTTCGCTGCTGACTTTCCTGTGACGAGTACAGGGAGTGCAGCCTCGGCTTTGCGCAGAAACAGGCGGTCTTCCCGCTCAAGGTTCATCGCACCCCAGCGTTGCCGGTAGTCCCACAGCTCGGCGTAGCGGTTCACGTCTTCCGCTGACCAGCCAAGAGAGGCCAGTTCATCGGCGCGATGGGTGAGTTCCTTGGACACGCAGCTTGTTCAGTCCTGTTCCTGGAAGCGTAAATGCCAGGGGCTGGAAGACCAGGCCCAGAACGCTGGGATCGGCCTGCATCAGCAGGTAGAGAATCAGCCCATTGGGCCAGCCCTTCAGATCCTTGAGCCAGGTAGACAGCAGTGAGGCGGTACCTCCGACCACGGCCACCACGAGGCTGTGAGAGAAGGAGAAACAGGCGCATCGCGATCCCCCCAGGAAAAAGCGGGTGGAGCAGGGGGGTGATCCCTGAATAGAAAACGATTGGAAGCAGCACCATGGCTTGCCTGATTGCAAAGCAAATGGGGTCTCCCTTTGCGAGGAACCACGCGTTTGCTGGGGGGATGTCTTCGCACTTCAGGGGATCGAGCCGGAGTCTTCCGCCCCCAACTGAAAGACCCTGAATCATCCGCAGGAGCAGCAACAGATTCGTCGTCCGAACATGTCGTCAATGGGGCCGAGCACCAGTCCCCCGATTGGACGCATCAGGTATTCGGCGGCAAAGACCCCAAAGGCGCTCAGAAATTGCAGGGTTGGTGAATCCTCTGGGGAAAAGCTGCACCGATTGATTCAGCGAAGTCGCCATACACAGCGAAATCGAATCACTCCAACGTGTTGCCGATCGCGCCAGCGAGTTGACTCAGGGATGAGGTTTAAAGGTGAGGGGCTGACCATCTTCTGGTCGCCATCGTGCAGGGTTCAGTTGGGTTTTGCAGGTTGAGGAGGCGCACTGTGGGGATAGCGCTTCAGATGCTCGGCCACAGGGACGGGTGACGCTGCTGCATATCCCTCATGCAGCCAGAGATCACCCGCTGAGGCGGCGTAATGGATTTGCCAGTTGTAAAGGCCTCGATAGGTGAGTGGTTCCCGTTGGAGCAAAGCGGCGTAATGCAAAACGGCCTTGCCGTAATGGTCACTGTTGTTGTACCCCCAGAGACCACGGCGGATGTCGTTGAGGCCGCCACGACGCACCAGGTATCGCGCGGCTGCGTGGATGGCATCCCATGGATCGCGAATGTCTCCATCTCTGCCGATTCCAGGCTCGGCCCAGGTGGTGGGCAGGAATTGCATGGGTCCCTGCGCATTGGCGACGGACACACCATCGATCCGGCCCATTCCGGTTTCGACAAGATTCACAGCGGCCAGGACTTCCCATGGAATTCCGGTGGCATCCGCTGCGCTGCGGTAGGCCTTGAGAAGATCCTCCTGTGGTGCAGGAGCCTGGATCCGCCACGCGGGCAGGGTTGTGGAGGCTGGTCCGCGGTGCATGGCCAGGAACGAGCGTCTTGCGGAGATGTGTTGATCGAACACCCATTGCCACCGCGAGGGCAGACGATTCCGCACCGCTTCAGATAAGACCGGGTTATGGGACAACACCCGGTAGATGACCTGTTGTTGATGGGCCAGTAGAGGAATCTCCGCTGGATCGTGATCCGAGTCCACCAAAGCGGTTTCGATGCTGACCAGAAGAGAGGCTGTGTTATCTGCTTTGGCCGGGACCAGGGGGTAGTGGTTTCCGTTCGGGGCCACGGGAAGGTCTGATCGGGTTGGCAGTTCAATTCCAACGCCAGCCAGCGTTGGCTTGACGGCTTCAGGGGGCTCCGATGCCGGCGCGTTCAGCTGCCTGCAGGCAACGGTGAGAGGCGTGAACAGAAGCGGCAGACCCAGTAGCAGAGTCGCCCAGTGGTGACGACGGATGAGGAACCGGGTCATGCGCTGAGAAAGGCTCGCCTGTCGTGAAAGTCTGGCTCGTTTCCGTGGTGAGACAAAGCCCAGTAGCTGAGGTCGTTGTGACTGTCTTTCAGGACCATCGAGATCGCTAACTCCGGCAGTTGCACCGGAGTCCACCAGGGATCAAGGCTCAACACGATGGTGCAGCGACAATCCCGCTTGGAGCTTTGCCAATGAATCATTGGCTTGGGAGTCTGTTCGCGCACTCGATCAGTCCGATAGCTCTCGAATCGGTAGAGATTCCAGTCGCCCGTTGGTGAAACATTCAGCTCCCAATAACGATCCTGGTTGGGTTGGGCAAAAAACGCTTCAAAACAGGTGTGTTCCCAGAGACCATCGAGGCGCTGCCCGCTGCCCTGGCTCGAGCCAGGTGCAGTGTCCATGAAATCCAGCATGGGAAGCTGCTGCCCCAATTGCGTTGGCCTCAGGCTGAAACTCAATTCGAGGGTGTTGTGTTCTTCCCATACGAATTCGGCACTGGCCAGCAGGGTCGGGGATGCGTCTGGAGAGAAGGGGACCAGCGGGCAGACCTGACGCACCATCACAGGATGGCGTGCCATTTCAGTTCACTCCGTGAAGGCTCTCGATCAGGGAAACCAGCTCATCCCACTGCCGCTCGATCGAGCGGGTGAGAGCAAACTGCACCCAGGCCCGATCCAGATTGTGACCGGCTCGCTCGGTTTTGAAATAAGTGTCGCCTGAAAGGTGATCAGAGAGAAAACGCAAACCCAGTTCCAAGGGGATCAAGCGGATGCACGCAGGCAGGTGGCGCACATCGTCATCGCTGAGAAAGGATCGCCCCACCTTGAGGTAACCCTCCAGGATCGAGCGGCAGAGCCCAAGATCAAAAACCACTTGCTCCGGCGTTGCGGTTTCCTCGCCGAGGCGGTTGCAGCAGGAGCGGAGACAGTCGCCGATGTCGTAATGGAGCAATCCGGGCTTGACCGTATCGAGATCGATCAACCCCACCGCATGCCCGGTGCGGTCATCAATCATCACGTTGTTGATCTTCGGGTCTCCGTGAATGGGTCGGCGCTTCAGTTCACCCCTGGCGCACGCTTGCTCAAGCACATCTAGGCCTTCACGACGCGCATCCACGAAGGCAAGTGCTTCATTCACTCTGGCGTCTGTGATGGGAGCTGTTCTCCTGATAACGGCATCGAGCTCAGCCAGATACGCCGGTGCAATGTGGAAATTTTCAAGGGTGTCCGCCAGCTCTTCCGTGGGCAGATCACTAATCAGGTGGTGAAACATCCCAAGGCCGTAACCCAGCTCCCAGGCATGGGCTTCATCCTTGATGACATCAGTTGTTGTTGCTGCTCCGATGTAAGAGATCGATCGCCAGAATTCACCCTCGTGTTCAACCCAGTGCCCGTCGGCATCGAGGGTGGGAAGAACCTTTGGAATCTCCCAGCGTCGCCCCGAAAGCTCAGGTGGTTCCTCAGCTAATCGTCGCTCGACGTGATCACCAAGGCGCAGGAGATTGCGCATCACCAGCTCCGGGCTCTCGAACACGTCCGTGTTGAGACGCTGCATCACGAAGGCTTGCCTCGGTGCGGTGGCCTCCAGGGTGACCAAGAAAGTGTCATTCACGTTTCCAGCCCCCAGCTGATCGATGGCCTTGATCTGTTCTGGTGGATGGAACAGTCCGGCGATGGTCTCCAGGGATGTGCTGGAGCCAGAGGGAGCCTTGGTCACGGTGTATCGCCTGGGTCTCACAGCGAAACCATGCCGTCTTCCAGCCGATTTGCCAGTAAGGAGTGTGCGGAAAAACAGCCGGGGAGGCGGCACCATGGGCTCCGACAGCATCAAGGGAGCGCGTGCCCCGCATTCTTCACTCGGCTGACTGGCAGATCGGCAAGCCCTACCGATGGATTACTGATCCTCAGAAACAGGCTCGTCTCCAGAGAGAACGTGTCGAGGTCGTCAGCCGCATCGGCGACGTTGCCCGCCATGAATCGGTGGATGCCCTGCTCGTGGCCGGCGACCTTTTTGATTCCTCAACCGTTCCGGCCGCGGAGGTCTTGGAGGTGATGGAGCTGATCGGTGCGATGCCGTGCCCTGTTCTTGTGATCCCCGGCAATCATGACCACGGTGGTGCGGGTGGTATCTGGCGGCGGGAGGATCTTCAGCGCCGGATGCGTGAACGGGCCCCGAATCTGGAGCTTCTGACCCAACCCGAGCCCATGAGCAGAGCGGGGTTGACCCTGTTGCCCTGTCCCCTGCTTCGTCGTCACGACAGTGTCGGTCCGATGCGCTGGCTTGATCAGCTCAACTGGCAGGATCTGGATCCAGAGGCTCCACGCGTTCTGCTGGCCCATGGATCGGTGCAGGGCTTCGGCTCAGGGACTGATGTCAATTCCTTGAACCTGGAGCAACTTCCCACCGGAGAGCTTGATTACATCGCTCTCGGTGACTGGCATGGATTGATGCAGGTTCAGAGCAATGCCTGGTACAGCGGTACACCTGAGCCTGATCGATTCCCAACGGGTCCAGATGATCAGCGGTCGCAGGTGATTTTGGCCGACCTCACAAGGGGGGACGATCCTCGGGTTCAGAGGATCACGACAGGGCGGGTTGCTTGGCATCGGATCACCATGCAGCTCCAGGGGATGCCCGATCTGGAGCGCCTGCACCATCAACTCGACGCTTGCATCGGCAGTCGCGTGGGCAGGGATCTACTGCGACTTGAACTGAACGGCCGGCTTGGCTTGGACGCCCATCGTCGTTTGCAAGCACTTCTTGAAGAGCTTTCAGAGCAGCTTCTGCATCTGCGCTTGCGAGGTGAGCTTCGGCGACATCCAACCGATGGAGAACTCGATCAGTGTTTAAACCGGAGCGATGGTCCTCTCCTCAGCAGCATTGCCGCAGGTTTGAAACAAGAGCTCGAGGGTGGTGCTGACCCACTGATCGAGCAGGCTTTGATTGAACTCCATCAGCTCTGCGTCGCCACTTCATGCGCTTAATCCGCTGCCGGCTGGAGAGTGTGCGCCGCCACCGAGAACTGGAGGTGGCGTTTGCTCCGGGGTTGACGTTGATCGGCGGTGGCAACGAAACGGGGAAGAGCTCACTGGTGGAGGCCATGCATCGCACGTTGTTCGTGCGTGCCACAGCTACCGGTGCCGCCGTTCGTGATCTGCGCTCCGCGGTGCATGCCGGTCATCCCCAAGTGGAACTCGACTTCGAAGCGGATGGGCATCACTGGTCTCTGCAGAAATCTTTCAGTGGTTCCGGTGGCACCTGCCGCCTCAGTCGGATCGGTGCGTCAGCGCATCTGGGCGGAGAAGCCGAGGATCGCCTGGCTTCACTGCTCGGTGTTGAGGAGATCATCGGCAGTCGGCAAGTGAACCGGGTCCTGCCCAGCCGCTGGGCCCATCTCTGGGTGATGCAAGGGCTTGCAGGCCGCAATCTTCTTGATCTCGATGGCAGCCATTACGACCTCAATGGCCTCATTGCTGCCTTGGAGAGCCAGGCTTCGGAATCACTGCAATCACCCCTGGATCAAGACATTCACGATCAGCTGGAGGCGTTGGTCGCTTCCAGCTTCACCAGTCGTGGCGTCAAGCAGCAGAGCGAACTCTGGAAGCGGCGTCAGGAGTTGCAGCAGGCTGAGCAGCGCCATCAGGACGCGTGCCAACAGCTGGAGATCTATGAATCGGCCTGCGAAGAGCTCGATCGCAATGAGCAGGCCCTGCGAGATCTTGAAACTGGCGCTGTTCCTGAACTACGACAGCAGCGCAGCCGGCTAACCACCCTGCTCGATCTGCAGCGGTCGCTCGCACCGCTGATTCAGGAGGAACAACAGCTCAAGCAGCAACTCAAGAGCCTGAAGTCTCTTGATGCCGAAACAGAGTCGACAAGCTGTTCAATCCAGGCCCACCGCCACGATCTGGAGAAAGCGGTGGTGCTGGCCACACAGCAGTCCGAGCAACTCAAAATGAGGCAGGCCTCTCTCAACGCTCTAGAAGAGCAGCGACATGCGCTTGAGGAGCGCGGTCATGCACTGCGTCGACAGCAGGAGCTCCGGACCCTCGAAACCCGGATTCGTGACCATCAACAACGGGATGATCTGCGGGCACAGCTTCAATCGCAACAGACATCACTCCGGAACAAGATTGATGCTGCATCGGGACAAACCAACGAGGCTTTGTCTGCCCTGCAGCGTTTGCAGGAGCGTCTTCGAGAACTGCAGATCCGACTGAACAGCATGGCGTCGTCCATTCATCTGGAAGCGGCTGATCAGGAGGTGGTGCTCGATGGTGATGCGTTGTTGGAAGGCCAGACCCTGCAGCGTTCCGGGGCGTTCCGACTCCAAGTTGGTGGGGGGGTGATGGTGCAGGTGATTCCCGGAGAAGGCACAGGCATGGCCTCACTGACCACTGAGCGCTCACAACTCCAGGCGGCGTTCGACGAAGGACTGCGTCAGTGGGGCGCGTCATCCCTGGATGAGGCCAGGGAGCAGCTGTCTCAGCAGCAAAAACTCACCCAGGAGCTCGCTCTTGTGAATGCGCGCCTCCAGCAGTTGGATCAGCAGCGTCCTGCCCAAGGTGACGGCAATGAATCCCTTGAAACCCTGCGGCAAAAACTGTCAGCCCTTCAGCAGGACCTCGAACCGGAGACAGCGTTCACGATGGATGCCACGGCTCTAGATCAGGCACTCCTCGACTGCCGGGCCTCCTATAAATCCGTCCAGGAGCAGACACGGACGCTTCGCGCGGGCCTTGAGGCCCTGGAACGCACCCTGATCGCTGTTCAGTCGGAACGGCAAGAGCGACGGGTGACTGTGGAACGCCTGGAAGCCCAGCAGCTTCAACGACGCCAACAACGCCAAGCCTTGGTGGAGACTCACGGTGAATCGGCACAGATCCAGCGTCAGCTGGACGTTCTGATGGAGACAAGCCGCGTGCAGCAGTCCAAGCTTTTCGCGCTGGCTGCCGAGGCTGGTCTTGATCGAACGGCCGACGCCAAGATGCAGCTCGCCTCTCTTGAACAGAAAGAACACACTCTTTCCCGTCGACGTGAGGATCTCAATCGTGAACAAGGTGGCCTGCTTGAGCGTTGCGATCGTCTCGGCCGTAGCGACTTGCACGCGCTGGTTGAGGAGACAGCAGCCGCAAGGGATCTGGCGATCCGGGCTGAACAGCAGGCAACTTTGGTGGCTGAGGCGCGCCAGCTGCTTCTGAGGCGTTTCCAGGAGGCGCGACGGGATCTGTCCAGGCGCTATTCCATGCCCCTCAGGCAAAGCATCAATCGCTTTATGGCTCCTC
Source organism: Synechococcus sp. WH 7805 (assembly GCF_000153285.1). Taxonomy (NCBI): domain Bacteria; kingdom Bacillati; phylum Cyanobacteriota; class Cyanophyceae; order Synechococcales; family Synechococcaceae; genus Synechococcus; species Synechococcus sp. WH 7805. Next base: position 592,478 of record NZ_CH724168.1, on the reverse strand, counting down.
TACTCCTGGAGGCCTCGGACGAGTGTGAGCTGAATGTCGATCCCACTGAAGGCTTGAATGCCCTGCGGCTGCAACGATCCGGGCGGTCATTTGATTTTGCCCAGCTCAGTGGAGGCATGAAGGAGCAGTTCAATGCCGCTCTGCGCCTGGCGATGGCCGACACCCTGCGCAGCAGTCATGACGGTTGCCTGCCCCTGCTGTTCGACGATGCCTTCACCAATACCGACCCCAAGCGTTTGGTTTCAGTCCTGACGATGTTGCGCCAAGCTGTTGACTTTGGGCTTCAGGTGGTCGTGCTGAGCTGTGATCCAGACCCCTACCGCGAGATTGCTGATTCCTGCGTGATGCTTCCGCCTGTGTAGCCATCGGTTCAGAGCGCATTTTCAATCACATTCATGGCCTTGAGATAGGCGGGAGGCTCGGCGTTGGCCTCCGACTCCTCTAGTCCTGAGTCGTCTCGGATTAACCGGCGAGCGTTGTCAGCGATCACCGCATTCACCACCAGGTCCATCGCTTCTGGCTGATCAAGGTTTTGAAGCGCGTCCGCGTAGCGACGGCTGTGCGTGGGGCGAACAGATTCCTGACAGTAATTCGAAAGCTCCCGGCTTTCGGTCATCACCGAAAAGGCCACATCCTTGGTGCTGGATTGGCCATAGATCGCCATATACAGAAGGTTCACCATGGAGGCGTCATGGACAGGAATCGCATATTTTCGGGCGATCTGAGGCCAGTAGCGCAGTGCTTTGAGTCCCTCAAGTCCTCCCTTGCGCAAGCCAGCGTTTTCGCACCAGTTTTCCAGTTCCTCCATGGATTGAGGGCAGCGTTGCTCCGCGCGCATGTGTTCGGCGAGCACTTGTCCTGCCTGGAAATTCCGGGTTGGCTTTCCGGAAACAGGACGCATCATGCTGCCGCGGACATCGGCGACCATCGCCGTGAGTTGGGCAAAGGTGTGATCCCGCACCTTCTCCATATCCCCTCCTCGAACAAGAGCGGCTTCGATTCTCTGGACCCCGTAGCCGAGTTCAGTGAGGGGAAAGGGTTGCCGGTTGTAGAGGCTTTGCCTGTTCCGGCGAGCCATCGACACGGTGGCTGCCTGATCGAGGCATTGATCCAGCAGCAGGGTGAGCAAGGTGGGGAGAACCCCGGGATTGTCGTGGTGGTAGGTGTAGCCGAAACCAGCGAACACCGATGACATGTTCTTGGCGGCTTTGATGTATTGCCCCTCGATGTTGTGAACCCCAGGTGAGACCTGGATATTCGGGGAGAGGCGATCCAGCATCCGTGCTGCAAGCAGGGCTGTGAGGGCACTGGGGTGGCAGAAGTTGGCCGTGAAGCTGTCGTGGGGGTTGCGCAGTGCCCCGTGCCGATGGAATCCGGAGAAGAATCCGAGATTGGGGACTTTCTCACAGAGCACATACGACTCGTTGGCGATGTGGTCGTGGCTGAATGACCCGGCTAGGCAGGCCAGAACCACATGTTCACGGCCGAGTTCCTCACGCAATCGGCAGGCTTCCTGCAGGTCTTCCTCCACGTGATTGCTGTTTGCGCTGAGAACAACCAGCTCGCAGCGCTGCAACAGGTCCTTGAGGGTGTTGGGACAGCGCTGACCGTTTTGGAGATGACTTCCCATCCGCTCCACGCTGGCAACGTGATCCGGGTCCATCCCATCGAGAGCATCCTGGGAGAAGGCACCCATAAGTTCTCTCCCAGGGCGGGCAGCCAGCAGCAGTGACGCAGGTTCGTCCTGCTGCATAGCGCAGTTGTAGGCAAGTGAGGCGGGGTACAACCCCACGCTGTAGAAGCCCACTTTCCCTGACTCAAGATCGCGGATGCGTTGCCGAACCAGATCGCCATCCAAGCTGCGAGGGAAGAAGCCGTTGCTGTTCAGGGCCGTGTTCATGCGTTCGGCGCAACCTCCTTTGATCAAGCCTTGATGCCTAAGCCTAAGCAGTGGCCACGATCCATCTCATCCGTTCCGGCAAGCTGCCTCAAGTGAGTGATTGGCTGGATGGCCTGATCGTGGGATCGTGACGACCGGTTTAGCGATCGAGGTGTTTCGGATGGATCTTGCCCAACTCCATGAGGAGCTCCTCTCCAGTTCTGATCTGTTGATCGTTCAGGACCTGGACGGTGTTTGCATGCCGCTGGTGAAGGATCCGCTCACCCGCCGGATGCCAGCGGATTATGTGCGAGCGGCCGCGCTATTGAAGGGTCGCTTTCAAGTTCTGACCAACGGAGAGCATGAGGGCCGCCGTGGCGTGAACCGGCTTGTGGAGGCTGCCCTTGGTGATGCTGCAACGGCCGCACGGGAAGGCCTTTACCTCCCGGGACTGGCCGCTGGTGGCGTGCAGCTGCAGGACTGTTACGGAGAGCTCACCCATCCAGGCGTCAGTGATGCGGAGATGGCGTTTCTCGCCCAGGTGCCAACGCGTATGCAAGGTCTTCTTGCCCAGCGCCTTCCTTCCGTCATGCCCGAGCTCGGAGACGAAGCGATGGCCATGGAGATTCAGCGGGCGATCCTCGACACCCAGGTCTCGCCAACCATCAATCTCAACAGCCTCTTCAGCCTGATTCCGAATGACGTGGCTCGGCAACGGCAGCTGCAGGCGATGCTTCAGGAGCTCATGGATCAGTTGATGGCGATGGCAGCAGCCGAAGGTCTGGGCCATTCCTTCTTTTTGCATGTGGCTCCGAACCTTGGACGGGATCAGGAAGGTCTTGAGCGCCTCAAACCATCTGAAGCCGGCGATGTGGGAAGCACCGATATTCAGTTCATGCTGCGGGGGGCAATCAAGGAAGTTGGATTGTTGGTCTTGATCAATCGCCACATTGCCAATCGAACTGGTAAGGCACCCTTGGGTGAGAACTTCAACGTGCGTACAGCTCCACACGACCATGGGGCACTGCTCGCGCTCTGCCATGAGCGCATTGCCAAGGACCTGATGCCCCACCTTGTTGGCGTTGGCGACACCGTTACCTCAACGCCTTGTCCTTCAGGGGAGGGTTGGTTACGTGGTGGCAGTGACCGCGGATTTCTCACCCTTCTCCAGGAGCTTGGAGAGAGTTATGGGCACCACAACCGCGTAGTCCTCGTCGATAGCAGCGGCGGGGAAGTGGATCGTCCTTCCCTGCTTGATGGTTGCTTCGAAGGGATCAGTGATCCACACGACTCACTGCGGTTTGATGTCTGCATCCCTGAAGGCCCGGAGCGGTATGTGAATTGGTTTATCGCGCTTGCGGAAGCGCATCACGGGCGAGCACTCTCAGCATGAACGGCAACTGGGTGATGGAAGGTTTGCCTCCACTCACCCAGACGGCCTGTTCCTCACTCCACGGCCTGGTGCCCGGAACGATCAGCCGGGATTTCGAGGCATGGTCGGGCAGAAAGGCTGCCGTGAAGTTGCGTTGTTCCACCAGCAGCTTGAGGTCATTGAAATGGACACCGTCGGCTGTCTCAATCACTTCAAGAGCGCCATCGGATCGCAGTGCATAGATGATGCGAACGTCGGCCAGCCTCATCTCTCCGTAGACACCGCGATAGTCGGCTGGAGGAATCTGATCTTGATGACTGAAGGCATGCAATCCACCAACAAAGAGACGGAATTTCTCCTCTCGAGACGGTGTGAGATCCCCGTATCCGAAGACCAGTTCTCCTTCACTTGTAATGGCGATGTAGGCCCTTCCAGCCGCCGCCGCTCGATTTCCAGCCCGCCAGGTTCCATTGCTCAGCATCAGATCGCCATGGAGAGCCATATCCAGTTCCCCCCGGCCGAACTGCTTTTCGAAGGTTGGGCCGGTGAAAAAAAGCAGGGCCTCGGGATCCTCATTGGCTTCGAATTCCCGGTTCCAACCTCCGAAAAATTCCAGATCAATCCAGCGAGGATCCAAAATCACACTGCTGTATTCAACTGCGATGGGGTCTCCGTTCGCTCGGACGAGTTCGGCACGTTGATCAGGGACGAAGCGAGCAATCTCATCCCGTGATGGGGGTTGGGGCGGCGGCTGTTTGCGCAGGACCGTGATCAGTTCAGTTGACGGCTCAGGCCAGTTCAAGGCTCCGCCACTGAAGATGCGGGCACTGATTCCCCCGGCGATCCCGGCGAATACTCCGAGTGCGATCAGCGGCCAGATGCGCACAGCTGCAGCTCAAAATCGCATACCGATGATGGATCAATTTGCTGAATTCTGCAGACTGCGCTCTTCCTCGTCTTGGCAGTTCTCTGGTGATCCGCCAGGGTCAGCGTGGCGATGCCCCTCTGGGTGGTTTGCAGCTGGAGACCTGGTCGGAGGATGGATCGGTTCGTGGTCGACGCTTTCGACGTGTTGGACGTCGCTACAGCGAAATCCTCTATCAAAGACGTTGGCAAAAAGTGTCCGCCTGTGGCCTCACCGTGACGCGTGACCAGCAGGGAAGTGCAAGCCGTGTGCTGCTCACCGACAGACCCAAGGTGATGCTTGAACGGTGGCGTTACTCGACCGGATGGCTGCGGATCATTGATAGCGGCGTCCTTAAAATTGAACCCTGACGCCATGAATGTTCTGCCCTCGCCATTCCCGTCTTTACGACGACGACGCCTTGAAACACTTCAGGTGAATCTTGGCTACCGCTGTAATCAGAGCTGTCGTCACTGCCATGTGGATGCAGGTCCCTGGCGTACGGAAATGATGGAGTCTCACCAGGTGGAGCTCATTCCGCAGGTCCTGAGGCACTGCCAGTTGAAAACCCTTGATCTGACAGGGGGTGCCCCCGAGCTTCATCCGCAGTTCAGAGACCTTGTACGTGCCGCCCGCGCCCTGGGCGTTGCTGTGATTGATCGCTGCAACCTCACCATTCTGTCGGAACCTGGGCAGGAATCACTTGCTGAGTTCCTCGCCGAGTCAGGTGTGCGCATCGTGGCCTCGCTTCCTTGTTATGAACAGGAACGGGTCGATCTGCAGCGGGGCAGAGGTGTGTTCGAGCGCAGTCTTGATGCCTTGAAAGTTCTGAATCGCTTGGGATACGGAATGCCAGGGTCTCCTCTGGAACTGGATCTTGTTTACAACCCATCAGGTCCTTCCTTGCCTCCGCCCCAGCGGTCTTTGGAAGAGCAATACAGGGAGCAATTGATGGCATCCCACGGGATTTCTTTTCATCATCTGCTGACGCTTGCCAACATGCCGATCAAGCGTTTTGCTCGTGACCTGGAGGTCAGCGGAGAGTTGGAGGGTTATCAAAACCTCCTTCGAGAGGCGCATTGTTCCGACAATCTGGATGGGGTGATGTGTCGGACGCTGATCAGTGTCAGCTGGACCGGCGCACTTCATGACTGCGATTTCAACCAACAACTTGGTTGTTCAGTCGGCGCAGAGCCTGCCGTTCTCGCAGATTTGTTGAGCACGCAGGATGGATTGGTCGATCAGCCGATTGCCGTTGCGGATCATTGCTTCGGTTGCACAGCTGGACAGGGATCCAGCTGTGGCGGTTCGCTCAGCTGAGATTCACGTCGACGTTTGCTGGCGCAAAGAGCAGAACCTGATCTCCAACGCGATGCTCCTGGCCATCAAGTGCTCTGACTCCCCCGGAAACGAAATCGGCAGTTCTTTGCGCCAAAGATGGTTCCATGGCCGTGAGATTCAGGACCACGATGCGTTGTTCGCGAACGGCGAGGACCGCCTCCGCTCCCTGATCGAATCTCAGGGGGGTGATCACGAGAACCTCGTGGAATGCTTGGGGTTGACCAATCTTCATCACATCCAATTTGGCGAGGTGAAGGTGCGGTGGGAACAAACGTCATCATGGGAGCATGAACGCCTCAAAACCGTCTGATCAGGGGCCTGCCCATTGCGGCAGCAAACCCAAACCTCTTGCCATCGGTATCGCTCCGTTAGGCACGGTGTCCATTGGAATCGTGCCGATGGGCGTTGTGTGCATCGGAATCGTGCCGATGGGTGTGGTCTCCATTGGCGTTGTGGCCATGGGGGTGATCAATCTCTCGATCGTGGGAATGGGGCTGCTGGCAGTCGGTGTCAACACCATGGGGGTGTGGACCGCTGGACCAATGAGTATGGGTTTAGTGCGAATGGGAGCACAAGGTGGTGATCATGATCACCACGCGCACCATGGCGGTGGAGGCTCACAGTCCGCTACTGAAGACGATCCTCGTACTCTCGCCTATCCAACCCGAGAGCTCGCCGAAGACCAAGCCAAGAGCCTTGGCTGCAAGGGGGCCCATCGAATGGGAAATTTCTGGATGCCGTGCTCTGAGCATCCGAAAGGGCATCACTGATCCCGCTTCATTGGCACTGAGGGCAAATGCCACTCACCGTGAGACTGGAGCCGATGAGGTCAAATCCAAATCCTGTGCTGGCTTTCAGGCCTGCATTCAGAACAGCTTCACTTTCAAAGTCCTCTGTGCGTCCGCATCGCACGCAAACGAGGTGGTGATGGCGGATGTGTTCGGCGTCAGCGAGTTCGAACCGGCTGCCGTTGCTGGTTTCCAGTTCCTGGAGAAATCCCATCTCCACCAACAGTCGCAATGTGCGGTAAATCGTGGCAAGCGATACCCTTGATTGAAGGTCCAGCAGTTGGTGGTGCACGTCCTCCGCGCTGAGATGTCGTCCACTTCCCAGCGATTCGAACAGCTCCAGGATCCGACGTCGCTGGGGTGTGAGTCGACGTCCCTCTTGATGGAGCCCTTGCTTTAAGGACCCGCCAACCTCAGGTTGGGTGGAAGCAGAAGGCAACCGAATCCTGCAGCGATTCTCAATAGTAATGTTTATTGAGATTATGGGCCAACGGCAGCGATCAATCCAATCTTGTCCGTGCCCTCACGCTGATCGTGGCCGCTGCCCGCGGTGATCTGATGGCTTGTCTCTCCCGTTTGATTCGTTCCATTTCTCAACGCACGCAGGTCTGGGTGATCGCCCACTCCCCCAATTGATCGACGCTCTAGCGGATGGTGACGGCTGTCACCGGGTGTATTTGGAGCGTGAGCTGTGGGATCCACAAAAATTCCTGAACAGACCATGCTGGAACGCAGTGCCTGGCGCTGGCCTTCCTGACGCTGCTCATGCCACGACTGATCCAACTCAGTGATCCACACCTGGTGGCGCAAGCCGATGGGAGGGTTCGCGGACGATCAGCGTTGTCTTTGTTCCGAAAGGCTCTCGATCGGGCCTTGCATGAACAGCCTGACCTCGTTCTGGTCACTGGAGATTGCTGCCACGACGAAACCTGGTGCGGTTATGTGCGGCTGCGGGACTCGCTTGACGATGCGATCCCAAAAAACTCTGCAAGTGCAGTTCGCTTTGGCCTGTTGGCCGGCAATCATGATCATCCCCAACGGCTGCGGGCCGTTCTAGGGCGCCGCTGGGTCGTAGCTCCCGGGATGGTGGATAAGGGATGGTGGCGTGTGCTTGTTCTCTCAAGTCACCGAGCAGGGGGATGCGCCGGAATGATCGGTGGTGCTCAGATGTCTTGGCTCACCAGTCAGCTCAGGGAGGCAGAGACCCTCGGAAAGTTCGTGGTGGTTGCTCTTCATCACCCTCCTGTTCCGATTGGTGATCCTGCAATGGACAGCATCGGTCTCCTTGATGGAGCGCAGCTGATGGATGTTCTGAAAATGTTTTCGTCGGTCAGGGCTGTGCTGTTCGGACACATTCATCAGCATTGGCAGGACGAGCTAAGCCCCGACTTTCAGCTCACCTTGCTCGGTTGCCCTTCGACGCTTGCCTCATTTGATCCTGTGCAGCCCTGTCCGCTCGGAAGGGCCTGGGATCCCGGCGGACGTGTGCTCGATCTCATGGGGGATGGTTCTGTGCAGGAGCGACTCTTGCGCTGGTCTTCAGTCCAGGACGATCCAGAGTGAACCGGATAGTGTGGCGTCCTGTTTGAGGACGAGGGTGTCAGCTTCCTGGACGGTGTCGATGCGATTCGTCGCCAGCGGTCTTTTTCTCCTGGCCCATGGACTGCTGGTGCTCGAGCACATTGCCCTAGGCACAGCTCTTCATGGAATTGCCGAAGTGTTTCTTGCTCCTTGGGCCCTGCGCCACAAAGCCTGGGATCTGATTGTGATCGGAATCGTCTTCTGTGTATTCGATCTCTGGGGAACCCTTCGTCTTGTCAACGGGTTGGCTTAAGACCAGGCTGCCCTCAGGGTTCAGTCCACCACTGCGACACGATGCCAGCATTGTCTGGACGGCTGCCGTCAGCAACTGTGACAACGAACAGACGCTGACCATCGCGTTGATAGTCGTACCGACAAAAGCCTGGCCCTGTGCCTGAGCAAGACGCTAGAGCCTGTAGATCAGTTCCTGACAGGGTCTTCTCAAAGTCAAGAACTGGGCGTTCAGGTGCAGGACGCCATCCCGATGCAGTGAGAGAAGCATTGGCTTGCATGATGGACTGACCGCTTTGCAGGGTCACGCTGGAGGTGTCGGCCTTGGATGTCGATGCAAAACTTCCCAGAATGAGACTGGCCAGGACAAGCTTCCAGCGCATTGCATTAAAGGGCTCTGACTCCGGCTTAGCAACGGAATTCAGGCGAGTACCACCGATACAACCCCTATCAGACCCGAACCTTCACATTCGAGTGTTCAAGTGTGTTTGGGATTAGCTGTTGCGGCTGGCTTCTTCGGCTTCACGAGCTCCGACGACGAGGGCAGCCAAAAAGGGGAGGATGGCTAGGGCAGTAAGAACTTCCACCGTTCCATTGACAACTGACAAACATTGACCTTTGTCAACGATAAGAAACGTCTCAACAGCTACGAATGCTGAGATGACAAGACTAATCGGGGCGACAGGATTCGAACCTGCGACCTAGTGCTCCCAAAGCACCCGCGCTACCAAGCTGCGCCACGCCCCGTTTTCAAGATTGTAAGTGCTGGCCCGTGCGCTGCTTGGTTGTTTGCTTGTGTGTGCCATCAACTCTCATGCCTACCCTTAGAGAAGATGATGACTCCTTAATGGACTGGACCCCCGGAGCGGTTGCGTCCTTGCGGGAACGTTTCGACCTCCCCTTCGTGCGTGCAGATCGCGAAGGGCTTGTGGTTGAGTTCAATGATCGCTTCGGCACGATCTACGGATGGGATTCGTCTCTCCTTGGGGAGACGCTCGGGATGATCCTTCCGGAGGAGTTCCGTGAACTTCACCATGCTGGGTTCGCCCGTTTTCAGATCACCGAGTCGTCGCAGGTGGTGAATCATCCTCTTGAGTTGGCCACAATCTGTGCCGACGGCTCCGTGATTCGCAGTGAGCACTTCATCGTGGCTGAAAAAGATTCGAAAGAAGGCTGGAGTTTTGCGGCCACGTTGAGGCCCTTGGAGGGCCCCCATGCCTGCTGAAGGATCCGCGACACCGCAGAGCGAGACTTCTGCACTCGTCTCCCAGCTGAGACAGTCACTCGGTTTGCTGAGGGTGGCCTTCGATGCCACGGGTGAAGCCATGCTGATCGTTGATTCCGAGCGCCAGGTGCGCTGGGTGAATCAGACAGCCGCTGAACTTTGGGGGGGCGGTCTTCCTTTGCGCGTGATTGGTAAGCGCTTGGAAGCCCTGATTTGCTTACGCCATCTGGATCAACGGTTGCTTCCGTTGACTGATTCTCACCATCCTCTCAATCAATCTCGTCTGGGTGAAGGGCAGGCCTCCTTGTTGGTTCAGGCGATTTCGTCCCTTGAAAGCAGCCAATCGGATGTCCTTCAACGCATGGTGTCTTGGCGGCCAATCACCGAAATGGGCGGTGTCTTCACACTGCTGATCTTCAGAGATCTTGAGCCACTTGAAAAGTCGCTCCAACAGCAACGTGCCTTCATCAACTCCTTGGCTCATGAGTTGCGAACTCCTCTTGCCATTCTCTCTGGAAGTTTGCGTCGCCTCGATCGGAAGAGTCCATTGGCGGCCCCCCTGGACAGAGCTCTGAACAATGCCATCGATGAAACCAAGCGAATGGCCGCTCTCGTTGACAAACTACTGCTTCTTTCAGAACTGGATACTGATCGCTTTAATTGGAATCTCAAGCGTGCGCCACTGGATCAATTTCTTGATCAATGGTTGAACTCGCTTGTCGCAGATGATCGATCGAAAGTTCATATGCATTGGCCAAGTACTCCTTCAAATTGCTTGATGGAGTTTGATCAGCTTGCGGTGAATCGAATCTTTGACTCTCTTCTCGGCAATAGCTTGAGGTTTGGTGGATCTGACGTCACGTTCACGATCAACGTTGTCGTCAACTCATCTTTCGTCGATCTGAGTTTTTCCGATAATGGCCCCGGGATTCCTGATGATCAAGACGTCAGCGCGCTATTTGAGCGTTTCAGCAGGCTAGAGGCTCACCGAACCCTTGGAGAAGGTGATGGTTGCGGCCTTGGCTTGTCTGTTGTGAAGAGTCTTGTCGAAGGGATGCGGGGGGAGGTTCTGTTTGAAGGAGAGAGTCCTGCAGCTGGAGCTTCGAAGCCATTCAAGGTCAATCTTCGCTTTCCTATTGTTAAAACTATTTCTGGGGAACACGTGGTCCAGGTAGATGTTGATCCAAAAGTTCAGGAAGATGTTCAAACAGATCAGGTTTGAGGATGTAGTCGACTACGCCAAGATCGTTAGCTTGCAGGCGCTTGGTTTCATCGTTAAGTGCGGTTACTACAATGACGGGTACAGTGATCGATCGGTCTTTAAGTTCCTTAAGACATGCAAAGCCATCCATTTCAGGCATCATTAGATCGAGAAAAATCAAATCAACTGATTCGCGCTCCAGTAATTGAAGAAGCTTAAGACCTGTCTCACAAGGAAAAGCATTTACGCCTTCGTCGATCATCTCCTCCACAATTAATTTGCGAAGTCGTGGATCGTCATCAACGATTGCGACCTTAAACAGATCACCCATGGTTCACAGATGCGCGGGTGTCGCTTTAAACATGTAAAGAATGAAGCATATGGGTCGCCTGAGATTCGAACTCAGGACCAATCGGTTAAAAGCCGAGTGCTCTACCGCTGAGCTAGCGACCCTACTTGAACCGGTGCATCAACACAGGTACAGGCTGTGCCGTGAAGCACCCCTGAAAAGTATCACCCGGGGGAACCTTCGTCCAAGGGGCCGCCCTGCACGAGTTCAGATGAGCTGAAAGCATGGGTTTCATCCCGCAGCAGGTCCGATGACTGAACCGACCGGCCCCCTGAACGCAGTCTTTTCCTCCCCCCGGGTCGATCCAGGCGCATGGGTGGCTGATAGTGCTGTTGTGATGGGTGATGTCCAGATTTCCGCTGCTGCAAGCCTCTGGCCGATGGCTGTCGCGCGTGGAGATCTGGCACCGATCGCCATCGGATCGGGCAGCAATGTTCAGGATGGAGCCGTTCTGCACGGTGATCCGGGAGCACCCGTCATCATCGGCAGCGACGTCACTGTCGGGCACAGAGCCGTCGTCCACGGCGCCACCCTTGAAGATGGGTGTCTGATCGGCATCGGTGCCATCGTCCTCAATGGCGTCACCGTGGGCCGTGGTGCCCTTGTGGCTGCGGGTGCCGTGGTCACGCGAGATGTTCCGGCGGGGAGCCTTGTTGCTGGTGTGCCGGCGCAGGTCAAGCGTCAGCAGGATGAAGACGCACTTGATGCTCAGAGGGAGCATGCACGCCGGTATGCCGAACTGGCGCGCACTTGGCAGCAAATGCTGCAAATCCAAACGCATTGATGCAACGCAGCGTCGTTGGGCTCTGCAATCCTTAGGATCTCCCAATCTCCCGACTGGATTCATGGACCTCCGGCTCGTCCTCGTGGCATCTCCCATCCTTCTTGCTCTGGGTTGGGCCGGCTTCAACATCGGTCGTGCCGCTGTTGGGCAGCTTCAATTGATGATCAAGCGCAGTCGGGTCTGATTGAGATCGACCGCCTGGATCGATAGGGTTGAGTTCCACCGACCCTGATCCATTTGGCAACTCCATCCGTTGTGGTGATCGGTGCTGGACTCGCTGGCACGGAAGCAGCGTGGCAAGTGGCTGAAGCCGGCATCGATGTTCAATTGGTGGAGATGCGGCCCATTCGTCGCTCTCCCGCTCATCACAGCTCTGAATGTGCGGAGCTTGTGTGCAGCAACAGCTTTGGAGCCCTCAGTAGTGACAGGGCGGCGGGCCTTCTCCAGGAAGAATTGCGGCGTTTGGGGTCTGTCGTGATTCAGATGGCCGATCGTCATGCAGTTCCCGCGGGAGGGGCTCTTGCCGTTGACCGTGGCCGTTACAGCGCATCGCTGACCCAATTGCTCGATCAGCATCCCCGGGTCTCGTTTGAGCGCAAAGAGCAGATTGCGCTTCCGGCTTCTGACCAGGTCACCGTTCTCGCGACGGGCCCACTCACGAGTGATGCTCTCGCTGAGGATCTGCGCCGCTTCACCGGACGGGCTGACTGTCATTTCTTCGATGCCGCGAGCCCGATCGTTGAAGGTGACAGCGTCGATATGACCAAGGCTTTTCGAGCGAGTCGCTACGACAAAGGCGACGCGGATTACATCAACTGCCCAATGAATCGTGAGCAGTACCTGGCTTTCCGCGATGCCTTGTTGGAGGCAGAACAGGCAGAGCTCAAAGACTTCGATCAAGCGAATGCCACATTCTTCGAAGGATGTTTGCCCATCGAAGAACTGGCCAGGCGCGGTGAAGACACGATGCGTTATGGCCCCCTCAAGCCAATTGGCCTTTGGGATCCGCGTTGGGGTGATGTGAATGACCGGGATGTTCGCCGGGCCAAACGTGCCTATGCGGTGGTGCAGCTCCGTCAGGAAGACAAGGACGGCCGGTTGTGGAACCTTGTGGGCTTTCAGACCAATCTCAAATGGGGGGAGCAGAAACGTGTTTTGCAGATGATTCCTGGCCTTGAACAGGCGGAATTTGTTCGATTCGGCGTGATGCACCGCAACACGTTTCTGGAAGCTCCAGCGTTGCTTGATGCCACCCTGCAGTTCCGCTCAAGGCCCACCTTGTTGGCTGCTGGCCAGATCACCGGTACAGAGGGCTACGCCGCCGCCGTGGCTGGAGGCTGGCTCGCTGGCACCAATGCAGCCCGCCTAGTGCAGGGAGAACACCCCATTGATCTTCCTCGCACCACGATGGTTGGGGCGTTGACGCATTTCATCAGCGAAGCACCGTCCGGAAAATTTCAGCCGATGCCTCCCAATTTCGGGTTGCTGCCTGAACTTCCCGAGCGCATCCGCGACAAGCGCGCCCGCTACGGCGCTTATCGGGACAGGGCGCTAGCCGATCTTCTGCTAGCAACGGAGAAAAGGACCCCTCTGGATGTCGCCTGTCCGGCCTGAAGACCGACTAATTGAACGTCGGTCCCTGAAAATCGGGGTGATCGCCAGCGCTGTGATGGCCGCAGCCGGGATCGGTGTCCACGTGATTTCCGGATCTTATGCCGTGCTCCTTGATGGTCTGTATTCCGCGGTGATGGTGGGATCAGGACTGGTCGCAGCACGGATCAGCCGCAATGTGGTGCGTCCCCCCGATCGGGCCTATCCCTATGGATACGACGGTCAGGAAGCGTTGTATGTGCTGTTCCGTTCTCTTGTCTTGATCGGTGTGTTGTCATTTGCCGCTGTTTCGGCATTCAGCACAATTGTTGATTACGCCAACGGCACTCCCGTCATGGCCGTTCGCCTCGGTCCTGTGGCGTTCTATTCCCTGGCCATGGTGGTGATCTGCTGGGGCCTGGCCTGGCGTCACCAACATGACTGGGTGATGGCAGGTCGCCACTCCCGGATCCTTCTCACTGAGGCGAAGGCTGCGCGCGTGGATGGGTTGATCAGTGGGTTGACAGGGCTCGCCTTGCTGGGGACGCCTCTGCTTCAGGGCTCAGTGCTGGCCGTACTGATACCGATCGTGGATTCAGTCCTTGTGTTGGTCGTGAGTGTTGCGGTGCTGCGCGAACCACTGGAGGGATTTCTGACTGCGCTCGGCCAGGCCGCTGGAATGTCGGCTGAATCCGATCTGATCCGCAGCACACGACTGGCTTTGGAGGATCTTCTTGCTGGACTGTCGTGCTGGTTGCTCGATCTCACGGTGTACGAGATGGGGCGCACTGCCTTTGTTGTGGTGTACCTCAATCCAAACCAACCCATGGATGGTGCTGCCATCGATGTGATTCGCGACCGGATCCAGGAACGCTGTCGTGACTTGCTGGCCAGACCTGTTCGGACGGAGGTGATTCTTACCGCCATTTCTCCCTTCTCAGCAAGCAGCGCCTCCTAGGTTTGGACGCTGACGCGAACCGAGCACGTGGCCTCGAGCACCAAGCCGAACTGGGATGTGATCGTGATCGGCTCGGGGATTGGTGGTCTGGTGACTGCCTCTCAGCTGGCTGCCAAAGGGGCGAAGACGCTGGTGCTCGAGCGCTACGTGATTCCTGGTGGGTCGGGCGGGAGTTTCAGGAGGGATGGATACACCTTTGATGTGGGTGCCTCGATGATTTTCGGGTTCGGAGAGCACGGCCATACCAATCTGCTGACTCGGGCCTTGGCTGATGTAGGTCAGAGCTGTGACACGGTGCCGGACCCCGTGCAGCTTGAATACCACCTGCCTGACGGTCTCACCATGCAGGTGGACCGTGATTACGGCGGATTCATTGCTCGCATGGCGGCTCGCTTTCCTCACGAGGCCAAGGGCATCCGTGCGTTTTATGACACCTGCTGGCAGGTGTTTCGTTGTCTTGATGCCATGCCGCTGTTGTCCCTCGAGGATCCGGCTTATCTGGCCAAGGTGTTTTTCCGTGCTCCCCTGGCCTGTCTTGGTTTGGCTCGCTGGCTTCCTTTCAACGTCGGAGATGTGGCACGTCAGCACATCCGCGATGAGGAGCTTCTGCGTTTGATTGACATGGAATGCTTCTGCTGGTCGGTGATGCCAGCCGACCGCACACCAATGATCAATGCGGGCATGGTGTTTTCCGATCGTCACGCCGGTGGAATTAATTACCCGAAGGGAGGCGTCGGCACGATCGCCGAGAAACTGGTTGCTGGCCTCGAGAGCCATGGCGGTGAGATTCGCTATCGCTCCAGAGTCACTGACGTCATCATCGAAGACCGGCAAGCCGTGGGTGTTCGCCTCGCCGATGGACAGGAACTTTTTGCCCGCCGCGTGGTGAGCAACGCCACCCGCTGGGACACCTTTGCGGGGGATGGCTCTCCTTCTGCAACCCTCGTGGATTCAGGCAATACTCCCGTCGCGGAAGCAACCTGGCGTCGCCGCTACCAACCTTCGAGTTCATTTCTGTCGTTGCATCTCGGCGTCAGGGCCGGCGTCATTCCAGAGGGGATGCACTGCCATCACCTCCTCCTTGAAAACTGGAATGAGCTCGAGTCTGAACAGGGGGTGATCTTTGTTTCGATTCCCAGCTTGCTTGACCCGTCTCTGGCTCCTGAAGGTCGCCACATCGTGCATACCTTCACGATGAGTGAGATTTCCGCCTGGTCTGGACTGACTCCCGCGCAGTACAAGGCCAAGAAAGCGGCCGATTCCGCACGGATGATTCAACGTTTGGAATCGATTTTGCCGAACCTTGGTGCCTCTATCGAACTCAAGGAGGTGGGGACACCTCGCACCCATCGCCGTTTCCTCGGGCGAATGGGAGGTAGCTATGGCCCGATTCCATCCATGCGCCTGCCGGGATTGCTGCCGATGCCGTTCAACCGAACCGGTTTGAAAGGGTTGTACTGCGTGGGTGACTCCTGTTTTCCTGGACAGGGTCTCAATGCGGTGGCGTTCAGTGGCTATGCCTGCAGCCATCGCATCGGCGCCGATCTAGGCCTAAACGCCTGGGCGTTGCCGGCTTAGCGAGCCACAGGTCTTTGCGTTGCTTCTTAAGGTTTTCAGGTAGCTCTTTCGGTTATGGCCCCGCCATCTCAACCCAGCGCAGCGGATCTCGCTCGGTACATGGAGCAACGCGGGGAGCTTGGTAAGCCTTGGATGTTGCAGATGTTGCGGCTGGCGAAGCTCAAAGAAGCCAAGTCTTCGATGTCGCCCGAGGCTTATATGAAAAGTCTGCAGGACGCCCATGCCGATCTGATGCGCATGGGCGAATTCTGGAAAGGCCGTGAATCCGAGGTGTTTACCGGTGGTTATGTCCCTTCTCAGGTGATCGAACCCAGGCCAGGATCTCCAGAGGATCGGTGAACAGTGAACGATAGATATCGCCTTTCCAAATTGATCCGTGGAACCTTGATATGTGTTTATCTGGCCCTGGTGCTTCCACTGCCCTTGATGGCACCGCATCCCCTACAACTGTGGCTCTGGGTAGCCGCTCCACTCGGCCTTTTCTTCGTGGTGGCATTGTTGAGTGAAGAAGTTTCCGTGGATGACAATGGTCTTGTCGTTGGATATCCCTTTTGGTGCCGATGGTTGTTGCGTCGGGGATGGCAGCTGCGCTGGGATCAAATTTGTCGAGTTGTACCTGTTGGTACCAGTCAAGGCGGTACTGTTTATTACCTCAAAACCTTAGGTGAGGGACATCGTCTTCTCCCCCAACGATTAGAGCGTTTTGATCAGTTTTTGAAGATTGTTGAGGAACAAACGGGTATCGATACACGTGGGATTGGAAGGCTAACGCCTCCTTGGACTTACCAGTTACTTGCAATACTTGCCATTTTGATGCTTATCGCTGAATTATCGATTGCTTCTGCTATTCAATTCAACTGGCTGGCTATTCCAGCAGGTTATCAAGGCTGAAACGATAACCTTGCTGGCGAACAGTTGTAATTCCTCCGCCATCACCCAGGCCAGCTTGCTCAAGCTTTCGCCTCAGAGTTAAAACCTGGGTATCGACTGACCGTGGACCCCCGCTGAACGGTGGCCACGCCATTCTCAGCAATTCTTGCCGACTGCGCACCATGCCAGGAGGCATCAGCAGTGCACAGAGGAGAGCAAATTCGCGAGGACTCAGTTCAACAGGTTTTTCGCTCAAAGTCACCTGACGAAGCAGAAGATGCACCTCGAGGGGACCAACTTTGACCCGTTCCTGGAGGCCACTGCGTTCCCGTTTCAAGAGGGTCCGGCAACGTGCAGCGAGCTCCTCCAAGCCGAACGGCTTGCGGAGTACATCATCTGCACCGTCATCGAGCAGGCCCACAACGGGTTCCGCACCGTTGCGAGCCGTGAGAACGATCACAGGGCATCGCAGCTGCTGGCCGAGGCGTAATGCCGAGCTCTTTTCCAGGATCTCTGCGCTGATCAGCAGATCGGGTGATTGGTCCTGACACAGTTCAATGGCTTCAGCTGATGAGGCCACGGCCGCCGTGAGGTGCCCGTCCTGACGCAGGCGCTGCACGAGAACGGTTCGAAGGGTTGGATGGGGTTCAACCACAAGCACGCGCGCTGGTTCACGTGCCGGGGTGCTTGGAGCTGGGTTCTGCTGGACCGGCGCCAGTCCGGATCCGTTAGTGAGCAGATCTCGGGAAAGAGGAGTCACACGATGTGGTCAAGCGGCTATAGGCTAAGCCCAATTCAACGGCAATCTGGTAGCAGGGGCTGCCGACCTCACCAAAGATGACATCCCTTCAGCATCCGGAAGCTATTCGTCACTTCCAATCGCTGTGTGATGCCTGTCAGGAACTGACCAGTCGCTTCCATGGCCCTTCTGAACTGCGTCTCTACGCAGATGGTTATTTGCATGCTCTCAGACGAACGGGCAGTCTCGATACCAGAGAGCTTGCCAAGCTCGAGGCGCTGGTCGAACGCTGGATCATGGACCCATCAAGTTTCATTGGTCCTGATGGTGATCTACGTACGCTCTACCAGCATCCTCAGCAATATTGATCTCAGCTAGCGAGTGCGATCTCCAGTTTATCTTTCAGCTCACCGTTGTTATACATCTCGATCAGGATATCTGAACCGCCCATAAATTCACCTTTCACATAAACCTGAGGAATCGTCGGCCAATCGGAAAAGTCTTTGATTCCTTGGCGAATTTCCATGTCAGTGAGAACGTCAAACGTTTCAAAGCCGATTCCGAGTGCATTGAGGATTTGCACTACGTTGTTCGAGAATCCGCACTGGGGCATTAATTTCGTGCCCTTCATAAAGACGAACACTGGGCTGGAATTGATGAGAGTTTCGATACGGGTCTTGGTTTGAGCATCCATGGTTTTTCTTCTTAGTACTAGAGAGAGTCACTCTGGCGTAGAGGTGTTAAGAGCCAAAGCGTGGATCGCTTCGCTTTTCAGTTCCTCCTTCAGAGCTTTGTAGACCAGCTGGTGCTGACGAATGCGATTGAGACCTTCAAACGCTTCAGACACCACACTCACCTGAAGGTGGTCACCGCCACCGGTGAGATCTTCCACGCTGACCTTGGCATCAGGCAAGGCACTGCGTATGGCAGCGCCAACTGCATCTGGCTGAACCATGGAGTCGAGACAATACAGACACTGATGCTGGCAGATGAGCGCGACAGTTGGTCGGATTTAGCTGCCTGTTGCGCTCTGGCCGCCCCGAAAGGGAGTGTCAACGAAACCCAGCTCCAAAAGACTTTGGTAGGCCTTCTGACCTTCCGGTTTTGCCGGTGTCATCAGGCGAACCACTTCAACGAGCACAGGCACGGCCACTTCAGGTTGATTCTGGCGGCGGAACAGAGCAGCGAGTCTCAGGTTTGCCTGCGCCAGTAGAGACAGTGCTTTGCGCCCCTTTGCATCCATTTCTCGCGGAATTCTGGCGTCGAGACCTCGGAAAGCTCCACTCAAGTCTCGATAAAAAGCAAGGAGCTGTTTTGCTGCGGTGCGTGCATTGTCGTAATCCTTTTTGGCCCGATCCAAATTGCCGGATGACACAGCGGAATCTCCGCGTTGGATGAGCGATTCGACGGCTGCGACGTTGAACCCTGCACCGGTCGAGGCAAGAACCTTATTGACGGTCGCTGTAGTCGCGTCCGACGCGGTCTGACCCAGTGCTGGGCTGACGAATAATCCAGCCGTCAGTGCGAGCGCTGAGCAGATGAGGCGTGAGCGCATGATGAAAACCTCTAGTCAGCGGACTTTAAAGGCATTCCATAGGTCGTCCAACGGCCATCCTTGCCGCTTGTTCAGCCGCCTTCATGCCCTTCACAAGCAATTGGTTGAAATGCTCGGTCTCTTCTTTGCCCCGGCCTGAAATCTTCAGCACCTCCTCAAAACAGATGGCAGCCTGACTGAAGGGGGCCGGTCGGTTCGGGTTGTACGCCAAACCAACAGGAACCACAGGAACCTGCACCCCTTGTCTTAGGGCGAGCTGAGCTAGGCGTACTAACCCTTGTTCCACCACGATCGGCTCGTCATCACGATTGATGCGTCCTTCCGGAAAAACAACCAATTGTTGATCGTTCGCCAGCAGATCCAGCGCAAAACGGAGTGTTGTCAGGGATGGCTTGTCCTGGTCAACGGCGAAGCACCCCAGTCGTTGTAGGAACCATCCCTGGAGCCCTGCCATTTCCGTGCGCGTCACCATGAATCGACAGTCCCGTCCAGTGACGCGACGACCGGCTGCCATCGGAAGCATCAATGCGTCCCATCGGGCGCGATGGGTGGGGGCCAGAAGGACTGGGCCCTGCATCGGCAGATGGTGGCGTCCAAGCACGATTCTTTCTCGAAAAAATCCGCGCAGCGCGAAATCTTGCGTGACCACCATGGCCAAAGGCGCCCAAAAAGGGTTGATACCCGTTTCAAGGGCGGAAGCTCGTGTTGCCAGGCTGCTGGGCACCGCCTTGAGCCACAGTTCATCGTTGAGAAAGCTAGGCCTTGGCCTTCCACTTCCCAGCATCTTGCAGGGCAGTTGATCCTGCGGCCGGTGCGCTCACCTGCCTCCATAGGATTCAGGTTTGAAATCGTTCGCCGTGGCCAGCCTCGGGGTCAACATTGATCACATCGCCAACGTGCGCCAGGCACGGAGAACGGTGGAACCCGATCCTGTGCCGATGGCTCTTCTGGCAGAGCTCGGCGGCGCTGATGGCATCACCGTTCACCTTCGTGAGGACCGTCGCCACATTCAGGACAGGGATGTGGATCTGTTGCGTCAGACGGTGCGGACCCGCCTGAATCTTGAGATGGCAGCAACCGATGAAATGATCTCCATCGCGCTTCGGGTGCAACCCGATATGGTCACTCTTGTGCCGGAACGACGTGAAGAGGTTTCGACCGAGGGCGGACTCGACGTGAGCAGCCAACGCGCTGACCTCAGCATCAAGATCAGCTCTCTGCAGGACGCTGGGATTCCAGTCAGCCTTTTTGTGGACCCAGAAAAGGGTCAACTGCAGGCTTGCCGTGATTGCAAGGCCCGTTGGGTTGAGTTGCATACCGGCACCTATGCCGAATCAAAATGGACCGATCAACCAGCAGAACTGGCTCGGCTGATTGAAGCGACAGCCTTGGCTCGCTCGTTTGGCCTGAGAGTGAATGCGGGGCATGGCCTCACGTATCAAAACGTTGAACCGGTTGCTTGCATCGACGGGATGGAAGAGCTGAATATCGGTCATTCGATCGTGGCCAGGTCTCTTGCTGTGGGGCTGCAGCAGGCCGTCCGGGAGATGAGGTCCTTGGTTCAGAATCCTCGTCGGGAACCTCTGTTCGGAAGCTATCCAGGATGACCACTTATCACTTCGTCGCTGCCAGCGAGCGTTTCCTCACTGAGGAGGAGCCTCTTGAAGAGGTGCTGAAGGAGCGCAGACGTCATTACGCCGAGGAAGGACGAGAGATCGATTTCTGGCTGGTGCGCAGACCAGCTTTTCTGAGCAGTCCGGAACTCTCAGTGGTCAAGAAGGAGGTCCCTGAGCCCTCTGCGGCTGTGGTGTCCACCGACGCAACGTTCATCACATTTATGAAGTTGCGTCTTGAATTTGTGCTTGAAGGTCGTTTTGAGGCTCCCACCAACACCATCCCAGATCCCCTGGCCTCCCTGAGCTGATCTCGACTCAGAATGGGTTGGTTTGGTGGTTGCTTGCACCTCAGCCTTACTCCAGAGCAATGATGTGTTGCCTATTTGGATCACATCGTGACCGATGAGGATCTCCAGGGAGGGCGTGGTCAGGATCCGTGTCCTGAGGATGCAACCAACAAAGACTATCCCTGGTTGTGATTTTTTTTGAGACTGCTGTTCAATCAGTGGATCGTTCTTATAAATGGAGTGTTGCGCCGTGGTGATCTGTGAAGATGATGCCCTCTTCAGCACTGGCACAAGCGTTTTATATCAGCCCACAATTCTCTCGCCTGCAGGTTGAAACCAAGGACTACCGGCTTCATCCCGTCCTCGGAGGGATCAGCAGCACCCGTTGGGATGCTTATGAGCGTTTCGCAAAACGCAATTCACTGTTGGTGGATCGGCTGTCAGACCTCGAGGAGCTTCCGCTTGCAGTCAAATTGAATCGAAGACCTCAAGAGTCTCCTCTTGATCGCTTGCCGGAGTCTCTGGGAATTCGTGTGAAAGCAGAAACAAATGCAAAGCTCAGACAACGCGGTTTGATATCGGGTGATCGTCGAAACAATCAGTTAATAGGAAGTCGCCGCGATGACATACTCTTCGGTCGCTCGGGTGATGACATCCTGATCGGCGGTTCGGGTGATGACCTTCTGTCTGGAGGTGCAGGTGCTGATCTCTTCCTCTTTCGCGACTCGGAGCGTGTTGACTCTATTTTTTCTGACACAATCACGGATTTTCGTCCGGATCAGGGAGATCGGATTCTTATTGAAGGAGCCAGCCATTTCGTTGGTTCAAAGGGGTTTACAGGACGTCCGGGTGAGGTTCAAGCCATTACTTGGATGGTGGATCTGATACCAGGCCAAGAAGGCAATCTGCAGCCTTGGATGATTCAGGGTGTCAGTCTGGCTATTGATGATGATGGCGATCAGCGAGCTGACGGATTTGTCGAAATTCCTGGGTTGACATCCGTTGAGGCTGACTGGTTAGGAATCAGTTGAATCCATTCAGTGATGCCATCCTTGCTCCTCTGCAGCAGGTGATCAGCAAGGAAACCCAGCGGGAGCTTGGGCTCTGTCTGAAATTTCAGATGTCGGTACGCAAAAATCACTCCAATGTGGGATCCGTGATGGGGCTAGGTCTTGCAACGGTGATCCATCAGCGCCAAGACCCATCTCATCAGCACCATCCAAGCCGATAGCCTGCAAGCCGCTTGGGCTCAAGCAAAGTCCCTCTTCCCCTACGCAGACCTTGGCTTGGTGGTTGATGAGGAAGATTGATTCATAGCCCATTCGAAGTTGACGACAAAAACCCTTGGTTTTGGATGTGGATCCAGTGGCTCACCAAGGCAATGGCTTCGATTGAGTCTCCATGATTGCAATGAACTTGCCACATGAGCTTTGAATCACGTGCTCGTGACTTCCATCACTTGTCGGACCTGATGCTTTGGGAATTCGAGTAAGCAATGAAAAATAGGTTGTTAGATCGTTAGTATCACAATCTAGGCAGCAATCGTTTCGCAATACACTCTCACTTTCGGTGTGAAGTTGTTTTCTGCCATGGACTTGTTGCTGCGATGACCCCCCCCGGTGAAATACTTACCCCGACGGCAACGTTCAACCTTTAAGGCTTAGAGGAGGCGGATCTCCTCTTGAGCAGAACCTGATCGTCCTCAGTTGATCACCTCAACGATGACGCTGGCTGTGCCGTCTTCATCGATGTCGAGGGCATCGGCTGCACCGTGGGCCAGGTCAATCACCGTCCCCTTTTTGTATGGCTTGCGGTCGTTGATCACCACCGTCACGCTTTCATTGGTGTCGACTCTGGTGACTTTTACCTCAGTGCCCAGCGGCAAGCTGCTGTGAGCCGCCGTCATTGTTCCCTTTTTGAGTACGTCACCGCTTGCGGTTTTGCGGCCGTAATACCCCGGGCCATACCAAGTGGCTCTCCCTTTCATCGTCTTCACGGTGTCTTCGCTTGCCAAGTGCGGCTTTTGTTTCGACTCTGTTTCATCGGCCTTTGTCGGCGCTTCTGGTACTGAAGAGGAGTTGGCTGAGGATTGGTTCGTGGTGCATCCACAAACTCCGAGCATGATCAAAATCGCTGCCAGGAAGTTGAAACGCAGGAGATTGCCCATTATCAAAAAGGGGGTCTTCTAATTACTTAGCAATCGGGATTGGATCCGTCGATAACCTCCTGACAACCGAGGTCTCCGACCATCCACTCGGCAGTGTCGCTCTTGAAGGGTCAGGCACAGCTCTTGAGAACTCACCTCGCTGCTGCTGGCTTCAGTTGGTCATTGGCGACTGGCATCAGTCTGTTGTTGGTGCAATTCCACCCTTGCAATGGGGATGTGTGCGGCTAATCGCAATGGGGAAAGGATTCTTCGACGGTGTCACTGGTTTCATGGCTATTTCAGCAACTGCTCCTCCAGCAGCATGTTGAATCCGAGTAGTTGTTCATCACTCAGTTGCTGCCTTGATCCCACCTGGAAGTTGCTTTGGAGAAACTCTCGAGCCTGCTGTTGCTCCCAATTGAGGCGCTTCAGAATCTCATCGCACTGATTGACAAGATCAGAACGCCGTAAAGGGATTCCAGCAGTTGTTGCATCGCTAGAAGCTGGTAGTTCACGCAGGCGCTTGAGATAAGCCACGAGATCACTGAAGCGTGTGAGGCGATGTCTGCTGCTGTGACCAAACGCCCGCTCAAGATAAATGGATTCATTGGCACGATCCCAGCCGATGCGTTGCAATTCCAGATCGATTGCCGTGAGCTCTTCGCTCCAATCGTCGGGATCAGTGGGTGCCTCATTGACCGCGGTGGGTGCCGCGTGATCGCCCGAGGGCTGGATTGGTTCGACCGTTGTTGCTATCGGCGGCTCAGAGACAGGTGTTGGCTTCTGTGCAACCCGATCCCCTTCCTGGCTGCTGCGGCGCACGAGTTCTTTGCTGCCGGCTGCGGGTGCCCTGAACGTGTCCAGTCGTTGCTTCAGTCGGGCAATGGCCTGATCCTCTGCTTCGGTTGCCGTGGGCGCTTCGCCCAGGGCACTGCCCAGCGACGTGTCGCCGTCAAAGCCTTCCACTCGAACAATGCAGCGCTGGTCGTTGTGATGGCAAAGCTGGGCTTGGGTTTTCATGCCACTGGTCGGCGCGTCCCATTTCTAGGCTGGGTTGATGGACACAGCTGCACTGCCCTCATTAACCGCCTGGCTGGACGGCGTTGATCACCTTGGTGAGCTACTCCCGTTGTTACCGGTTTTAGTGAGTCTGGAACTGCTGTTATCGGCTGACAATGCCATTGCGCTGGCCGCGATTGCCCGAAAGCAGAGTGATCCTGCTCTCGAGCGCCAGGCTCTCAATCTGGGTGTGTTGATGGCGTTCGTGCTCCGTGTGGCGCTCATCCTCATGGCGCAATGGGTCCTCGCCTTCCCACCGATCCAGCTGCTGGCAGGTGGATATCTCCTATGGCTTTGTTATCAACATTGGCGACCCACAGACCTTGATGACGACGCAAAGACCTCATTGGACTCTTCGTCGACGGTGAGCTTTCGCCGAACAGTCGTCACTCTGGCAGTCACTGATTTGGCGTTCTCGATCGACAGTGTCGCTGCCGCTGTTGCAATCAGTGATCAGTTGTTCCTTGTGATCACTGGCGCTCTGATCGGTGTGGTCGCTCTGCGCTTCACGTCCGGCTTGTTCATCCAATGGCTGAAGATCTATTCAAGACTCGAATCGGCTGGATACCTCGCAGTGGCATTCGTTGGATTCAAGTTGCTGATTCAGCTGGTCTTCCCGATGATCGATGTTCCTGAGCTGTTGACCCTATCGGTGGTGGCCCTTTTGATGGTCTGGGGATTTTCGATTCGTCTGCCTCTCATTGCTGAAGAGACATAACCGTGCTCATCGAGATTCGTCAGTTCGGAAGTGAGCAGCCGATTGATCGGTTGGAAATGGAGGATCCTCCCCACCCAGGCCGTTGGTTTTCGATCGACTCCAGAAGTTTCCTGGTGATGCAGAGGCGGCATCGGTACCGCCTTCGCTCTGGACGCTATGAACTTCGGTCTGTTGTCTTGCTGGTGAAGACACAGAAGCAACCGGACGATGCTCGCTGGTTCCTTCATGGCTGGGTGATCGGCGATCCCAGTTGTCGGTTCAATGCACGAAGCCCACTCTTGCGTTGTGCCGTGCTCCCGGAGGGTCCCTGCGAACGCTGTGTGCACCGTGAGGTTGCGCCTTAGCTTCTGCTTTCAGAATGGAGCGGTGAAAACACCGAGGATCGATGAAACGCGAGCGATGCTGGGTGTGGTTTCGAGGTGGCATCAATGAGTTGCCCCAGTGGGTTGGTGGTTTTTATGCCTCCACGGATGATCAGGAAGGGATCCTGATTCAGCACTCGACGTATCGCGATTGCAGGGTTCCTGCTTGGAGGGTCACGCAGCAGGAACCCAGTGAT
This sequence comes from Synechococcus sp. WH 7805, assembly GCF_000153285.1. NCBI lineage: Bacteria > Bacillati > Cyanobacteriota > Cyanophyceae > Synechococcales > Synechococcaceae > Synechococcus > Synechococcus sp. WH 7805. The sequence continues at coordinate 567,148 of NZ_CH724168.1, read as the reverse complement.
CCCCATGCCGCTCCAGAGATCCCTGACAATGCTGCTTGGCAATTGTTCTGAGGGCTCTTCGATGCAGCATTCCTCCTTGCGGGTCAGAGCTGTGCTTTTGGAATTTCTCAAATTTCGCGTTCTCGCAGCTCAGCAGACCTTTTTCCGTGATGAGACCCCCGAGCACCGTCGTGCCTGGCTTGCGCGCGTTCACCCCCAGGCACTCGTTCTCAGTGATCAGCAGCTCGATGAGGTCTGGAACCAGGCGCAGTTGCTCTACGCCGATCACTAAGAGGTGAATGGATGGCCCCGTAGGGTGTGGCTTGCGGCGGCATCACAATCAGCGCAGTTTCTGTCTCCATTGATCCTCAGGCTTTGTTTTCGGATCTGGGATTAGGTGAACCCCTGCTGGAGGCACTCCAGGACAAGGGTTATACCCATCCATCACCGATTCAGGCGCAGGCGATTCCTGCAGTGATTGATGGCAGGGATGTGATGGCAGCTGCGCAAACCGGTACAGGGAAAACAGCTGGTTTCACGTTGCCGGTGCTGGAGAGACTTCGGCACGGCAAACCGGCTGGACGAGGCCAGATTCGCGCTCTTGTCCTCACGCCCACCAGGGAACTCGCCGCCCAGGTCCTTGAGAATGTGAGGGCTTACAGCAGTCACTTGCCTCTCCGCAGCGATGTTGTGTTCGGCGGCGTGAAGGCCAACCCACAGATCAATCGCCTTCGTGGGGGAGTGGATCTGCTGGTGGCCACGCCCGGACGGTTGCTTGATCTTCATCAGCAGGGGGCCCTGCACTTTGATCAGCTGGAGTGTCTGGTTCTTGATGAAGCTGATCGCATGCTCGATATGGGTTTCATTCATGACATCCGTCGCTTGATCAGGTTGATGCCTGTGAAGCGTCAAACACTTCTGTTTTCCGCCACGTTCAGTGCACCAATTCGCAAGTTGGCGTCGGGCCTTCTCCACGATCCAGTGCATCTTCAAGTCACGCCAGAAAATCAGACGGCGCGATCGGTGGAGCAAGTGGTGCATCCTTGTGACATGGCGCGCAAAAGTGATTTGCTCAGCCATCTCATTCGTGCGGGTGACTGGCGTCAGGTGCTCGTGTTCTCGCGCACCAAGCACGGAGCCAATCGGGTTGCTGACCGTCTCAGCAAGGAAGGCCTTTCCGCGGCGGCCATCCATGGCAACAAGAGTCAGGGGGCCAGAACCCGTGCCCTTCAGGGTTTCAAGCAAGGAAACATCCGGGTGCTCGTCGCTACGGATATCGCCGCCAGAGGCATCGATATTCAGCAGCTTCCCCATGTGGTGAATCTGGATCTGCCGAATGTGGCGGAAGATTACGTGCACCGCATCGGTCGTACGGGTCGTGCGGGGGAAACGGGGCATGCAGTGTCCCTGGTTGCCGCTGAAGAAGCGCTTCTCCTCAAAGCGATCGAGCGGCTGACGGGTGAAGAGCTGACGCGTCAGACCGTGGACGGGTTTGAGCCCACTGTGCTCAAGGCTCCCCCCCTGGATCTCAGCGGTGGTCGCAAGCGCCCACCTGGCAAACCCAGAGCGCGCAGCGCACCCTCACCCGTACGCGGCCGTCATCGCTAAGGGTTCGCCGCGAGCCCCATCGTGTCTCCAGGGACTGCCTGGAGCTGTTGGATCAGAGTCTGCCCGCTGCTTCTGGCCTTCCCCTCCAGTTGGGCTTCACGAATCAGGATTGGACAGCCACTGGTACTCACCACCAGCCCTGAACCAGAGCAGTGAAGAACCTGGCCGGGGGAATGCGCACCGGTGCTCCAACGCCCCACCAAGGCGCGGGCGTCTTCAGACAGTGCATCCTTGAGACGCTCGATCAGCGGTTCCGTTGCCAGTACCTTCAGGCGGCGATCCTTCCAGACCGTGACGGCTCCCGGATACAAACCCATCACCTTTCGATGGGTTGTTAGAGCTGGATCACTCCAGGTCAATTGAACGTCGTCTTTGGTAAGCATGCGGGCGTAGGTGCCCTGGTCTGGTTGTTGGCGCACGTTGAGTCGCGACCAACGATCTGCTTCCGGCCCTGGTCCAGCCGCCTCGATGGCTGGCATCGCCTCCAGCATCAGATCGGCGGTGAGCCGGCTGAGTCGTTCTCCCAGTTGATGGGCATTCTCAAGGAGGCCGATCGGCAGGCGTTGCTCCAGGAACACCGGACCCGTATCCAGGCCCTCTTCCATGGCCATGATCCCTACGCCTGTTTCTGGGTCCCCCTCAAGAATTGACCATTGAATCGGTCCCGCACCTCTCCAACGGGGAAGCAAAGAGCCATGCCCGTTCCAGCAGCCCAAAGGCGGGTGTTGAAGGATCTCCTTGGGCAGGATCTGGCCGAAGGCAACCACCACAGACACATCGGCACCCAGAGCATTCAGCTCTTGCTGGCACTCCGGGTCCCGTCGGATCTTTTCCGGTGTGAACACGGGACAGCCCAGCTCTTGAGCCCTTGCTTTGACAGGCGACGCGACCAATTGTTTGCCCCGACCTCGTCGCCGATCCGGTTGGGTCACCACACCGACGATCTGATGCCCTGCCTTATGGAGTGTGTCGAGGGTTGGTACGGCGTAGGCCGGTGTGCCCCAGAACAGGATATTTAAAGCCAAAGCAGTCGCGCTGTGAGTGAATCAGGCTTCGCCGGTGATGGCGAGACCATCCACCCACACATGGGGGCACACCCCTTCGTGGGTGACGATGGGATCGGCTTCGATCTGAACAATGGATCGAAGGAGCTCTCGTATATCGCCAGCAACCGTTGCTGCCTCAACGGAAATGCGCTCACCTCCATTCACCAACCAGCCGTCGAAGGGAAGCGAGAACGATCCTTGGCTGGCCTTGACTCCGGCATGGAGAGCATTGAGGCTCTCGATCATCACGAACGAATCCTGGGTTTTTCTGTGATCCAGATGATCGGCTGGAGGTCTGCACCCTTCACTGCGATGAACCTCAAACCAGTCCGGTCCAACAGAAACCTTGGCTCCTAAACCGGCATGTCCGGTGGGTTGCACCCCAAACTTTCTGGCGGTGGCTTCTGAGTGCAGGAAGCTCTCCAGATGCCCATCCCCAATCAGTCGCAGGGCACGGGTTGGTGTTCCTTCGCCATCGAAGGGCATCGCTCCGACGTGGGCAGGGTGAAGCCCGTTATCGATGAGATTGAAGAAGGGAACGGCCAGTTGTTGGCCGATCGTGTCGGGCTTGCTCAGGCTCACACCGTCGAGCACGGCGCGGGCATTGAACATGCTGCTGAAAGCACTGATGAGATCGAGAAAAGCTTCCGGTGTGAAGCACACCAGATAGCGACCCGTATCAATCGGTCTGTAGTTGAGATGGCTGATGGTGCGTTCGGCTGCTTCATCGATGCATCCCTTGAGATCCAGGTCGGTGCTGCCGAGAGCCAGTCGTACCGCACCTCCACTTCTGGGTTTCCGTCCCTGTTCTTCAGCGCGGGCGAACAGATAAAGACTGGCTTGGGTGCGTTGTGCCTGACGGAGAGCGCCATCACTGTTGAGGTAGATGCGCTCGCTGCTCCCCTCATTGAGGCCGTTGTAAGGGACCGTTTCGATTGCAGGGTGCCTGCTGAGGAGCTCCTTCTCTGCCTCAAGAAGATGCTTGAGCAGGGATTGAATGCCTTCGGAGTCCTTGAGAGGTCGATCCAGAGGTTCTGTTGGAGCGTTTGCCAGGGGTGAGAAGTGGGGAACCTCATCGCTGTTCCCGAAGGCGCTGGCCTGATGGGCGCCCATCAACGCCTTTTCCAGGCCTGATTCCGAAAGATCGGAGGTGCTGGTGATTCCCACCAGGCCTTGCTGATTCCACACACGCACGGTGATGGAACTGCGTTGGGACGCTTTCAGCTGTTTGGCTTCACCGCGATCAACCTGAACAGATGCACTGTTGCTCCGACTGGCTCCGAGATCCCATTGCGAGATCCCTTCACGAGATGCGAGATGGTGGAGCCGATCACGCAGAGCCGAGACGTTCAGAGGTGTATTTCCCACGATCAGCGGCCTCCCACGGTGATGGAATCAACTTTGACGTGGGGTTGTCCCACGGTCACGAAGACGCTTCCGCTCACTGAACCGCAATAGCCGGCGGCAAGATCAAGATCATCGGCACACATAGAAATCCGTGGCATGACCTCTTTGGCTTCACCGATCAGGGTGGCTCCTTTCACAGGCTTGCTGAGGGTTCCGTTTTCAATCAAATAGCCCTCTTCAACGGAAAAGTTGAACTGTCCGGTGGGGCCAACACTTCCGCCTCCCATGGATTTGCAGTAAAGCCCGCGATCCACGGATCCGATCAGATCATCAATGCTGTGAGGACCAGCAGCGATGTAGGTGTTGCGCATCCGACTTGCGGCTGCGAATCCGTGGCTCTGGCGGCGACCACTGCCGGTACGGGCGTGACCGGTGCGCAGCTCTCCTGCACGGTCGCTGATAAACCGCTTCAGGACTCCTTTTTCGATCAGAACTGTTCGCTGCGGCTCCATTCCCTCGTCGTCCATGGACATGGAGCCAAAGGCCCCGTCACTCAACCCTTCATCGATGGCAGTGACCGCTGGATGGGCTATGGATTCGCCGATGCTCTCGGCGAATGGTGTGGTGCCGCGTTCGATCTGGGTTGTTTCCAGCAAGTGCCCGCAGGCTTCATGGAAGATCACGCCACCAAATCGGTTGGCGAGCACCACAGGCATCTGGCCACCGTCCACATAGTCAGCACGCAGCATGGTGGACGCACTGGCGCACACCTCTTGAGCGGAGGCTTCAATGTTCCAGTCGCACAGATCATTGGGTTTGTCGGTAGTTCCGTACCGACGAGCGATGCTGGCGCGGTGGTCACCGTCTGCAGCCAGCACACTGAGGCCGCTGGATTGATGCAGCCTGATGTCGCGAGCGAAGGTGCCGTCACTGGCAGCCACGAGCACTTCCTGCCAGTCCCGGGAGAAATTGCCGCGCCTTACTTCAAGATGCTGACCAAGGCGCTGCAGGCATTGCGTTCCTTCAAGCAGACGCTGGGTGATGACATCAAGATTGGGTGTGCGCTCCAACCAATCGTTTTTCGTCGCAGCGAAATTTCTGAGAGCGCTGAGACCTTGAAATGAATTGGAACCGGAGAGGGTGGATCGTTCCAGTTGAAGCATGGCCAACGCTTGCTCCAGTGCCTCGGTCAAACCGGCGTCACTGAGATCGTTGGTGCTCACGAATCCATCCCTCGCACCCCGGAACACCCGGATGCCAGCTCCCATTCCGAAGGCCGGCGAAACGCTGGTGATCTTGTCTTGTTCAGCGAGCACTCCCAAGTGGTCGGTGCGCTCGAGGAAGACTTCAACGAGATCGGCTCCTGCTGCCAGACCGACACTCAACAGTGTGTTGAGGCGTTGCTCCCATGGCGAGCAACCGGGGTCCAGGTTGAAGATCCCGGTTGTAGAAATTGTCGTGGTTTGCATCAGCGCACGCTGGGTTGAAACTGCTCGCTGCGCACTGGAGCCATCAAAAAGAGCGACGCCATCTGCCCGCCGTTGGCAATCCAGTGGGGAAGTTTGCGCAACCACTTGATCGGTGCTGGTGAAGCACTGGCATCCACGGCATCCAGGGCTGCGTTGTTGGTTACTAAGTTTTCGAGCCCTGCAAAAAACTTAGGATTTTTGACATCCAAGACAACGGGGAAAACTCTGGCGGTTGTCTCGTTGGTCTTGTCAATCACCAGTCGGTCGTAGTCACGCGCATCAAGTCCCAGGGCCTCGTAAAACTCCTTGCGGGCGACGTCGCGCACGTACATCGTCGCGAAAACGGCCAGTAGGAAGAAGCGGCACCAGAGGCGTGCTCGGATGCCACGCACAGTGTTGGGTTGTGCCTTCATCAAGGCATCAAAGAAATCACCGTGGCGATTTTCGTCTTGACACCAGTTTTCAAAGAAATTGAAAATCGGGAAGATCTTGCTGTCGGGGTTCTGCTCCAGATGACGGAAAATCGTGATGTAGCGCCAATAACCAATCTTTTCAGAGAGATAGGTGGCGTAGAAAATGAATTTGGGTTTGAAAAATGTGTACTTCTTATTAGCGGTCAGGAAGCCCAGATCGAGCTGCAAACCGAAATCACTCATCGATTTGTTCAGAAACCCGGCATGGCGGGCTTCATCACGGGCCATATGAGCAAAACATTCAGCCAAAAGCGGATTTCTTGTCTTAATGCGACGGCTGAGTTCTTTGTAGAGCAAAAAGCCTGAAAACTCTGATGTGCAGCTCTGCTCAAGGAATTCAACGAAAACACGGCGTGTTTCGGGGTCGAGTTTGTCGGCGGCTCCGTCGAATTCTGCGTTGCGAACAAAGTGATGACGGTTGTAATCCTTGCGGAACTCCTCGCAGATGGCCTCCAGTTCTGCTTCGTTTGGCCGCAGATCCATTGCGGCCATGGCTTCGAAGTCCGTTGTGTAGAAGCGCGGCGTGAGGATCGTGTCCTTGGCCGGATCCTTAACGGCAACGGCTGATCCTGCGGCAGGTGCGTCGTTGACGGCGGTAGGAGGCACCATCTGTTTTTGCTCAGTACTAGTCATCGTAAGTGGCACCGTGAGGTTGCCGAGGTCTCTGTGAAGCGAGTGGTTCAGTTGCCACCAAGCCATTTCTGACCGTTGAGCCGCTGGAGCAGTCGCGATTGCAGAAGCGCGAGGGTCATTCGCTTCTCGTCGATCAGAAACGATTCCAGCAGGCTTGGTTCGGCTGCGGACTCGGCAAGGGCAATGGTTTTGCCGGAGGTGATGGCATCGGATTCGAAGCAGAGCCAAAACCTGCGCTCGCTACTGAGCTCTCCTTTCACCATCCAACACAAACCACCCACCACGGGGCGCTCTCCCTCCGAGAGAGAAAGGCTCACTGGAGCATGTCCTCGATCGGCCAAGGCCTTCGAGAGCGAGGGGAGGAAGTCTTCTTGGATGAAGGAGGCGAAAGCTTTGTCCTCGGGCTTTGGTTTGGCAGCAGGTTTTGCTTTGCCTTCACCAGCGGGTTTGGTCGTGCCTTTCGGCTTGGCAGGGGTTTCGCTCACCGGTTGTCGGTCACTGGCGGGACTGTAGACAGCATTGGTGTTACCTCACCAATCGCCGCCTACCAGTCCTCGCTGAGGGGCTTATTCCAGTCATCAGGCTCTGCAGCCTTGGATGCTCCAGCTGCCGTGGTCTTCGCCTGATCATCCATCGGCACGGTCTCAGCTTGTGCGTCGCCGCGTCGAATCACCCGAAAGGGTACGGAAACCGTTGGCGCTGGATCACGCACATCCCGTTCAGGCCACGTCACGGACGCGGCATCGGGGGGAGAATTCGGCGGTTCAGGTGGTTCCGAACGCTCAGGCGGCCATTCAAAGGGCCGCCGCACTTCGCGCTGGAGCGTGGGTTGCTGGGGAGATGCCGCCAAGGCACCTCCTGAACCCAGTGCCGCGCCGGTTGCAGCTGCAATGGCCATCCAGGCACCGATGGGCAGGGTGGGAAGCTGCCAGGTGAGGATCCGAAGGCTTCCTCCCTTCCCGAGATTCAGACCTGCCACCAGCAACGTGAGCAGCAAGGGTGACAGGCATGGAATCAGAAGCAGCCGTTGCAGCGGAGTCATGGTCGTCGTCCCTGCCAGCGGCTCTGTTCAGTCAGCGATTCGCCCAAACCGTCAAACAGGCGCATGACAAGAAAGTCGAGCATGTCGTCGAGGGATTCCGGTTGGGTGTACCAGGCTGGAATGGGCGGAGCAATCCTGGCTCCAGCTTCGGCAAGCGTTGTGAGATTGCGCAGATGAATCAGGTTCCATGGCATTTCCCTCGGGGCAATGACGAGGGGTCTGCCTTCCTTGAGGTGCACATCCGCGCTGCGCTCCAGCAGGTCTCCTGCCAGTCCAGCCGCCAGGCGCCCCACGGTTCCCATCGAGCAGGGGACAACCACCATTCCCCGCGTCACCACACTGCCACTGGCCACCACAGCGGCTTGATCATCCCAGCGATGGCAGATCAACTCGCCGGTTTGCACGTCGAGATGGTCACGCCAGAACCGTTGCTGCTGGTCGGGATCCACAGGGACAGCGATGCCCCGTTCAGCTCTCCAAACTTCGTGAGCTCCCCTGCTGACAATCACATGAACGCTGTGACCACCGCGAAGAAGCCATTGAATGCTTCGTTCCGCTAATTGTTGGGCGGACGCGCCGCTCACGCCGATCACGAAAGGAGAGATCATGCGTCTGACACGGCAACAGGCAAGGGGTCCTGTTCAGTGGACTGATCAGTGGGTACTACTTCCAGGTCGATCTGATTGCGCAATACGTCGACTTTCAGCACTTTGACCTTCACGAGGTCTCCAAGTTGATACACCCGTCGACTCCGCCGTCCCACCAGTCGATTCTGCCGAGAACGGTATTCATACCAGTCGTCATTCAACGAGCTGACGTGCACTAACCCTTCCACCATCGATGGCGGAATCTCGACGAAGAATCCATAACTTTGCACTCCACTAATCACACCGTTTTGCTCCTGATTCACCAAGGGCTCGGCGCTTCTGGCATGAGCCATCGCGATCATGTCCTTGCGTAGATCTGAAACCTGGCGTCGGCGCGTGTTGAGACGCTGAAGCATCCGTTCCCGGAACAGTTCTGCCAGTTTTTGATCCTGGGATGCGGTAAACAGCGGCCAGGTGATCTGATCACCAGCTCCCTGACGTCCGATCTCCACCTTGGTTTTATGACGCACGTTGGGACGGTCCTTTCCCTCATTCAGCAGTTGACACAGGACCTGTTGATTCAGGACATCGGCGTAATGGAGTGTCGGGCAACACCAGGGTGCTAGGGATTGAGACCAGAATGAACCATCAGTCTTGGGATTTTGGCTGTCTTGATCATCGGCCTGCATCTCTGACGCAACCTCAGTTTCAGACTCCGTGATCGCGTCATCAACTTGAACACCTGTTGCGGTCTCAGCAACATCAGCAAGTCGGTACATGGTGTCGGGCAGTGCCTGGCGAAGCTGCAGATTCAGAACGCGGCTGTACTGGCAACCGGCGACGGCCTTGGCGAGTTCGCCCGCAGAAGGCGTGCCGTCTTCGTCAAGCTCCAGCTGCACATCAAGCGCAACTGCAGCTTTAGCAACATCCGTCAGTGCTGAATCATCGGCAGGGGGAGCTTCAAGCAGCACAGCTGGAAGATTCAGGTTCTTGCAGTGATAACTCCACACACGGTGTGCCGTGCGCAGCAGCACTGCCATCAGGCATTCCGGAGCGGCAGGATTGAACGGTTCCGTCCAGTTGGTGCCATCACCATCAGGGGAAACTTGATTTAAATCCCCGAGACTGTCGAGTTGCGGTTTGGGCAGGTCAAGTTCGATCAGGCCTGCAGACTTTTCGCACTCATGGGCATTCCTGGCACAAAAAATCAGAGTCTCTAGTTGGTTAATCTGCTCTTTGATCGGTTTAAGGGACGCTGGGATCGCCCGCGATTTCGGTTTGCGATTGTCGAGAGCTGCCAGTTGTTCGTGTGTGAGTTCTGCAACTGGACGGATCTTGGTCAGGGAGAACTCCCAGTCTTTCCATTCACAGTCAGGGCCAATGTCCAGCCGCAGCGTGACTGCATCTTGAACCTCGCCGACGCGGAATGCGCTCGCCTTGGTCAGTGCCGGGCTCAGAAGCGGTATCCACTGCCGGCCAAGACAGATGCTTTCTGATTGGTTCAAGAGCCATTGGTCAAGACTGTTTCCTGGCGTTAGGCGTTCGGCCAACGCTGGCGCATGGACCCACAGGCGTGTCCCTCCTTCATGGGGAATGACATGGATGGCCGGTAAACAGACAGCCTCATCGTCAGACCAGGGCTTGAGAAGAAGAGCAGGTTGATCAGTGAGATCGTTCCTCTTCTTTGCTGCGGGTGACTTAAGCGAAGCTCGAGGTGGAGTGGGACGTTGATGGAGATTGGCTTTTGTCAACATCAGATCTCTGTCATCCTCCGCTCCTCCATTGAGAGGAAGAGAGCGAGCGACATGGCCCTGGGCCGAAAATTGCGCCACGGGGTAACGGTCTAGGACCACCTCCGCGACTGCCTCATCCGCTGAAGTCGTTGCGTAGCTCTCATCCTCAGCCGGTAGGTCGATGGCCGCAAGAAGACGATCATCGAGGGGAATGGCGATGAGTTTCTCTTCTTGTTGTTCAACAGTGGCCAGAAGACTTGTTGTGGCCCGTTCGAGAATGCATTGCACACCTCCCTCAGGTGAACGGCGGCGGCCGCCTTCCCGGGTGATGCGCACGAGCACGCGATCACCGTTCCAAGCGTGATTCAACTGATGATCGCGGATGTAAATGTCATCACCACCGTCATCTCGGATGGCGAAACAAAAACCCTTGGTGCTGCATCGAAGCCGGGCTTGCACCAAATCATCGGTGATGCATTTGTGAATGCCACCGCTTTCATCCGTGTTCAGGATTCCAAGGCGCGTGAGGGCTTCTAAAGCCAATCCAAGAGTGTGTTTCTCTGTTCGATTGCTCAAACGGAGGATCTTCTCGAGCTTTGTCGTTTCCAGGGTTCCATCGGAAGGAACCTGGTCGAGTAGATCAGCAACCGTGAATTTCATCAGAACGGATTCGGAAACCGGCCTTCAGGTCCGGGAGGAGGACAAAACGGGTGCGCAAGCAGCAGAGGGACCGCGCAACCACTTAATCCACCCGATCTTACGAGCCGATGCCTTGACGGGATGTGATTCAGTCCTGTTCTGGAAGGACACCGGACTCAGTATTGAGCTTCGGCCAAAGAAGGCGGAGTCCGATGACCAGAAACCCGATGGATGCCGACAGCTGGATCCAGTCAGCAGGAATGATCGCCGAGAGAGATCCCCCAGCAACAGCCCCGATCAGGCTGGCGATCACAAGGGCGCTCGATGATCCCAGGAAGACGGCAAGCGGTCGGTCCGAGGTCCCGCTGATTGCCACGGTCGCCAGCTGCGTCTTGTCTCCGAGCTCAGCCAGAAACACAGTGACGAAGGTTGAGAGCAGCAGCGTGAGATTCATCGTTGAGTTGGTTGGATTGGGCTGAGAGTCGACCGGGTCGCTCAGAGGAGATGGTCCCCTAGGACTGATCGCAGCGCCTGGGATCCGAGCCATAGTCCGAGCCCCACCATCAGCAGCCCTGCCATTTGTTCCAGGCGTTCGGGTTGCAGAACTGAGGAAAGCCAGCGTCCCACCAGCACGCCGACCAGGCTTGAGCAGATCAGAGCCAGAGCGGCACCACCAAAAACCAGCCACGGTTGTCCGGATTCTGCAGAGAGCAGCAACGTCGCCAACTGCGTCTTGTCCCCAAGTTCCGCCAGGAACACGGTGGAGAAGGTACTGACCAGAACGGTTGTGAATCCTGGACGCTGAGAGCTTCCGGCGTCGGTCATCGCAATGGAGGCGTGGATCGAATCAGTCGTTCGAACTTACGCAGTTCCAGACTGCGTCCACCATGAACCGACCGAATCTGCTGGCGGCAGCAGGAGATGGCGAAGGCATCAGCATGGTCTTTGGGAACGTCGAAGAGGCTGCAGAGGCTGGCGACACGACAGAAATCTGGGCGTTCTTCGTAGATGCGACATCGCCTGGCACCACTGTCGAAGTGAATGCACCACCCATCGGCCCCCACCATGGCGAGGTATTGGCTCTGCTGTTCAGGTGTCAGTGCCTCGATCGCTTCCTGACGTTCCTCTGGGGCCAGCCTGCAGCAGGCTCCGCAGTGCTGGAGGCAGGCCCAGTGCAGGGAATGGCGACTCATGATGACAATCCGTGGTTGGTTGTGTTCTGTCCGGGCTGTGACAAGCCATCACAGAGGCCAGCCCGGTTTGAATTGTTTCTGGCGGAAGGCTCGTAACCTAGTTTCGGCAAACTGTTGCTTACCTGTTTCAACCCATGGGAATCGATTTCCACCTGATCGCCAATTTCGGCGCACTGGCCTTGATCACCCTGGCTGGACCAGCAGTGATCTTCATCCTCTTCTATCGCCGCGGCGCACTCTGACGATTGAGCTTGCTCAATCCGTGATACACCGGATCCCTGCACACCAGGCGGCCGGTGTATGAAGCAAGAACAGCCGCCAGCACCACGCCTGCGAACAACTGCTGATCACCGGCAAGCCGCCAGGCGAAAATGATGGAGACCAGGGGGAGTTGAGTCGCGCCTGATAGGCCTGCAGCGAGACCCAGTCCGATCCCCAATTGACCGCTGTATCCCGCGCTGCTGCAGATGGTGTAACCCAGCACTGCTCCGAAGGACAGTGAGGGATCAATCAGGCCTCCAGGCACTCCAGGGCTGAGAGCCAGCATCGGACCGATCATGCGCACGGCGGTGATCCAGAGACTGGTGAGGCCTGCGGTCAAGTGATTACCATCGCGAACCGGATCAGGCATGCCCTGCTCGATCAGCTGTCGCACCAGGGATTCTCCGTCTGATGTCGATGTTCCCCAACTCATCAAAGCCAGCAGGCTGAGACCTCCCCCCAGGTAGAGACCTGTTTGTAGTGGCCAGCGTTTCACTGATTCCGAAAGTGTCCTGGTCAGCCAGACCAGTCCCCTGTTGAACAGCCCTCCAAAAAGTCCTGCAACGAGTCCAACCGGGATCGCCATCATCAGTTGCTCCATCTCGGGAGTTACAACGTTGAGAACGCCGAGGCCGAACATCGGTTGCCCGCCGATGTTCGATAGTCCTGCTGCTGCAACGCTGATCACAAGAGCCGGCCAGATCGTCACGATGGCGTAATCGGCCGTGAGCTCTTCCAGCATGAAAACGGCTCCGAGCAGAGGTGTGTTGAACCCGCCGGCCAGGCCGGCTCCTCCCCCAATGGCCACCATCTGACGTTCGCTCAGCGACGGCAGCCATCCCTTGAAACGCTGATGGAAGGCCCTGGCCACCGCGGCACCGAACTGCACAACAGGCCCTTCCCTTCCCAGAGGAAACATGGCCACGGTGGCGATTGACCAGAGGATGCCGCGTTGCACCGTGCCTGGAGCGGCCATGGCCCTTGGCAGCAGGGACGGATCCTTCAATCCATTCATCGTGGATGGAATTCCAGACCCTGCTCCCTCATGCCATGGACCTCGCTGCAGCAGAAGCAAGACCGGCATCACGACCAGTGGCGCCAGCGCCACAAGAATGCCGGGCAGAGTCCACGGGCTCGATGCGTCCGTTGGCATGAGTGCGTAGAACTGCTCCTGAACGCGATCCACCAGATTGAGCGGCAGGCAAGCGATGCCGATCAGAACGCCAACGATCACCAGGCCAATGAAATGACGGGCTAAGCCTTCGATCCGGCTTTGTGAAGGCAGCATCCCTGGAATCAGGGCAACGTCTTGGCGACTGTCCGGACTCATGGGCAAAGGCCAAGACCTATGCAGGCCTCTTGTAGTAATTCCGCAACGTAGGGGTGTCGGGCTCGGCTGTCGTCGCTTTCCAGCACACCGTTGTCGTTGATCCTGCAGATCATGGACTCGCCGGCCGAATTCAGCAGTTTCAGGCTGTTCTCCCCAAGACGCTGCATCCTGTAAATCCCAGAACCTCGCTGGACTTCCATTTCGGGATGGTGAGCTCGCAGGGCCTGGATATCAAGTTGAAACCGGGTTTCCCCTCTCCAGTGGTTTTGGGTGACCCGGTAGGCCAGATCAATCGTCTGGGCAAGTGTTGCGGTGGCTGGCCAGCGCCAGAAGATGGCCTGTCGCTCCGTTCCGTTCTGCTCAAGCGTCAGGCGTCGATGCCCACCGCGCAGGAAGTGTTGATCTGTCACCCGACATCCCCTCGACCAGAACAGCGGTTTGGGATGGCCTGCTCCGAAGGGTTCCAGCTTCTGCAGACCTGCCCAGAGGTCATGGTTGATTTCTTCCAGCGTCAGAAGAGCTTCAGGCTCCACGAGCAAACCCTGCCCTCTCTGATCGATCCAGGCTGTGGCCAGTTGGTTGAGCTCTTCGTGTAACTCCGTCACGGCCGATGCCTGAACCGTGAAGCCTCCCGCGGCGGGATGTCCGCCAAAGCGTTCGAGCAGATGGCCGCAGTTCCGCAGAGCTTCATCCACCGCGAAACCCTCAGGGGCACGGACGGATGCCCGCATCAATCCTTCTCCATCCGCTGCCAAAAGGGCCGCCGGCCTTTGGTAACGCTCCACCAAACGGGCGGCCACGATCCCAATCACCCCATGATGCCAATGGCTCTGGGCCAACAGAACGAAGGACGGTAGGGGCGATGGGTCGCTCTCCAACAACGCAATGGCTTCCGCTTCGATCGCATCGCAGAGGTCTCTGCGTTGACGGTTGAGGACGTCGCAGCGGCGTCCCAGTTCATAGGCCTGGTTCTGATCCTCCGCGGTGAGGAGGTCGACCACCAGAACCGGATCACCAATGCGGCCGACGGCATTGATCCTGGGTGCCAGCTGGAAACCGATGTCATCGGCGATAAGGGGGCGATCACCCAGTCCAGCCAGCTGCTGCAGGGCCTGCACACCCGGACAGCTGCTGCGGTGAAGGTGCTTCAAACCTTCTTTCAGCAGACTGCGGTTGGCCCCTGTCAGGGGTGCCATATCGGCCACGGTGCCGATGCAGAACAGATCCCGGGAGTTGGCAATCGCTTCGGGCCTGTTCATCTCTAACGCCAGAGTGCGGGCCACGATGTAAGCGAGACCAACGCCCGCAAGACTTCGATACGGCGATTTTTCAGGAGTTGTGGCCGGATGGATCAGGGCCATGGCTTTCGGCTGCTGATCCGGAAGGGTGTGGTGGTCCGTGAGGATCACATCCACCTCGAGATCTTCGGCGCGCTCCAGTGCTTCTTTCGCGGCCACTCCGTTGTCGACCGTGATCAAAAGTCTGATCCCCTCTGCATGGAGCTGTTCCACCATCCCTGGGTTCAACCCATACCCGTCATCCATTCGGCTTGGAATCGCCGCCTTGGGTCGGGCACCAAGACAGCGGAAGGCTCGCAGGAGCAGGGCGGTGCTGGTCATGCCGTCGGCGTCGTAATCACCGCAAACGGCCAGAGCCTCCCCCGACTCGCACGCCGTCCTAAGGCGTGCAAGCGCCGGGGCGAGCTGGGGGAAGTGGTCGTGGGGAGCCGGCGGGTCCTGATCGCTCAGGAGAGCCTCCACGTCCTCTGTTGTTAAAAGGCCGCGCCGATAAAGGACAGCTCTGAGCGGTTGGGGTAAAGCAGCGCGATCAAGGGGGATGCCATCGATGGGCCGCGGCAGGCGCCACTGCTGCTTTCGGCCGACCTCAACCATCCCTCATCTCCGATGGACGCATTGTGGGGGGTTCCGCCACCGATGGTGTTCCATCAGGCTGAACCCATGCTGAATCGCTGCAATGTCTCAACTGCAAGCCGTCTTTTGGGATGTGGACGGAACGCTTGCTGATACGGAGATGTCCGGCCATCGGGTGGCTTACAACCGTGCCTTCGCCGAGCTGGGTGTCGACTGGAACTGGGACCCTGCCCTGTATGCCGAGCTCTTGACCATTCCCGGGGGAACCAAGCGCATGCAGCGGTTTGCGGAGATGAGCTCTGTATCTCTGACACCGGACCTGCTCCAACGGTTACGCGAGGCCAAGCAGCGTCACTACCTCGCCTTGATTCGCTCCGGTGCCGTGCAGTGGCGACCAGGAGTGCTGCGGCTTCTCAAGGACCTTCAGCAGGCCGGTGTCCAGCAGTGGATCGTCACCAGCAGCGGACTTGCGTCCGTTCAGGCTCTTCTCGAGGTTCTGAACGGTTTCAGCGCAGGCCCTTTCTGCGGTTGGGTGACAGCGGACGATGTCCGTTGTTCAAAACCTGATCCAGAGCCCTATCTTCTTGCTCTTCGACGCAGTGGTGTCGATCCAGATTGCGCGATTGCCTTGGAAGACTCAGCACCCGGCTTGCGTTCGGCTCGTGCAGCGGGACTGCCTTGCTTGCTGACTCCATCCCCTTGGGACTCTGCACTGCCGATGGAGAATCACCATGCCACGGCAGTTTTGGATCACTTTGGAGCTGAAACCTCGTGCCGGATCTTCAGTGGGCCCCCTTGTGAAGGCGGCCGGGTCACGCTGAAGTATTTGGAGATGCTTCTTGATCTGGGTCAGGGATGACGCTGCAAGACACGCGATACGACCGGTTTCAGCGTCGGGTGGGAACCCATCTGTCCCAGGCGCTGGTTGGTTCTTGGCGTCGCAGGAGTGTGGGACTTCTGTCTTTGCTGTTCGGTTTCATCGTGGGCAGCAACGTCACCATGTACTGGTTTCAGAAATCGGGTCAGCAACGGCCCTTTGCCGTTCTGATGGTGGTTCTGGTTCTGGAAATGCAAGTGAGGCTGAGGAGCCGGGTCCGAATCGACCAATGGCCTCTGAGTTGGCTGGCTCTCGACAATCTGAGGATTGGAACCGTTTACGCCGTTGTGTTTGAGGCTTTCAAGCTTGGATCTTGACCGTCGGCCGCCAGCACCACTCGGGGGGGATGCCCTGCTTGAGCTGTTGGGTTGGCCCAATCCCGAGGGTTGGTGGCACCACTGGCAGGCCCGTGGTGGTGTGAACTTGGTGCGGGATCGTTGGTCCGTTCCTGTCGATGACGCCTGGATCGCGTCCCTGGCTCTTCCCCTGCTCACCAGAGTCGAACAAGCCCATGTCGAGGATGGTCTGAAGCTGATCGGTGTCAGTGCCCTGCCGGGTTGTGGCAAGACCACCCTTTGCAGCTGGATCAAACATGCTTCCGACCATCTCGGCTGGTCGGTGGAGCATTTATCGATCGATGATTTCTACTGGCCTGCAGACGAACTGGAACGCAGCATGGCCGGTAACCCTTGGGGGGTGCCCCGGGCTCTGCCTGGCAGTCATGACCTCATCGGTATGGAACGTTCTCTGCAGACTTGGTTGCAAGGGGGCTGTCTGCAAGCTCCGCGGTTTGATAAATCCCTTCGGGGAGGACGTGGTGACCGTTGCGGTTCATCCATTTCCAAGCCACGGGTGGTGTTGCTGGAGGGATGGTTCCTCGGTGCGGTTGTTGGTGAGGAAGGAAATGACGCAATGGAGCACTCCCTGACGCCAGCCGAACGACAGTGGCGTCCCCAAGCACTCAGGCAACTCAGGGAGTACGCGTCAATCTGGTCCATGCTCGATGAGCTCTGGCATCTGCGCATCGAAAACATTGATGCTTCCGCGCGTTGGAAGCGTCAGCAGTTGAACACCCTCTTTGAAAGCACCGGAGTGAGCTTTGCTGAGAACGACCTCTCCGGGTTCAATCGAATGGTTGAGGCGGCTCTGCCAAAAAGTTGTCTTAACTGGATTCCTGGAGCCACGATCATTGTGGACCTCACGAGCGAAAGAGCCGTTCGTGAAGTCCGTTTCAGCTGACTCAGCTTTCGGAGTCGTCGGTTTCCGCCACGGGATAGACGAAACCTTGAGCACGACCGCTCAGAACGGATTTGCCGATGGAAAGAGCCCTTTGCGCTGCAGTTGCAGCCTTGGCTTTCCAGACGGCATGCCGTTGGTTGCGCTTGCTCTTCGAGGTTTTCTTCTTCGGGACGGCCATCTCGGGCTGATCACTGCCAAACAGACATGATCCACTTTCGAGAGCCCCCACGTCAAATCGCTAGTCTTGACTTAACGCAATAGCGGTGTGAGCCCAGAGCAGAAGAGTCAGTCGCAGCCGGGTCCTGATGCCCAGAGGTCGATCGGAACGGATCAACCGAGCAATCCATTTTCTCGCTTCCGTTCAGAACCACCTCCGAGTTACAGCGCATTGCTGAAGCAGATCTCCTCCGGGAAGGTCAAAGAGCTGCAGTTGGTACCGGCCCGTCGTGAGGTGATCGTCACCTACCCCGACGGACGCAGCGCGACGGTGGCAATCCTGGCCAATGATCAACAAATTCTGCGAACCGCAGAGGCTGCTGGGACTCCCCTCCTCGTCAAGGATGTCCGGCAGGAACAGGCCCTGGCCGGGCTGGTCGGCAATCTGGCCCTGATCGTGCTGATCGTTGTTGGACTGTCGTTCCTGCTGAGACGATCGGCCCAGGTGGCCAACAAGGCGATGGGCTTTGGTCGCACCCAGGCGCGTACCAATCCACAGAGCGATGTGACTGTGCGCTTTGAAGATGTGGCCGGGATCGCAGAAGCCAAAGACGAGCTTCAGGAGGTTGTGACCTTCCTCAAGCAACCGGAGACGTTTATTCAGTTGGGAGCGCGTATTCCCCGCGGAGTCCTGCTGGTCGGCCCTCCTGGCACCGGCAAGACCCTGCTGGCGAAAGCCATTGCCGGGGAAGCTGGTGTTCCATTTTTCTCACTTGCCGCCTCCGAATTCGTTGAGTTGTTCGTGGGTGTGGGTGCCAGCCGCGTTCGCGATCTGTTCCGCAAAGCCAAGGAGAAGTCTCCTTGCATCGTGTTCATCGACGAGATCGATGCTGTCGGCCGTCAGAGAGGTGCAGGGATTGGTGGAGGGAACGATGAGCGGGAGCAGACGCTGAATCAGCTGCTTACTGAAATGGATGGGTTCGCTGATAACTCCGGCGTCATTCTTCTGGCGGCCACCAACCGTGCCGACGTCCTTGATACAGCCTTGATGCGTCCCGGGCGATTCGACCGCAGGATTGCCGTTGGACTGCCGGATCGCAAAGGGCGCGAGGCGATTCTTGCTGTTCATGCTCGTACCAGGCCTTTGGCTGAAGAGGTGTCCTTGGCGGACTGGGCCCGACGCACGCCTGGTTTCTCCGGTGCTGACCTGGCCAATCTGCTGAATGAAGCGGCCATCCTCACGGCCCGCCATCAGTCGACAACCCTCGGCAACAAGGAGCTGGAAATGGCTCTTGAGCGGATCACCATGGGGCTAACAGCTGCCCCACTCCAGGATGGTGCCAAGAAGCGATTGATTGCTTACCACGAAATCGGTCATGCGCTGGTTGCAGCATTGACGCCCCATGCCGATCCCGTCGACAAAGTCACGCTTCTGCCTCGTAGTGGTGGTGTGGGCGGATTTACGCGCTTTTTCCCTGATGAGGAAGTGCTTGATTCCGGGTTGGTCAGCCGTGCCTACCTCCAGGCCCGTTTGGTGATGGCTCTTGGAGGCCGTGCAGCAGAGATTGTTGTGTTTGGAGCGTCCGAGGTCACCCAAGGTGCCAGCGGTGATCTTCAGATGGTGTCGCAACTTGCACGGGAGATGGTGACCCGGTTCGGATTTTCAGATCTGGGTCCTGTCGCCCTCGAGGGACAGGGCCAGGAGGTGTTCTTGGGCCGAGATCTGATTCATACCCGGCCGTCTTACGGCGAACGAACCGGTCGCGAGATTGACCTCCGCGTTCGCTCCCTGGCAACCGAAGCTCTGCATCAAGCCATCCATCTGCTCGAGTCCAGGCGAGAAGAGATGGATGTCCTGGTTGACGCTCTGATTGAGGAGGAAACGCTTCAATCGGATCGCTTTCATGCCCTGTTAGGGATTGATCCACCAGATCGGAGTAATAGCCTGGGGCAACTGCCGGCCTGGACTTGAATCTGTCCAAGCAAGCCCTTTTCTTTCGCCGTCCCGCATCTGCACGCTGGCTGCTGCTGCTGGTTCCACTGTTTGTGCTGTTGGCCCGTCTTCAGGTCGAAGTGGCCTGGTTTCAACAGTTCAACCTCGAGGAGGTTTACCTCAAACGGATTGGCCTTCAAGGTGCTGGAGGGGCTGCTGCCCTTGGTCTTGCAGTCCTCACGACTGTTTGGCGGCAGAAGTGGATGGCGGCCTATGAGCCCACGCCCAGGGGTGAACTTCCTGCCCTGAGGGGGAGAACCTATGCCCTTTGTTTGGCCAGCACGCTTCTGGTGCTGCTGAGTGTGCTGGTGGTGTACACCCGCCTTGCGTGGCTGGCCTTATCCCAGCCCTTCCTCCTTGCGCACTGGTGGAGTGTTCCCTTCCAGAGCACCTGGCCGCTGTTCACGCTCTCCATTCTGCTGATCCTGACGATCACGTTCGGATTGACGAGAAGCCATCGATTGGGTTTGGCCCATCTCTATGGAAGTGCCTGCTTCTGTCTGATTACGGCTCGAGCCTGGGGACTTTGGGCCTTGGCGCTGACGATTCCTGACGCCAACCGCTTTGAACCACTACTTGGAGCTGACGTCAGCTTTGGGCTTGGTCGTTTTTCGGCCATGGCTCTGGCCTTGGAATTGCTTCTGCTTCATCTGCTCCTGGTCCTTAGCACCGCGATCTGGAGCCGACTGACTCGGAGTCCCTGTATCAGTGACTGGGGCTTTCCTGGTTGGACACCGCAGGAGCGTCGCTTGCTCCGTCCTCTGCTCGCAGCGTTGTTCCTGGTGCTTGCCGCACTGTTGTGGTTGTCA
Organism: Synechococcus sp. WH 7805; assembly: GCF_000153285.1. NCBI lineage: Bacteria > Bacillati > Cyanobacteriota > Cyanophyceae > Synechococcales > Synechococcaceae > Synechococcus > Synechococcus sp. WH 7805. The sequence continues at coordinate 546,863 of NZ_CH724168.1, read as the reverse complement.
CGGCATCAGTTGCTCTGGACCCAGAACGATGTTGTGGCAGGCGCAGGTTGGCTGGATGTGCATCTGGTGTTGCCACTTAGGGATGGGGGCACTGTTCTCCTTCTGTTTCTGTCGGCGACCACATGTCCCTGGCCGGGAGTGTCCTCGCGGCGGCGACGTGGTGTCAGGGGGGTGGTTGTTGCCTTGGCAATGGTGCTCTTGCTTGCCGAACTTCTTTTGGCACCCCTATTGCAGTGGATGGTGGTCCGCCCAAGAGAATTTCAGCTCGAGAAGCCGTTCCTCGGTCATGCCATTACAGCTACCCGCGATGCTTTTCAACTCGACGGCATGACGACGCGACCGTACAACCCGTCGAAGCAACTCGAGGCGGACGATCTGGTTCGAGGAGAAAGCACGTTAAAGAACATTCGTCTCTGGGACAGTCAACCGTTGCTGGCGTCGAATCGGCAACTTCAACAGCTCAGGGTGTATTACCGCTTCGCCAGAGCTGCAGTGGATCGCTATCCGTTGCGTCCTGATCGCAAGGAACGGCAGCAGGTGATGATGGCGGCACGGGAACTGGATCAAACAGCCCTTCCCAGGCGATCCAGAACTTGGCAGAACAGACATTTCGTGTTCACCCACGGCTTCGGTTTCACGCTTAATCCAGTGAATACGAGCGCGCCAGATGGTCTTCCTGATTATTTCATCAGTGATCTGGGAAGTTCAACCAGGATTGAAGGAAATCTTTCTCTTGGCATCACTCAAACCGACGTTAAGCGTGAAGTGCCGATTGGCCAAGCTGCACTGTATTTCGGCTTATTGCCCTCCCCGTACGCAGTGGCACCCACGCGAATCGAGGAATTTGATTATCCGGAGGGTGATCAGAATACTTACAACCATTACTCCGGATCAGCGGGGATCCCACTGTCCACGCTATGGCAGCGCATCACTGCGGCCACTTATCTCACTGATCCCAGACTGCTGAACACCGGTGCGTTGACGGCGCAATCCAAATTGCTTTTGAGGCGCGATGTAAAACAGAGGGTCAAGGCTTTGGCTCCATTCCTCACCTTCATGGGTGATCCGTATCTTGTATCCGTTCCGCTGGAAGATCCTCCTGAGGGTTATTCGAAGGATCAGCATCAGTATTGGATTGTTGATGGTTACACCACATCAAGGACCTATCCCTACGCAGCCACCCTTCCCGATGGACAACCCCTCCGCTATCTACGCAATTCGGTGAAGGTTATTGTGGATGCCTTCAACGGTAAAGTTCATTTTTATGTGAGTGAGAAAGAGGACCCAATCATCCGCGGTTGGAGCAAAATATTCCCTACGTTGTTTGAATCTTGGGATGCGATGCCCTCGACTCTTCGGGCCCATTTGATGGTTCCCAAGGATCAATTTGAGCTTCAGGTTCAGCAACTCTTGCGTTATCACGTCACTGATCCAAGGATTTTCTACAGCGGAGATGATGTCTGGCAGGTTCCACTTGAGCTCTACGGGCGCAAACAGATACCGGTTGCTCCCTATCACATCACCGCTCAGATCAAATCGAATGAACGATCTGAATTTCTGCTTCTTCAACCACTCACACCATTGGCTCGTCCCAATCTTTCGGCGTGGCTGGCTGCACGCAGTGATGGAGAGAATTATGGTGAATTGATTCTGTTGCGTTTCCCGAGCGATATTGCCACCTTTGGCCCTGAGCAAGTTCAGGCTTTAATCAATCAAAACCCTGAGATTAGTCAGCAATTCGGTCTGTGGGATAGAGCAGGTTCTCAGGTTGTTCAGGGAAACCTCCTGGTGGTTCCTGTCGGCGATTCGCTGCTATACGTGGAACCGATCTATCTCAAGGCGCGTCAGGGAGGTCTGCCGACGTTGACAAGGGTTGTTGTCAGTGATGGGCGACGCGTTGCGATGGCGAATGATCTCTGGCAAGGATTGCAGGCCCTTCTGAAGAATTCAGCGGAATCCGAGGGATAAAAACCGCGCTGATTGTTCAGGTCTCTTTAATCAGTAAGATGTTTAGCCTTTGGATTACGTTATAACGTCCTTATTTCTATCGGCCTTTTGCTCTGTGGGTCTGCGTTGGAGGCTTGCCTTCTCAGATGCAGATGGTGATCCATCATGGGAGAACGATCGCGCTGGTCGACACTCTTCCTGGCTCCATCGAGCGTCTAAGACAAAAAACCCTGTCGCCAACGGCGACAGGGAACGGAAAGATTCAGTTGGTTTGGCCTGATCAGCCGATGGCGGAGAAATACTCTTTGGAACCTTTGGGATCCTCAAGCATGGTGGCGGAGCCAGGAGTCCAGTTGGCAGGGCAAACCTCGTCAGGGTTGGACTGAACGTACTGGAATGCTTGCAGAAGACGGAGGGTCTCATCAACGTTTCTGCCCACGGGCAGATTGTTGATGGTGGCGTGAACAATCACACCGTCGGGATCAATCAGATACAGGCCACGCAGTGCTTTGCCTTCGTCGTCAAGAATATTGAAGGCATTGCCGATCTCTTTGTTGAGGTCAGCGACAAGCGGATAATTGATGTCACCGATACCACCCTGATTGCGGGGAGTCTGAATCCAGGCCAAATGGCTGAATTTACTGTCGACGGAGACGCCGAGGATTTCGCAGTTCTTGCTGGAGAAATCGGCGTAGCGATCGCTGAATGCCGTGATCTCCGTGGGGCACACGAAGGTGAAGTCGAGGGGGTAGAAGAACAGCACCACGTACTTGCCGCGGTACTGTGACAGGCTGATCTCCTTAAATTCCTGGTCAACCACTGCTGTGGCGGTGAAGTCGGGGGCCTGATGGCCCACGCGCAGACAACCGTTGGCGGTCATGATGAACGGGCGAAGGAAGGCAAGGAAGCGTGAGGACCTAGCTCGAAGTCGTTACGACTTCCAATTGCGGGCAACAATTTATCACGCTGTCGCGCGACACAATGGTCACCCTCCGTACCCATTGGTGCTCTCTCTGGCTCTTAAGCTGAACAGATGATTCATGCATCCATGGCCTGGGATCAGGCGCTTCTCAGAAAATTCAGCAGCACCGGTCACTTCCGCTTGCTCAATCAGGTCCGAAGTGAGCTGAGCAGTCAGCCCTTAGTGCGCGATCCTTCCAGCCGGGCTCTGTTGCTCAAGGCCAGACCGCATCGCGGACAGCCGGTCCGTCAACAGCGAAGGCCGAATGCCATGCCTGAAGACATGTCCTCCCTCTCTGATGCTGTTGTCACATCGTCGCCGAAATCATTCCGAGAGAGACTCAACGCCATTGATATGCGCTGAAGTTGTCCCCCCAAGATGTATGATGGCAACTGGCCTGAAGGGCCTTTCGTCAGAGTAGCTCAGCTGGTTAGAGCACAGGATTCATAACCCTGAGGTCGAGAGTTCAAGTCTCTCCTCTGACATTTTCAAATAGATCTGTGGTTCAGAGTGAACTCACTTTGTCTGTAGTTTTCTTGTTAGATGCAATGAAACTCTTCACCTAACCTCTACGGGAAGGGAGCATGGCCAATGGATCCATCGCGGCTCCACCAGGCTTGCGAATTTCAAAATGGAGATGAGGACCGGTACTTCGCCCAGTGCTACCCATCAGCGCAATGCGAGCACCTTGAGGAACCAATTGTCCTTTCTTCACTAAGAGTCGACTGCTATGGGCATAACGCGTTGAAGAACCATCTCCATGGGACATTTCAACCAGATAGCCATAGCCACTGCTCCAGCCGGAATAAGCAATCACACCATCCTTGGCAGCCAGAATTGGAGTGCCGACATTGTTGGCAATATCAATGCCTTTGTGCATCCTTCCCCAGCGCCATCCGTATCCAGAGGTGAACACACCTTTCGTCGGCCAGATATACGTCTGGGACGCATCGAACTGACCAAGTCCGGGAAGTGCAGGAAGGTCTGGCCAGCTCGCTCCACCGGAACGCAAGGGCCGCACAGCCAACACATTGCTGGCTTTGGCAACACGCACCTTGCTTCCCACGACGAGTTTGGAGAGTTTGACCCCAGGGTTAAAAGCCTTCAGCTGCGCCAGAGTGATGCCGTGCTCCCGCACCACGGACATCAACGATTGATTGGACTGGATTTCAACGACCTCCATTGGTGCAGGTGGAGTCTTCACAGCGATCTCCATTGGTGCAGGTGGAGTCTTCACAGGGATCTCCATTGGTGCAGGTGGAGTCTTCACAGCGATCTCCATTGGTACAGGAGGAGTCTGCAAAGGTGGTGATTCTCTGATTTCAGTTCCGTCAAGAGCCTTGGATGCACTGATGCTTTCTGTACTATCTGAAGGGAGGACCACCCAGGTTCCAGCTTCAAGTGGAGTATTGGCATCCATCTCATTCAGCGTTTTGAGCTGATTTAGGGATTGATCAAGGTCACGCGACAGTGTTTCAAGATTGCTGCGCTTGATGAGGCGAACCCAGATCTGCGATGGCTCCGTTGAAAGAGCCGAAAGCAGTTGTTTCGAGCTGATGTGATCGGAATCTGCGTAACCGGAGGCGTGTGACATCGCGAATAAAGCACCGCTGGAAGCAACAGCGGTCACGGCGAGGAGCAAAGGCTTCATTCATCGAAAAAGTGAAGAACAGATCCGACGACGCCACAGCATCAGATCTGGCTGAAGGTAGCGAGCTGAACACCTCCCCGCAAGGGTGCTCGTGGCAGATCATCGACTACCACAGCTGCAGTTTCAGGCCTGCCTGAAAGCAGGCGATCGCGCAAGCGACAGACAGATTCAGGCTGCGCACGCCTCCTTGTCCATCAACCCCAGCGCTGCATGGCATCGGAATCGTCAAAATGTCGTCGCATTGGTCTCGTACTGGCTCAGGCAGCCCTGTGTCCTCTCGTCCGAACAGCAGAACGTCTCCTTGTTCAAAGGAGAAATCCTGCAGTGCAACGCCGTCCCTGCGGCTGCAGCCGATCACACGGGAAGGCTTGGCAAGACTGGTTTTGAACGCTTTGAAATCGGTGTGAACAGAGAGATTGACATGGGGCCAGTAGTCCAGTCCGGCTCGCTTGAGCTGTCTGTCGTCGATCGAGAAGCCCAGGGGCTCGATCAAAGACAGTGGCAGATCAAATGCGGCACAGGTGCGCGCGATATTCCCCGTGTTCGGAGGAATGCGTGGTTCGAATAAAGCAACGCTGAGCGGGGAGGGCTTGAGATGGGTCACAGCGGGATTGTTTGGCCTAAGGCGTGAAGATCGAGAGCTCTGCCCTGAACGACGAGCCAGCTTCGGTTGGCCTGCCTGGCCAATCGCTGGGCCAATTGTCCCTGGCGGTCGCGGAAGAGTCCGCCAATCGCTGTAGGGGGCACCACTCCCCAGCCTGTTTCTTCAATCACGATCACGACAGGCTGACGGCGCTGTTTCAGGGTGATCAGCAGATCGTTTTGCACGGCGTTCCATTGCTCCGCATCGTTCTGGAGATAAGCGGCCGTGAAACTACCGAGAGCATCAATCAGCAACGCATGGTTTTCGGGGGCTTCCTCGAGTGCACTGGTGAGCTGCCCGTCGCACTCCAGAAGAGTCCAGGTGGGAGGTCGACGCTCACGATGGAGGCGCAGTCGTTCCTGCCAGGATTCATCCTCAGGGAAGGAAGGGGATGTGGCGACGTAGGTCACCTCAGAACAAAAAGACACCAAATGTTCGGCCCATTGGCTCTTGCCTCCACGGCTCGGGCCAGTAACAAGAACCAGACCTTCAGGATGATTAGCCGCCACCATTCATACCGCGAAGCGTCGCCACCGAGGAAGGGCTGACGCGGTTGAGATAGCGGAAGATCCAATATTTAAAGATCGTCGCCAGGATCACCGGGAAGGTGGCGATGAAAAGAAGGATGAAATTCTCTCTGGCGGGGAATCCGAAATGATTGGCGATTCCATCGAGAAGAACCGTCCAGCCTTCGGGACTATGGAAGCCAACAAAAATATCAGTGAAGAGAATGATGGCAAACGCCTTGGCTGAATCACTGAGTCCGTACACAGCTTCGTCGAAAAATCCCCTGAGAACGCGTAATTCTTCTCGGCTGAACACACAGACCACAACGAACGCAACTGTGGCGGCTAGATCAGCGAGTACATTCTTCACGGCATGGGTACTTTCTGAATCTGCTTCCTCCTTTAACTCTTCCGCTTTTGCAGATAATTTCTTCTGCAGCTCTTCCTGTGTAGGGATTGAGTCGCCGCGCAGAAGTGCATCAAATTCGATCTCGGCCTTATAAACACGCAGCTTCTCCACAGCTTGTTCTTCAAGTTGCGGTTTGGGGTAACTCAAAAAAGGCAGGTCTGGCGCATAACGATCCACGGCAGGGCTGATGATGTACGTGCGGCTGACTTGTTGCACCAAAAGGGGAACAAGAATCAGCAGCAGCAGCACCTTGAGTGAAATCAAGGTTGAATCGCGACGCCGCCGGAATCCAGCCACCAGAGTCGCTTCTGAGGTGGGATTCAGTTGACGTCGCAGGGTGTCGAAGATTCCGAGCAGAGAGCGTGGAAGCGGATCAGGCGTTCGGCTGATGGTCGGGGCTGAGGCTTCACGTCGCGGGCTGTAGCGGTTGACAACGCCCTCGATCAGTTGCAACTGGCGCAACTCCTGGGGATCAAGTTGGCCCCGTTGGTATTCCAACTTGTCGAGGGAAGCCCGGCAGACGTTGATGGCAGCACGGAATTTACGCAGAACGGTGGCCTGCACGGATCTGGGAACGGAGAGCTCAAGATCGGGGCGGATCGGCCGGTCTCCGTAATATTCAAGTTCCAGGCTTTGAATCAAGAGAGCGGCTTCATAGCCGCGATCAAGATCGGCATTCACATCGAAGGACTTGGCCCTTCCGAAGGTGTCGAGCCAGTTGCGTCCTGCCATCGTGCTGTTACCGGGAGAAAATCCACCAGGTGGCCATCGGAACTATCGTGCCGACCACGAGCAGAACGACAACCCAAGTGAAGGCATTGCTCTCTTCGGTTTCTTCAGCAGTTGGAACATTGGTTGGAAGCGAAACCCTCTCCACCTGAACCGGGGGGCCTGGATCTTCGCCACCGTCGAGCACAATCTCGATTCGCGCGATACCGTCGAGGGTGGCCTGGCGGAAGCGATCGCCATCCCGCAAGGGTTGGCTCATTGTGGTTCGCCCTGTGCTGCGCAACAGGCTCTCCGGCAGTTGCTCCAACAGAGCCGGTGAGGCGACCACTGTGGCCTGTTTGCTTTGGCTTTCCTCTAGGAACACCAGAAGGGGCCTGTCTGATTCGCCGGTGGCCGCAGTCCAGCGATTGAGCAGTTCCTCCCCGAAGGCTGGAAGGCTCAGGCCGTAATCAAGACGCCGCAGGGTGACCAGCCGTGCATCAACGTGAAACCGATCCAGCTCCTGAAGGCTGCTGCTGATTTCGTTGCGTCCAGAACGACTCAACACTTCTGCTGAATCGAGAACCAGCTCGTCAGGTGGTTGGGGAGGGAAGTCTTGGGGAGAGACGGCAAACGCGATCGGCGCGCAGAACAGCAAACAGAGGGTCGCGGCCAGAATTCCGCTTGTGAGCTGGGTGAAGCGATTCATGGTCATGCTCAGCGTCGAGTCAGTCTGCCTTTAAGCGGCGAGGCTGTCCCGGTTCAGGGCCATGATCGCCTCCAGCACCATCACAGCGCGTCCCTCAGGAAGATTGAGACGTCCCGTCAGATTGTTCAGAAAGTGTTTTTCTTCGGGGGTGACGTCCCGGTCGGCATGGGTGAGCTGAACGGCCACGGCCAGTGCTGTCTCCTGCTGAACAGGAGTCAGCACTGGCAGGGCATCGTCTACAAGACGTTCAACTCCGCCTGTTCGCAGCTGAGCCAAGAGGCGATCGAACAGGGCGGCCATCTCCTTTTCACTTCTGTCCTTGTAAGGCGTGCGGTATTCGAGTGAGCGGCGCAGAGCGTGGGCCTCATCGCGCCCAAGCGTTCCATCACAGGCCACCGCGGCGAGTGCGATGGCGGCAAAGGCTTCAGCGTCAGTCATGTCGGCTGGTCCGTTCTCTCTCATTTGAGCAAGAGTGTGTTGTTCTGACCGCAGCACGTTGCAGACCATGCCTGGCTCCGCCCGTCTCTCTCTGATCGCCGGAGTGTTGGTGCTGACCCTGTCACTTGTTAATGCTCTGACGGCTGGAGAGTTTCCTCCTTCCCTGCAGCGTGCAGAGGTTCTTGCTGGATTGTCAGCCGTTGGTTTGATGTTGATTGCTGTCCTTTGGACACGTGCCATTCCCCGTCCCGCTGAAGCAGCGCAACTCAGCGGTGAGCAGGGTCTTCGTTTCATCGAGGGGCTGGACGAAGCCTTGACGTTGGAACTGGCCTGGGGCAGCCATCAGTTTCTGACTGCTACATCAGCAGCCTCCATGCTTGTGATGTGGGATGGGCACGTTCTTCTCCGTCGGGGGCTGATCACGGCGGATTCATTTGTGCCTGGTCCCATCTGTCAACGAGCGACCCAGCGTCAGGAACTGATCTCTCTTGTAAAAACGGCGCTGTATCCCGGACGCGAAGAATTTGATCCTGTGCTGCCGGGCTTGCCATCAGTGATGGTGCAGCCCCTAGGGCAAAGGGGCTGGGTCGTCCTGGGGGGGTGGTCCGAGCGCTGCTTTACCCGATCAGACGAACGCTGGTTGGCGGGATGGAGCGAGCGCCTCAGAAGGACACTGGATTCGGTTGGGGCCGGGCTTCCGGTGTCCCCTCCGGTCCCTCAGTCGGGATCCTGACTTCCGATTGCACCTTGGATCCAGGCGCGGTGAAGGAAATGCGCCCCTCCTTCCCCACGGTTCCCTCCAGCCGAGTGGCTCGAGTCACCTGATCATTCTCATCTCGACGCAACTCAACCTTGCCTTCGGCCAAAACGGCTTCGTTGCTCCAGTTCCAACGGCAGCGTTCAGCTTTCAATGCTTCTCCTGGCTGACGGATTTCGCAGGCTCCGTTCACATCCACGGAGCTTTGACCGAGATCGGCGCGGAAGCTTTCACCTCGAATTGTGGTGCGATCAAGATCAGCCTTAAACGGCTTTGCACTGCGAATGATCTGATCTCGGAACACCCAGGTTGTGGCTTTGGCCCTCAACACGCCCTTCTCGCGGGGGATTCTGAGAATCACTGGTGCTTGCACCGTGATCTCTCCTTTGAGAGTGTTTCCCTCCAGGGATTGGCCCTCGAGTTGTTCGAGAACAGTCCCTTCCTTATCTCTGCGCTGGCCGAGGATCGGTCCCTTGGCGTTGAGTAGCCCTGTATCAAGATTCCATTGGGCCTTACCACTGCGCAGGGAGCTGTCAGGTCGGGCGTTGCGATCGGAGGTTGACCAGCGATCCAGTTGAACGGTGCCCGTCAGCGTGAGTTCATTGGTGGTTTGTTGAAGTTCGGCTTGGCTGGCAGAAATTCGCGACTCCTGATCCGAAGCGCGGGGTCGCTGCTCCATGGTCAGAACGCCCTGATCGGGACGCCAGCGCAGCCGGTCGCCTTGGATCAGTAATTTCGAGCCAGTGAGTTGCTGAAGCTTGACGTTCCCTTCCAACAGAATTTTTTCGCCATCGTTGATCACTTGGGCCAGATCAGACTGAATCCGAAAGGACGGCTTCCCGTTGCGAAACAGAAGTCCAACCGGCTGTCGGGCGCGAACCAAACGTCTGTTCAGCTCATAACGGGCTTCTGGGCTCGACAGGCTCCATTCCTTCTGCCCGGTACTCGACTTCTGTTCAAGCTCAAGTGAACGAAAGACGAAAGGGGGTGCCTCGACTGCGACTGGAGCATCCCCATCGGCGCAACCGGCCAGCCAGGGAAGGCTTGCGAGCAGACAACTTGAAAACCATGCATGGCGCGACGGCATGGTCATCAGAGGGGGGACTCAAGCTCAAGTCGCTGCATCACCGGTTCAGGTTTTGAAAGGCTGGCGCCAGGCTCTAATTGTCCCCAGCTCAGCGCATGGGTCCAACCCTTCTCGCTGGGACTCTGATCCAATTGGGCCAGGATCCTGGAACTGAGGCCCGGCACCAAGGGTTGAAGTAAGAGGCCGATCACTCTGCAGCATTCCAGAACTGCATAGAGATCATCCCCCACTTTCTGTTCATGGCCTGGTTGTTTCATCAGGCTCCATGGCGCCTGTTCATTGAGGTAGCCGTTGGCCTCGATCGCGAGTTGCAACACAGCTTCGGCAGCGTCCTTAAAAGCAAAGGCTGGGATTGACTGCCGTACGCGATCGATCGTCCGTTCCGTGGTGTCTTTCAGAGGATGGTCAGAGCGAACCGCTGCCGACACCGGAGGAAGGGATGCATCGAACCATTTACGCGACATTGAGGCGGTTCGGTTCAGGAGATTGCCGATCGTGTTGGCGAGATCGTTGTTGACCAGATCCATAAATCTCTGCTGCTGAAAATCTCCGTCTTCACCGAATTGGATGTCTCTCAGCAGATACCAACGCACGGCATCGGTCCCACAACGCTCAAGCAGGGTTTCCGGATCCAGCACATTCCCGAGAGCTTTGCCCATTTTCTGGCCCTCCCTGGTGAGAAAACCATGGCCGAAAACGCGTTTCGGAACAGGCAATCCCGCGGACATCAACATGGCGGGCCAATACACCGCATGAAAGCGCAGGATGTCCTTTCCGATCACATGAACATCCACGGGCCAGCCGACGTCAGTGAGGCGATCCAGGTCCACCGGACCACCGTCATCCAGCAGCGCTGTGAGGTATCCGAGTAAGGCGTCAAACCATACATAAAACGTGTGCCCCTGATGCCCGGGGACGGGCAGTCCCCATGACACATTCACCCGGGAAATGGAGAAATCACGCAACCCCCCCGCGACGAAATTTTCAATCTCCCGACGGCGACTGGAGGGTGCGATGAACTGAGGATCCGCAATCAGCGATTCAATGCGCTCCTGAAACTGAGAGAGACAGAAAAACAGATTTTCCTCATCGCGCCATTCCAGAGGCTTGCGATGGATGGCGCAGTCAGGATTTTTGGCGTCGGCAAGATCATCTTTGAATTCCTCACAATCCACGCAATACCACCCTTCCTGATGGCCGGTGCGGATGTGTCCTGCAGCCTCACAGCGCTGAAAAAAGGCCTGGACCAGGGGACGATGGCGAGGGCTTGTGGTGCGGACGAAGCGATCATTGGTGATGTCCCAACGTGCCCAGAGGTCCGCGTACAAGGCGGAAATCCGATCGCAATGATCCGCAGGGCTGATGCTCTGAGCTTCAGCCGTGCGTTGGATTTTCTGGCCATGTTCATCGACACCGGTGATGAACACGACCTCCTCGCCTTCCAGTCGCTGAAAGCGTGCGAGCGCATCGCAGGCAATCGTGGTGTAGACGCTGCCGAGGTGTGGTTTGGCGTTGACGTAATAGAGAGGTGTTGTGAGGCTGTAGGTCATCGCTTCGGCGTTGGCTCCCAGCCTCGATCGCACGGCCAGGATCTTAACGACTGTCCGACGTCCGCTTCTCACCCCGTGGTCCTGTGATGTCCTCGATCGTCATTTCGGATTCGTCCCTGCAGCTGTGGTTGGCAGCTCTGCATGCGCTGGCTCTGGCCGACGGAGATTTCGATGCTGAGGAACGGCGCGTGCTGACGGCCCATTTGTCAGACATCCTTCCGGATGCCGACGTCGATTGGGATGCTCTACCGCCCGTTGATGCGACTGCTCTGGCCGAAGGCTTCGCCGAGACTCCTGGACTGGCCGAGCAGTTTCTGCGGACGGCTGTGGTGGTGGCTCTCGCCGACGGCCATCTCAGTGAGAAAGAGCTGGATCTGCTGCGTCATTGGGCAGTGGTGCTCGACTGCGGTGAAGTACCCCTGGCCGATCTCAAGCCCTGTCTGGCGCAGCCCCGCTCGGATGGTCAAACGCCTCTGACCTCTATCAAGCACTGGCTGGATGACCTTGATCCCAGTGATCCGAGAATTGCAGCCTTCATCGTCAGCCTGATTCCAGCTCAGTGTCCTTTCGAGCGCGACATCATGCTCTTCGGCCACAAGGTTGTGCACATTCCGCCGATGTGCAAACTCAATCCTCTGTATGACCAGCTGGTGGGTCTCCGTTTCCGCTGTCTTGGTCATCTTCCAGAGGATCAGCAGCTGCGTTTCTCTCAGCAGGCGGTCTGATGGTGTTTCCCGCCATGGTTGATGCAGTGGATGTGTTGGTCTGGGGCGGGGGCACCGGAGGTGTCACCGCAGCGATTCAGGCGGCTCGCGGAGGGGCCAGAACCCTGTTGCTCACGCCAGGGCGTTGGTTGGGGGGCATGGTGAGTGCAGCCGGAGTGTGCTGTCCTGATGGAAATGAGCTCACCCCCTGGCAGACGGGCCTGTGGGGAGCGTTTCTACGGGAGCTGGATCGCCGCGAGCCGGAAGGACTCGATCACAACTGGGTGAGTTGCTTCGGCTTCCGGCCTACCACGGCTGAAGCGATCTTGCAGGACTGGGTGAAGTCTGAAGCAATGTTGCTTTGGTGGCCTGGGTGCCAATTGCTCGAGGTGGAGCGGGTGAATTCAAGGATTGCTGCCGTGCGCATCGCGATTGATGGCGAGCAGAGGAGGGTGCGCTGCAAGGTGGTGATTGATGGCAGCGACCGCGGTGATCTGCTTCCGTTGGCGCAGGCTCCGTTTCGTTTCGGTTGGGAGGCGCAGGAGCAATGGTCTGAACCAAGTGCTCCCTCTCGGGCGCGGCTTGAAACGGAGCCCTTCTTCAAACTGCAACCGGTGCAATCACCCACCTGGGTGGTGATGGGGCAACTGCAGAGCGACCGGCTGAGGTCGGATCCTGAGCGCGGACTTGATCCAGATGGACACCCGCTTCTCCCCAGGCCGTTTGAGAGGGCCTGTGAGGCCTTTGGGCTCGAGCGAACGCTCACCTACGGACGCCTGCCCGGCGGGTTGGTGATGCTGAACTGGCCCTTGCATGGCAATGACTGGCACTGGGGTCTGAACCGTGCGTTCAGTGCTGATCCTCTGCTGGAGCTGGAGTTGTACAGGGAGATGCAGGCCCACAGTCTGCGTTTTGCCGAAGCGTTGCAGGAGGCCAGTGATGGCTGGGTTCAACTGGGCAAGGCATTCCCCGCTGATTCGGGCAGCCCGGAGCCCTGGTTGGCGGCGATGCCTTACTGGCGGGAAGGTCGGCGGCTGATCGGGCGATCAACGGTGATCGAACAAGACCTGCTGCCTACGGGGCAGGCCCCAGGCTGTGCACCCCTGCCGCGCAATCAGGCCGGTGCACTGCAGTCGATCGCCGTCGGCAATTACGCCAACGACCACCACTATCCCGGATCCGACTGGCCGTTGGCTGCAAAGAGTTGCCGTTGGGGCGGACGCTGGACGGGGACTCCGTTCTGCATTCCCTACGGCGCCCTGGTGAGTGTGGAGATCGACAATCTGCTGGCTGCGGATAAAGCCATCAGCACCAGTCACATGGCCAATGGAGCCACGCGATTGCAACCTCTGGTGATGAACGTGGGTCAGGCCGCGGGCGCCGCTGCGGCGTTGGCTGTGGAGACGATGAATGCTCCTGGCGATCTGGTCGTGCATGAACTTCAGCAGCGACTCCTGACCGATCCGATTGCACCGTCTGCGGTAGTCCCTCGCTGGGACAGCCCCTGGCATGACTCTCAGTGGCTCGACCTGCAGACACAAGGATCACCCAGTGATCAGCTTCGGAGGACCTCAGCCCAGGGCAGTGGTCAACACGCCCGCCGTTTTGAGGGAGTGTTGACGGTGGCTGCAGATGGTGCTGCATCTCTGCAGTTGGCTGATGGCGTGAGCTGGCCGTTGATCACCCTGGAACCTGAAATCGCGGCCTGGTGGGATGGAGTGGATGGTGCGATCGAAGCCTGCGTGATGGCGCGGATGAATCCGTGGGGGCCTTGGTTGGTTGTTGAGCAACGCTGTTGTTGCTGAACAAGCCAGTCCCAGGGACTGGCTTGTGGTGGTTCACTCGCAATGAACGACTAAGGTTTAGACCTGAAGATCATTCATAAATAATCGATATTTAAAACGATATCGTTGAAATCGCGATCCGATTTTGAGCCAATAATATCTTCAAAGCCAAAGAGGTCTGATCCCAAACGCGCTACATGGCTGAGACCATCGGGATTGGCCCCAGAGAATGAAAACAGTGCATTAGGGCCGTTGTTTAAACGATTCTGAGGATTTTGATCGAGTACGTCTTCAATCGTGGCATTCGGAATCAGAACCATACCGTAGATAGTCCCGCCCATCAGAACAATATTGTCTTCTGAGCGGCTGAAATTATCGGGTGTTGTTAATGTTACTCCTGTCAATGAATCCGCAGCTCTTATCAAGGCTTCCCTGGCATAGCCGAGGTCTTCAGGTCGTAAATCGATGGTTTGGTCATTGTTGGTGTCAAGCCCTCCCGTTAAATCATCCACTTTATAAAGAGCAACCAGATTTTCAAAACCAGCAGCTCGACTGATGGAGGTTTGTACCGAGACATCCTGATTCAGGAGTCCCGGTGCGACAACAGCATTGGTGCCAATCTCCGCTGTGATGCCTTGGAACGTTAAATTGTGATAGCCCCTGCTGTCGGATTCAATCGTCGGGCTTTCATTGATTGAGAATTTAGTAGTGGTTCCGATTTTGCTGTACAGCATATAGTGACGATCGGCATTCAACTGTGTTGATGATAATTCACCAAAAAATTGGCGCTCAGTCTGCACTAAGGAACCTGGCGATTGAAGACTAGTGTTTGCAATTGAAGCTGAGAGAGCATCAGATGATGCATTCTCTTGATTTTTGAAGATAATTTCTTTTCTTGCTAAAGCTGCAGCTTCATAACCGGGATCTGTTGACAGCAAGCCATCAATTCGACCTCGAACATCATCGACTTCGATCCAGCCTAATTCGTAGTCTTGATCAGGTGAATCGATAAGCCGCAGTTGAATCTTCCCATCTGAAGCTGTTGGAACCAGGAAAAGATCATTATTGTTTTTGATTAATCCTGGAATCGTTCGACCCACAAAGCCTTGATTTTTAGTTAAACCATTCACGACTCCATCTGCATCGCCCTGCTCACCATCCTCCAGCAGCAGTTGCACTCCTTCTGGAGTGCTGGATTCCGTGGAATCTGAAACAATAAATCGGGCACCACCATTGTCTTGGCCAATTAATGACTGATAACTTTGCGTGGAGGGATCAAAGCTTAGATAGTCGTTGTAATCACTGACACCCTTGATTGAGAGATCAATTCGAGCGCTGTCTTTGGTGGTGGTGGTCGAAAATTCAACGAAGGATCCCATGACGTTGCCGGAGAAATCACCTCTGACGTAATTCCACCCTCGAATCACTTCTCCATTGGCATCAGCCGTGAAGGCTGGTGCAGGTTGCCCAGTCATTGCCTCTGGATCATTGCTGACCAGCCCAACCACGAGACTGAATTGGCGTGTTCCTGTGAAGATCTGATCATTGGGGATGGGCACCGTGACGGTTTTGCTTGATTCGCCAGGAGCAAAAGTCAATTGACCGGCAACGGGTAAATAACGAGATCCGGCCTTGCCGTCTCTGTCATCTGATCGATAAATGGCTTGGATTGTTTGATTCAGATCGCCTGTGCGTGTGATCACAAAGCTGACGCTTTGTTCACTTTCATTCACCACTGGATTGGTGATCAACAGATCTGTGACCTGCTCTGCTGAACCAGCCTCTGTAGAGGTTGTAGCACTACGTTGTGGTGCAGCCTCTCCAAGACTGAGGGCCGTAGCTGTTTGCAGTGAGCTGTCAGAAGCAATGGGTCTTGGGTTAAGAGTGTCAGGAACAGTGAATGTTGGTGTGACATCTAACTGATCAATCAAGACACGCGCAGCAGAGACGCTCGATGTGTATTCCGCATAGTTTTTGTTGATGAGGGTGACTGTACCTGCCAAACTAAAGTCTTGACTAAGTTCGACACGATCATTCTGATCAATGGCCAAGATGAGCGTATTAGTGCTTGATAAGTTAGTTACTGCCAACGAATTGAGCTTTAATGTGTTTTCTCCATAGCCTTGTGAAATAATCGCTTCTATGTTTTTCAGCCGGTTGCCGGGAGCAAGTGTTGTGAAATCCCATTCCTGACCGTTATACCCCTCGAGGGTCAAGATATCTTCTCCAGTACCACCATCAATCCGTCTAAAGTTTGGATCATTAATTGTGATGTAATCATTGCCTGGTCCTGCATAAACCACATCAAGCCCACCACCACTGTAGATCTCGTCATTGCCAATATTGGCGATGAAGCTTTCTCCTGTGGGGGATCCAACCATGACATCGTTGCCAATGGTTCCGGTCTGATTGATCTGAGCTGTAAAATCACTTCCAAACAGGGTGTAGCTGAGGCTATCGGTGGTGTCTTTGGCAAGACCTGGTGCGCCAATCATGAAGTCGTCGAGACCATCACCATTCACATCACCACCACCACTGAGGGATATTCCTGCTTGGGATCCTGTTGTCAGACCCAGCACGATAAATCCTTGATCGTTGGTCGAGCCAGGTTGACCGGAGGTTTTGGTTTGGTTGTTGTTCAGACTTCCCAGATCAAAGGGTGTGCTTGCAGGGTTTTGCCAATTATCCCCACCAAAGACGACATAGGAAAGTCCATCTCTGTTGGGAGCACTGTTGTTATCACTGTTGGGATCTGTGTCAGTTGTAGCGTTTATGTTGGTTTCAAATGATGAAATAATGACATCATCAAATCCGTCTCCATTGATATCTCCAATACCGTCGAACCTGCTGAGTCTGATTGAACCTTCACGTACTGATGCGGCATTATCAGGATTACTTGTATCGGAATTTGTACCGGCTGTGAGTGATGTGTAGTTGGGGTTTTCTCCTTCCTGATCAACCCACGTTCCAATCACAGGTGCCGCAAGAACGACATCGGGAGTTGATGTGGTTGTTGGAGTGATTCCACCATAATAAATCAGAAGAGCACCTCGATTGTTTTCATTGATGGATGAGGATGAATTGCTGTTTGTTCCTGGGAAATTAACTCCAAGATTACTGATAAAACCAGTCGCAAGTATCGCCAAATCCTCGATTCCATCACCATTGAAATCACCAATACGATTAAACTGCCGGCCAAATTCCTGAGTATCATTGGCATCAAACAGTGGATTGCTATTGCTAATGTTAATATAATTATTTACGCCAGCAGCATTAAAGCCAAGATACAGATTCTCATTAAAGAATACTGGCGTCGTCGTTTCCTCGGTGATTTGATTGGGAACTTGACTATCATTGGGTGTCCACGTCACGCCACCATCCGTGGACGTAACATAGTTAATAGTATTTTTTTTGTTTATATCACCGGGACCATTGAAGAAAAGATAAGCTGTGTTATCAATACTGATAACAGAGGGAGGAGCTTGAGTTGATTGACCAGCAATTTGTTGAAAATTTTGCCAGTTGATAGAGGCGGGTTCTTCTGGATTCGCACCAATAATGGTATTGAATTTATTTTTTGCTGGGCCTTTGTTTGCAAAGTATGCGAGCAAGATATTGCCATCACTGTTGATTGTTGCTGAAACGCCTGTTTGTTTGCCATTTATCCCAGCCGATTGGGTAGAAATATTGGGGCCTTCTACAAAAGACGGATCCGACCAGCTCGATGCATTGTTTGGTGTGTCTGAATAGATATATTCGATCTGATTCTTCGTAGTTGATATGTAAAAGGTGAAGAGATTGTCATCTGTAGCCAGGAGAGTCGGGGCACCTTTTATATCTTCTGATAATAATGTAACTGTTTTGTCTGTGGGAAAACTTACACCGAGAGGTTCATCGACTGCATCTTCACCAACAGCAAGAATAACCTCCTCATCAACACTCAAATAGGCAAGATAAAGAGTCTCGTTAAAAACTGCAAGACTTGGCGTTGTGGCAATCCTAACTGTAGAACCTAGTTCTTGAAAGTTCCAATTAACGCCATCACGACTTCTTCCTATAATTAAAGGGTTATTGTTTTCTGGAGTTGGTCCATCATTGCGGAAAGCTACGTAGAGAAAACCCTTGTATTCTGCAAAGGAAACTGTGCTCCCATCACCAATCCTCTGATCTTCGATTGTTGGATTATCTTCACCAAGAATTGTTTGCCATGGGTTGCTTTCGCTAAGTTCACCACTTAGAGGCGCTGAGGGTGGGTTGATTGAATCATTTGGTTTGAATGTATTTGATTCCCCTCCTAATGGATTATTTCCTAGATAATAATCAGTTGATCCATTGCCTTTGATTTTTCCTTCTGGTCGATCAACCAGGAAGTTGCCGCCGCCAAGATCTGCAAAGCCATCACCATTGATATCACCAATTCCCCCAAATACTAAATTTCCATTCGAATCAAAATCAACAGAGCTTGCCTCGAGTTGATTTTTAGTATTTCCCAAAATTAATTGTTTTGTTCCACTTTTGGTGATCAGAAGATCATCGAAACCATCACTATTGAGATCACCCACAGCAGATGCTGCATTCACTGCGGCTAGATTTGGAATACTATCGTTGGCGGTTGATAATGATACTGTGCCATTCACTGAGAGGTCATTCTCTCCATTCAATACATAGAATGTATTGGTTGAATCTATGAATGCTGAATCTGCTAGGCCATCGCCATTGAAGTCGCCAATAGCGAATGATGATTTTAAGAGACCATTTTCTACACTGACAATCAGTTGGTCGGATCCTGTTGCATCATCAATTATAGCTTGCGTTGTCTTGCCAAAGGTGATAATAGAGCCTCTCGGACTTCCTGCCGATAACACATCTGCAAATCCATCTCCATTCACGTCTCCTAAGATACTCACCTCCAGGCCAGTTCCTATCAGAGGCTCATTATTTGAGTTCTGAAATAGCAAACCGTCAGTGACGAATCCATTGTCTGCACTAATATCTGCTAATTTAATACTGCCATCGTCTCTTAAAAAGGGTTGACCAAAAACAGCATACAGCTGAGTCTGATTTGGGGCTGTTATCAATAAGTCATCAATTCCGTCTTTATTGATATCGCCAATTCCTGAGGCTGCAGTACCTGTTACTTGGCTGGGTTGACTACCATTCAGCAGCAGTACTTTCTTATTATCTGCTGATGTAGCACTTAGAGATAGTTCTGGATCATCAAAAAGATTTGCCTCTCCGAAAACAACATAACCTTGACCTGTTCCACTGGCTCCGCTGTTGCTGGTGACCAGCAAGTCATTATATGTATCACCGTTCAAATCTCCAGCATTCGCAAGGTCCTGTCCTGCTTGCCCATAGGCAAGTCCTCCGACTAATCGCTTTGATACCCTATATGTAGTTGGTGTTGAGTCTTCATTTGGTTTTTGTCCACCTTGCGATAGATATATAATCCCTGCATTATCACTTCCTTTTGGTGCAGCAATCCCGAGATCATTTTGACCATCACCATCCCAGTCTCCACTTACTAAAGCAGATCCTGTGAGAAGATCACTTGCTGTATTGTTTTGGATCGCATCAATTTGTAGCCCTTTAAGCACACCGTTGAGTGTTGGCTTGTTTTCGTTTGCATCATACGTAAAGACATATACTTCTCCCAAAGCAACATTACTTTGATCTGGATAATTTTGTGTGATAAAATCGTTATTGCTGTTTGTATTCGACAGAGCATCTATACCATTCCATTGATTGTCTACTGATCCTTTAACGCCTGGTGCGCCAATAATTAAGTCATCATTTGTGGTACTGCCTGAAAATGATGAGCTACCATCACCTGCTTTCGATGTTGTTAAGGACAAGCCAGCTAAGTCATCCGCTTCTCCTTCATGAATGGGGTTATTTTTTAGTGGTAACGATGAATTGCTGGGGTAAATATAGACCGCCCCGGCGTTTTTACCTTTCTTAGCGTTGATGTAATTGGGATCACTAATCGCTATGTCGGCACCTTGTTGACCATCAAAGTTTCCCACCGCAATTGCATAACCAAACAATCCCTCTGGCCCATTTGGGTTGGAAATCTTATAGCCGTCAACATCCTCTGTCTCCTCGGTTAGGTTTGTTACATCAACTGTTTTGCCTCCCTCGCTGCTTCCATAAACAACATAAACAGCACCTCCATTGGGTTCATTGGGCGCTCCAATGATTAAATCATCGGCTCCATCATTATTGATGTCACCACTGGCCAGGCTCAGTGAAAAATCACCATTAAACTCACCCTTGTCTGTTATGCCAGTGATCAGAAAACCTCCGGGATTTCCCTCTGGATCTCCCTGTGCATCTGCAGAAGAGCCGAGTGCTGTTGTCTCTTGATTCATGAGAACATCACCACCGTTCAGCAAGATTTGTACAGTGCCACCGGTTCCACCGCTTGTCGTATTGGTTTCACTTTGTATGAAGCCACGATTGCCTACGGCTACATCACTTAAACCGTCACCATTGAAATCGCCGGTTGCAAGTCGATAGCCAATGCCGACATTCTGTGTATTAATAATAAAACCACTGTCAATTAATGATAGCTGCGAATCATTAGCTTCAGTAACTGTTGCTACTCCTTCAATGGTCGGATTTTGAAAATTTGAGGCTAAACTAGTTTCATCCCCACCAATTCCTTGGAGAGCATTGATCGTTTGAGATGATCCATCATCAAACAATATAGTTACTCCTGCCTTGGAATCTTTAATTAATTCATCTGTTCCGTTGTCAACTAAAAGTGCTATATTTAACTCTGAACCCAAAATCGTATAGGTTAGATCTTCTTCATTGCTATCTGGATTGAGTGTATTGATGAGTTGATTGCCAATAATAAGTCCTAGCTGGTTGCTAGTACTTGTTGTTTGGCTCCCTGTTGCATAGTTCGTATTGTCAACATTCAGTTCTATTCCAGTGATTGTTTTGCCTTGTTGACCTTCCAATATGACACGGAAGAGTGTATCTCTTAGGCCATTGGGGTTGACATACGTATTATTTGTGTTGGCAGCTGTCGATGAAACAACATCCCATCTTGGTTTCCGTTCATCATTCAGCGCGGTGGCTTGTGGCCGATACAAAGGAACAATTTGATTCTCTGTTGTTTCCCATGACTGTTTATTGGTATCGTATACAACATAGAATGTGTTCGGCTCGGGCGGCAGTGGATCAACGAACTGACTGTTGTATTTATTGCCAATTGCGTTGGAATTGCTAATGATTTCAAGTAATTCAGCGCCGGTTAGGCTGGGGCTTTGAAGATCACTCGTTAAAACATCGCTAAAACTCAGCGCGCTAGCGTAATACGCAACTTCGTCGAGGTAAACACCAGTTTGATTGTTTTCGTCGGCGAGTTGAATCGTGCTGACTGGTCTTGAATCAGGCTGGAAGAGATCTAGATTTTCAAGGATTCCAACATTTTCACCATTAATAAAGAGACCAGCCGTCTGTGCTGTTGCATCATAAACAGCCGTTACGTAGTACCACTGATCTTTTATAAATGACGGGTTATTTGTGCTTGTGCTTGAATTGATACTTGTATTGCTGTTTGCATTACCTAAGGACAACTCTAACTCATTCCCCGTAAAACTGATCTGTGCTACATCGCTGAGATTGACCAAGCTGATAGGGTTTGCCGCATTCGGTGTTTCATCAAATTTGAACCAGAAATCAATCGTAAAGGAATCTCGGTAGATCTGAATCGCATTATTAATACTCGCCGATGTTCCTGCTTCAAACTTAGCCGCTCGATTAGGATCACCGCTTTTGGTGGTTGGATCCTCTAATGCTCCGATTTGGTTTAGTTGGACTCCCGCACTATACATTCCGTTTCCTGCATCACCCCAGGATCCGATGTTGTTCAGAATTGGTCCACTTGATTCGCTGAGGCGATAATATAGAACTGGATTCTCTCCTAAGGTTAATTCGGCGTATGATGTTGGTTGTGTTTCTGTCCAGAAGATGGCAGGTTGACCATTCAGTAATTCAATTGTGAGTTGGCTTGTTTCATCCGGTTGTGCACTTGAAATCACTATCTCTGGCTTACTCCAATTTGGCGTTCCGTTGCTGAATGTCAGTTCAGACCAGTAAATCGTTGGTTTATCACTTTCATAATTGATCCATGCAGCGATTAAGTTGTTCTCTGGTCCGGGACCTATCGCCACTCGCCCGTCTGCACCCGGTTGTGTGCTTAAAGCCTCTGCAAGACTCCAAGATCGCTGTGTGGGATCATAAATCGAATAAAAAATGTTGGATTGATCGATTGTATTAAGAATCTCTTGTGATTCTGTTTCACTGTAAAATTCACCCGGGATCTGTTTGTTTTTCAGATTGCTTGTTTTTGTATTGACCCAAACAAGTACATTGTTCCCATTTTGATCCAGTGCTGCGGCAGGTGTGAAATTGAATCCTGATGAGCCAGGAATCGTTTCTAAGCTGGCTGACGTGTTCGCGTTCTCTCCTTTCGGTGGTGTTCCAATCCAAGTTTGGATCACTGTTGTTGGAATTTCTGTGGCTGTATCGATCCGCTGATTCTGGAATGACTTGATTGGTTGTGGCGAACTTCCTATTACACTGCCTGATAAACTAGTTCCTGTATAACTGACCGTTGCGATATCGCCTTGTCCGATTAAATTTTCTCCATCAGGGGGAGTAATGACCAATTGAACTGTATTTCCTAATATTCTTACTGATTCGGTTATATATTCTATTCCCTGGCTTCTTATGACAAATTCAAAGTTGGTTGAGCTGGCAAATAATGGTTGATTAAATGCCAATGTAATTAAATTACTACCCCTTTGAATGAAATTACCAGTGCCGATCAGCTCCGCTGCGTCTAAACTCCCAGTGCTAATGCTAACAGTTGGATTGTTAATTAATAAGTTTTCGAATTCCTCAACGTATATGTTTGTGTTTAATTGTTGATCCCTTATGACTAAATTGTTTGCGTTGTCAGAGCTTAGTTGGTAATTAGCTATTAGCTGAGTGCCTGAAGCTACGTTGTTTGTTAGATTTAATTGAACTGTATTTCCATTTACACGTATTCCGTTGATTTCATATTGATTTCCTTGCGTATCTGCAATGCTGAACTGATCGAGACTTGGTGTGTTTGTGATTTGATTGATGAAATTCAGCTGAATCTGAGAGATAGTTCCTGCTGCATTGAGAATTCCAATTCCAGCAATGGGGGCAATGTTTGCTGACTCAGTCACCCATGCAACTAAGACCTCGTTATTATCTGTGAGGCTTAGCGCTGGGCTACTGTCTTCTGAGAGATCTGCTGCTACATTGTCTCCTAGAAGTGCTGGGTTGATTTCTGTTGAATAGTTCTCGTTGTTACCGCTTATAGGGCTATAGATACTGCTCAGTTCTTGTGGAGTATTGTTACTTACTGGCAAGTCGACTATATTCCCCAATGTTGCTCCACTGCTTGATTTAATATTGCCGTTGTTCGTGAAGCTGACTGTGATTTGATTCTGTGTAGGAGATGGATTTTTATCATTCTCTCTGAAATCAAAATTAATTGATGGTGCAATTGATTCTTTGAGTTGGAGTATCACTCCACTTCCTGACTCCGTCGGAATCACTCCAAAGGGATTGATCTTTTTGCTTGTTCCATCAGCACGTGTGATTGTGACCGTGAAATCATCTGCTTGAGGGAGCTCATTCAACTCTGACCCTAAATCCAAGGTGAGCAACGAGCCATCCACTGATGCTTGCGATAGATTTAAAGAATTTTGTTGATTAACTCCACCCAGTGATGTTGTTTGACCTGTGCCATTCACGCTCGAACCGCCGCTTGTGATATTCCACTGCCAGCTTGGATCGAATGAAAAACCTAATGAGATTGGCCCGAATTTAACTCCTGCTCCTAATGGAATACCAGCAGTTACAAAATCTGGTTCACTTCCGAAATTTACAGAAAAATCCAACCCACCATTGAAAGTCAAGTCTAAGAAATTTTTTATGCCAATTTTTCCTTTGATGGTCCCCGAAAGTACTGGAAATCCAATCGTTAATGTCTCCTCAAATCCTTGTAGAGTATCTTGGGTAATTGAATCCGCTAAACTTATAATTGATGATTCTGCAATTGCAGCAGCGATTGCATTTTTTAATGAATCTCCCGATTCAGTTTGCCCGGTTGCATAAGCAATACTTGCCGCGATTCCAGCTTCTTGGCCAAGTTCAAGACCCAAGGATCCCAGCTCTATGGCAAATGATTGCGGAGCATATGACGAATTTTTTTTAGGTATCAATGTTACTGACAGTTCACTCCCAGCACTAAAATCAGCATTCACAGTTATCCCTGGAACGCCATCTTCGTAAGGTGCTAATAATGGTATTTTAAGATCAAGAGATACTGTAAAGTCTTGGTCTATTTCAGAAAGTGAACTTGATCCTGTTTGTCCATTGTTGAATGTATATGTTGAATCTAATTTGCCTGAAATTGAGACCACATTATTTATTGAGGATGGATCTTTTACTTCATCTTTTCTGAAGACAGGTCCTTTAGATTCACCTTCAAATAATGAGTATGTTAGTGTCCCGTCTTGTTCAAGAAACGAATCACCATTAAAGTCTTTTCCTCCTTTCAGCGCACCGCTATAGTCAATTTTGTCGAGTAAACTTTTTACAAGCTTTTTTAGTATTTCTGGTCTTACGCTTGCATCAGTATTCCATGCTTTAAAGATATCACTGATGCTAAAGTCTATTGCCGCATCAATGCTCGCTCCAAAACCCTGAAAGCCGCTGTTCGATGAGCTTGTGTTAGAGGAATTATCACTGTTTAGAAGCCCTGTATTGATTAGTCCATTGTTAATGGTTTGTGGTATGTAGTTTGCTGGGTTCCTTCTTTTGTTGGCTGGCTCTATGATTGCAGGAAAATTATTCGGTAATGTTGGTAAATTAGATGGAATATCCGGGGTTATTTTGTTTAGTTCAGGTAGGTTTATTGAGTAAAGATCAGTGTCTTCTTTGATGCCAAGGTCGGCTGCTCGTTCAATATCAACCTTGGTTCCTATAACACCGACTCGAACATTTGCTGAGTTGCCGTCTGGGTAT
The DNA here is from genome assembly GCF_000153285.1 of Synechococcus sp. WH 7805. Lineage (NCBI taxonomy): Bacteria > Bacillati > Cyanobacteriota > Cyanophyceae > Synechococcales > Synechococcaceae > Synechococcus > Synechococcus sp. WH 7805. Next base: position 521,927 of record NZ_CH724168.1, on the reverse strand, counting down.
ACAATGGATTGTGGTTCTAAATCACCAACCTGATCATTCGTCAGTTGTTCACCCTTGTCCTGCCACTTTGTCTGTCCATTTGCATCGTAATCTGCTGTAATATAGAAGAATTCGCTGTTGTTCAGCTCTCCTTGCTGCCATACAACGGCTAAGCCAGGCGCTGTCGTCGCTCCATTGTCTAAATTAATTAATGACGGGTCTGTGACTAAATTCAGGCCGAGGACAGATTGTTGGCCAATACTTGTGATTGTTCTTGCATCTTTCCATTCTTCAGCATTGTCATCATAGATTGCCTGCCATAAAAAGCCATTGTCGACCCAAACAACGTATGTGATGCCAAACGCGTCGGTTGCTATTGCTGCTTGTCGATCGGTGAGATTGATGGTCATGATGATTGAATTGAAAAGTTTTTGCTGGTTTGTTCTTTGATGTCTTCAGTTTGATGAGCTGGTTATCGCTTTTAAGTGCTATTTAACTTTTCTGTTAGTACGCAGGTAATGATTTGATTATGCTTGTTTTGTTGTGTTAATATGTTGTTGTATTGTCTGCCTTGTTTGATTTTTTTACCTGGTTTTATTTTTTGCCACTGATGTTCAATCTTGATTTGCATTGGTGCCTGCCTGGTTTCGATTCTTGCTCTTTGCTCGCGCCTATTGCTGAATTGATGGTGCCTCCTTGCAAACTTCCTTTTAGTTCTTGAATGTTGTGCATGTGCTACTTCAAATTCTTCTTCGTCTAGTGGGTCTCGTTTCTTCCTTGTTTTAATTATTTCTGTTGTTTTCGTTTTTCTTTTTAGTTCTGCAAGGAGTTCTTCATCTCTATCGTTCTCGTTATCTACTCTTCGTAGACCCTTCGGCCCCTGTGCCTGTGTTTTCTGTTGCACTCCTCTTTTTTCTTGCGAGAGTATATTTTGCATTGTCATGAATGCATCTGAGGTGAGACCTAACTTTCAACCTAGCCATCATGATTTGCAGTGTCAGATTAAGTTTTGTTTTTCTCGTTTTTGTTATTTTAATTTCTTTGTTCGTACTAAATTTGTTTGTTTCATGAATGGTTGTGTGTTGTGAGCCCTCATTTGCCACTTCTCTCTTGCTCTTGCGTTGAGCTCTCGCGTTTAAATATTTGCCGTTCGGTTTTATTTATTTTTTGAAACTCAAAGGTCTATCTTTTGATTTTTCTTTTCCTGGTGTTTGCTTTATGCATCATTCCGAGGAGTGATGCATAAAGCTTGTTCTTCTTCCTTTTCGCCCTGTTGAGTCAGGGCTGATCGGTGACCGCGCCCTGGCTGCTGGAACTCACAAGCCGGGCATATTTGCCGAGGATTCCGGTGCGGTATTTCGGAACCGGGGCGGACCATGCATTCCGACGTCGCTCCAGCTCGGCATCGTCCACATTCAGCTGCAGCAGCAGTTGATTGGCATCCACGGTGATGCTGTCTCCTTCCTCGATCAAACCAATGGTGCCCCCGACTGCCGCTTCAGGCGCCACATGGCCGATGACCAACCCGTAGGAGCCACCGGAGAAACGGCCATCGGTGATCAGCGCCACCTTGTCGAGCAGCCCCTGACCCACGATGGCGGAGGTGGGGCTGAGCATTTCGCGCATGCCAGGACCGCCGACGGGGCCTTCGTTGCGCACCACCACCACATCACCGGCCTGGATCTGGTTGTCGAGAATCGCTTCCAGGCAAGTTTCTTCGCTTTCAAAAACCCTGGCTGGGCCTGTGATCACTGGATTCTTCACACCACTGATCTTGGCGACGGCCCCTTCGCTGGCCAGGTTGCCCTTGAGGATGGCCAGGTGGCCCTTGGCATACAGGGGATTGGAGAGCGGCCGAATCACATCCTGATCCGCGGGTGGTGTGGAGGGCACATCCGCAAGCAGTTCCTTGAGGGTTTTGCCTTCGATCGTGCGGCAATCACCGTGGAGGAGGCCGGCATCCAGCAGCAGTTTCATCACCTGGGGAATCCCACCGGCGCGGTGGAGATCCACCGTGACGTAACGGCCACTGGGTTTGAGATCACAGATCACCGGAACGCGCTGGCGGATCTGTTCAAAGTCGTCGATGGCCAGTGCAACGCCGGCCGTGCGGGCTATGGCCAGCAGATGCAGCACGGAATTGGTGGAGCCACCCACCGCCATGATCACGCTGATGGCATTTTCAAAGGCCTCCCGGGTCATCAGATCGAGGGGACGGATGCCGGCCTGGATCGCCTGCACCAACACCTCGGCCGATCGGGCTGCACTGTCAGCCTTTTCCTCATCTTCAGCGGCCATGGTGGAGCTGTGGGGAAGGCTCAGCCCCATCGTTTCGATAGCAGCGCTCATGGTGTTGGCGGTGAACATGCCGCCGCAGCTGCCAGCACCAGGGCAGGCATTTTTCTCAATGGCCGTGAGCTGCTCTTCGTCGATCTTGCCGCTGGTGATCTGACCCACTGCTTCAAAAGCACTCACCACGGTGAGGTCGCAGCCGCCCAGTTTTCCCGGCTTGATGGTGCCGCCATACACGAAGATCGCCGGGATGTTCATCCTCGCCATCGCGAGCATGGCCCCAGGCATGTTCTTGTCGCAGCCGCCCACGGCCAACACGCCATCCATGCTCTGGCCATTGCAGGCCGTTTCGATGGCGTCAGCGATCACTTCCCGGCTCACCAGGGAATATTTCATTCCCTCGGTGCCCATCGAGATGCCGTCGCTGACGGTGATGGTTCCGAAGGTCTGTGGCATTCCACCGGCCAGCCGGGCCGCCTCTTCGGCACGCCGGGCTAAGTCATCGAGCCCGACGTTGCAGGGCGTGATCGTGCTGTAGCCGTTGGCGATGCCGATGATCGGCTTGCCAAAGTCCTGATCGCCGAAACCCACGGCCCGCAGCATCGCCCGGTTGGGAGAGCGCTGGATCCCCTTGGTGACGGCATCGGAGCGGAGCATGATCAGGCCGTCATCCGGCGTGAAACTGGAATCAACCTACCGGCCGCGCTGGTCACCCCCTAGAGCCGAGATCCTCAAGTTGCTTGCGCACATCCGCGATGGCGGCATTCAGTTGCTCAACCCGCGCTTCCAGCTGGCTGTCTGTCTCAAGTGGCAGCCGCTCGCCCGGACTCAGTGCCTCGCTTCCATCCTGCATTCTCGGCGCATACAGCATTGAGCGCTTGTAGCGCAGCCGCCGGCGACGGTCCGCTTCTGAGATCAGCCACCAGCTAAGGCCGGCTGCTCCCAGAACGACACCGCTGACAAGCGTTGCCAGCGTTGTTGAAGCAGAGTCTTGCTGTCGCACCATGGGCAACCAGTCAATTTTTAAACATTAGGTGGCTTGCCCTGATCTGATCCCGAGCCTTTGCAAGGGGTCACCGATTCCAGGGACAATTCGGTTCTGTTCATCGAGATCGGCATCGATGCAGGCGGTGTGGATGGTGATATCAGGGAAGGCCTCACCGATCCGTTTCAATCCGGGGCTCGCGCAGAGCGCGGTGATCACGCGCAGGCGACGCCCGTCGACGCCTTCCTGTTGCAGGTTCTCCAAAATCGAAACAACACCCTCACCATCACGGATCTGATCGAAAAACAGCAGGAGCCCGGCCTGGGCATCGATTCCAGAGGGGATTCCGTCCAGGCATAGATCTGCATTCGGAAGCACCTGGCGTGCCCCCTCCCAAAGGTGCAGGCCTCCAGGAAGAATCGGAACCGCCAGCAAAGGAACGCCTGCCTCGACCATCGTTCCTTCGGTGCTTGCGAGTGGTGTCTTGACCACCTCCCGGCGGTGCGGCAACCAATCGCGGAGCGCTTCGTAACTCAGCCATCGGCCCAGTTCCTCCATGGCTGTTCGGAACAGAGCTGCTGGCGTTCGTTCATGGCGCAGCACTGTCAGCCAGTGGGCAATGAGTGGGTGGGGTGGAACCACCACCCGAAGAGTCTTGGCCATGACACGTGGCTGGGCAGATCTCTGCCATAACGTGACTGTTCAAATTACGGCAGCTGCTTCCGGCACCCGCCGAGCTTCTTCCTCATGCCCGTATCTGCGCTTCTCTGCAACTTGCGTCGCCACCTGACCACTGCCTTGCTCGCCGCTTTGGTTGTATTCACAGGTGTTCTGATCGATGGACCCTCCGTTGAGGCGATCACGGCTCCGGAGCTGCGCGGGCAGCGCGCGGTGCAGGACATCACGTCCGATATGCATGGACGGGATTTAAAGGAAAAGGAATTTCTCAAGGCTGATCTGCGCGAGGTAGATCTCGGGGAAGCCGATCTCCGCGGGGCTGTGATCAACACCTCACAGCTTCAGGGTGCAGATCTTCGGGGCGCTGATCTTGAGGATGTGGTTGCTTTCTCCAGCCGGTTCGATGGGGCCGATCTGCGCAATGCGAACTTCACCAACGCAATGCTGATGCAGAGCCGCTTCAACGACGCTGAGATTGAAGGAACTGATTTCACCAATGCCGTGATCGACCTTTCCCAGCTCAAGGCTCTTTGCGGACGCGCCAGCGGAGTGAACAGCCTCAGTGGTGTGAGCACCAAGGAATCTCTGGGTTGCCGTTGATGGCCAAGCGACTTCCCGTCACAGTGATCACCGGCTTTCTTGGCGCCGGTAAAACCACAGTTCTTCGTCACCTTCTCACCCAGAGCGGTCAGCGTCTTGCCGTGATGGTGAATGAGTTCGGCACCGTCGGGCTCGATGGCGATCTGATCCGCAGCTGCGGTTTCTGCCCGGAGGATGAGGTGGAAAGCCGCCTTGTGGAACTCAACAACGGTTGCCTCTGCTGCACCGTTCAGGACGATTTCCTGCCCACGATGGAAACGCTCCTAGAGCGATCGGATCAGCTTGATGGGATTGTTGTTGAAACGAGTGGTCTGGCCCTTCCCCGTCCCCTGCTCCAGGCTCTGGAGTGGCCTGCCATCCGTCGGCGGGTGCATGTGAACGGGGTTGTCACCGTTGTGGATGGTGAAGCGATGAGTGGTGGCAGTCCCGTCGGTGATCCTGAGGCGCTGGAACGTCAGCGACAGGAGGATCAGAGCCTTGACCACCTCACCGCTATTGAGGATCTGTTCGAGGACCAGCTTCAGGCTGCGGATCTGGTGTTGATCAGCCGTTCCGATTGTTTACAGCCTCCGCAATTGGAGACCGTTTTGGAGGCAATCGAGCCGCGGCTGCGTCCCGGTGCGAGCACATTGGCGATCAGCCGAGGGCAGGTTGATCCAGCTCTGGTGCTCGGGCTTGAGTCCCTTGAATCGCGCCAACGCGCTGATCACGCTGACGAAACTGGGCATCACGATCACGATCACGATCATCACGATCACGATCACGATCACGATCACGATCATCACGATCACAGCCATGTGGAGGCCATCAGCGGTCAGATCCGGCTGGATGGATCCTTTGATCGCACCACGCTTGAGCGGCTCCTGCCGGAGTTCGTCCGCACGCATCACGTGATCCGACTCAAAGGTCGTGTCTGGCTTCCAGGGAAGAGCCTCCCTTTACAGATTCAGATGGTCGGCCCCAGGTTGGACAGCTGGTTTGAGGCAGCTCCGGACCATGCCTGGATGCCTGCTGAAGGCATCGGTCTCGAGCTCGTCGTGATCGGCCTCCAAAAGGGTGCAGCGGAGAGTCTCGAGAGCAGGCTTCTGACCAGTCGCTAGCGCTGCAAAAGGCGTGGTTGCACCTTTCAGTTCATCACCACAAGTCGCTGGGTTCCTGACCGTTCGATCAGAGCGGAGAGATCGAGCATGTCCTTGCGGTTCACCAGGCCGATGCAACCAAGAGTGCCGCTCTGGGTATTTAGGCGACCGGCGCTCGGGTCCTGGTGGATTCCCAGAACTCTGCGCCCTGTTGTGAACGTGGGCTCGATGCTGATCCAGACAGGGCCGAGCTCGGGATAGGCCCCGTCGGCGAGGGGTTCCACCGGGCCAACGCTGTAGGTGCCTGCAGGCAGGGGGGCCCGGCTTCCCATGCGGTCGCGGTCAGCGTTCTGACGATTGGCCCGTCCGCTGACGGCGTCAAAACGACGCGTGGGTTTCCCTGGAATCTCGAGCCTCAGATCCCAGATCGGATCGCCCGTTGAGGTGATGCGGCGGTCGGTCCTTTCCAGGACAAGGGTGGGGACAGGCTCAGTCTGCGGTTCAACGGGCTCGAGCAGGGCCATCAGGGACGGACGCTCGCCATCCCGAAGGTCAGCGCGCGCTGCGGAGGGAACAGCCAGTCCGATCAAGGCTGTGGCCACAACCGCTTGTACAAAGAAGCGGCAGAGGGTTTGGCGGTCTCGGACGATTTGCATCCCGCTGACAGAAAAACGAACCTGTCTTACGGGCAATCCTTATCAGTTCAAAAATAAATAAACGGTTTCTTATCCGGCCCCTGTTGCGCGCCAGTCCAGGCCAGGGATATGAGCCACGATTGATGCTGTGGTTTTCATGTAGTCCGCGTAATTGGGGCAGCATTTGAGCAGTTCACGCTCTTCCCGGTGCGCCTTTCCTGTGAGGACAACCACCAGACCGAGAAGCAAAGCCATGTGCAGCAGACTTCCCAAGGCGAGGGTCACTCCGAAGGAACACACCAAAACCGCTCTGTAAAGAGGATGGCGGCAGTGGGTATACACCCCTGTCGTAACCAGTGCAGCCCCCTTTTTGGGTTCCGGCAAGGGCGAGAGACTTGGTCCCAGGGCACGGAATCCCTGAACCGCCATCCACAGTCCTGCGGCCAAGACCCCAAGGCCAATCATTGTTGTTGCCAGCGGCCAGTGGACGCCAAGCGCGTTCAGGCTCGGCCATGGACGAGCCAGATGCCCCACGATCAGCAGCAGCTGGGCCACCAGCCACCATTCCCCCTGTTGATTGCTGAGCAGGCTTTTCCAGCTCAGGTTCCAGCCTTGGAATGCCTGGGTCCAGTCCGCCATGGGTTTGCCTTCCTCTACGTCATCCCACTATGCGAACGGTTCTGATCACAGGTGCGAGCCGGGGTATCGGCCGGTCGATTGCCACCTTGCTGCTGTCTCAGGGACATCGCCTTTGTCTGGCTGTTCGCGATCCTGAACGCCTCCGCAACACAGGGCTTGATCCGCATCTCCATGGCGATGCCCTCTCGCTCTGTCGCTACGACGCCAGGGATCCAGAGGATGCGGAGCGGGCTGTGCAGGCGGTGCAGCAGGCGTTCGGAGCACTCGACACCCTGATCCACTGCGCAGGAATCCTCAGGAACACACCGTTGCTGTTCAGTGATGCGCAGTCCGATGAGCCCGACGAGCTCTGGAGTGTGAATGTGAAGGGCCCCTGGTGGCTGACGCGTGCAGCCTGGCCGGCGCTGGTGGCCTCACAAAAGGGTCGGATTCAGGTATTGGTCTCCATGAGCGGAAAACGCTGCAAGGGCAAGCTGGCGGGTTATTCGGCCAGCAAGTTCGCCTTGATGGGCCTCTGCCAGGCGATGCGCAACGAAGGCTGGGATCAGGGAATCCGCGTGACCGCCATCTGTCCAGGCTGGGTGAACACCGATATGGCACGCGCAACGAGTCCTCTGGCACCCGAATTGATGACGCAGCCGGGCGACCTCGCGACTCTCTGCGCCAACCTGCTCAATCTGCCGACATCTGCCGTGCCCTTTGAGCTGTCGGTGAATGCCACGTTTGAAAGCTGACCTCAGTCCAGCGGAATGTCGCCGCGGGCGCAGACCGTGTTCCAGCAGAGCGTTCCATCCGCACTCCAGCGCGTCTGCACCTCGGCCCAGGGGGTCTGGTCTCCGATCTGCATCTGCATCGTGCCGCTGCCATCGTGCTGAAAACGCACCACTTGGTTGCTGAACGCCAGCTCCCAGCGAGCTCCCGGTTGTTCGCTCACGTAGCGGCAGGGAGACCAGGCCTGATTCGCATTGCGACACTCCATTGCGTCGGCTGAAGCGGATTCAGTCTTGGCCGGAGTCGAGAAGACAGACACTGCGACCATCAGCAGAGCGGCGGATTGACGAACAGCGTTGCTGGAGGCAGTCACGCGTCAGCGGGTTGACTCAACTGTCTTCAACGTGCAATCGGCAGAGTCTTTGCGGGTCCCTGGCCTGTCAAGATTTAACAATCCCCGTTCAGAGCTCGTGCCGCGTTTTCAAGCCCGCGTTCTGGTGCAACTGCGCCCATCGGTCCTCGATCCCGCGGGAGAAGCCACCCGTGCCGCTGCCCAGCGACTTGGAGTGGATGGGATTACCCATCTCCGCATCGGCAAAGCAGTGGAATTGGAATTGGATGCGCCTGATGAGGCAGAGGCGCGGCGCAGGGTTGAACTGCTCAGTGATCGCCTTCTGGCCAATCCTGTGATCGAGAACTGGACTCTGGAGCTCTCGCAGTCATGACCATTGGGGTTGTCGTTTTCCCAGGATCAAATTGTGACCGCGATGTCCGCTGGGCCACAGAAGGGTGTCTCGGTCACCCGACCCGGTACCTCTGGCACGAGGATCGCGATCTCAGTGGTTTAGAGGCCGTCGTGCTGCCGGGTGGATTTAGTTACGGCGACTATTTGCGCTGTGGCGCCATTGCCCGTTTCGCGCCTGTGCTCGAATCCCTTCGAGATTTTGCCTCTCAGGGAGGGCGTGTTCTCGGAATCTGCAACGGATTTCAAGTGCTGACGGAACTCGGTCTGCTGCCTGGTGCCCTGACTAGGAATCGTCATCTCCACTTCATCTGTGAGTCCACTCCCCTTGCGGTGGTGAGTGATCGCACTCCCTGGCTGGCGACCTGCGCACGCGATGACCAGTTCTCCTTGCCGATCGCCCACGGGGAGGGCCGCTTTCAGTGCAGTGACGACACGCTGAAGAAGCTGCAGGACGACGACGCCATCGCTCTGCGTTATTGCCGTAATCCCAATGGTTCTGTCGCCGACATTGCCGGTATCACCAATGTGCAGGGCAATGTGCTGGGTCTGATGCCGCACCCGGAGCGCGCCTGCGATCCGGTGACCGGAAGTACAGCCGGTCGCGCGATCCTGGAGGCTCTGCTCTCCTGAATCATGCGCCGTCGATCGCTGCTGAAGCTGGCGTCGTTAGCGGTCGGTTCTGGGGCGATGGCTTCACTCTGGCCTGGTGGCGTGAGGGCACGCCAAACGCCCCGAGCGCTTCCACCTCTACGACCGCTGGTGAGAGGCTCGCGGCTGCGCGCTCTCAACCCTGGGACCTGGATTGATCCAGACACGGATTTCAATCCTCTGGTGCAACGCTGTGAGGCCCAGGGGTGGGTCCTGGAGGTCCCAGCCCAAGTGCGTGGGCAGTGGCAGTGGTTTTCGGGAACCGACGCTCAGCGACGCCAGGTCTTGGAGGACGCCTGGAACGATCCCACGTTGGATGGGGTGATGTATGTGGGTGGGGGCTGGGGTGCTGCCCGGATCCTTGAAGCGGGCGTTCGGTTTCCGAAACGGTCCTTCTGGTCGCTTGGTTTTTCAGACAGCAGCGCCCTGCTTTTAGCGCAGTGGAAAGCCGGACTTCTTGGCGCCATTCATGGCTCCACCGGTGGACCGGAGGACCAATGGCAACGCACAGTCTCGCTTCTAAAAGGTGAGCCGACAGCACCGTTGCAGGGTCGCCCGCTGCGTGCCGGTTCAGCCCAGGGCTCCCTGGTGGTGACCAATCTCACGGTGGCTACTCATCTGATCGGCACCCCGTGGTTTCCGTCCCTTCAGGGATCTGTTTTGGTGCTTGAAGATGTGGGTGAGGCTCCTTACCGCGTGGATCGCATGCTGACGCAGTGGCGCAGTGCGGGGCTCTTGAACAACGTGGCGGGTGTGGCTTGCGGTCGTTTCAGCTGGAAGGAGGACGACATTCTTCCCGGTGATTTTTCGATGGCTGAGATTCTCGAGGAACGGCTCTCGGATCTCGGAGTCCCTCTTGTTTTGGATCTGCCTCTGGGCCATGGTCTGCCCAATCTGTCCCTGCCATTGGGAGCGCAGGCACGGCTGAATGGGAACAATGGCACCCTTCATCTTTTTGGATGAATCAACAACAGACGCTGGTTGGCTGGGCTGAAGTCCGCTACCGCTGAGCAAGATCGCACCGTTTCATGTCCGACCTCACCATTGCGAACACTGTCTGTGATCTGATCCTTGGGGATGTGCGTGAACATCTTCCGCTTGAGAAGATCCCCTTGGAAGGTGATGTCTTGGGGCTCGGCACAACCACCAGTGTCGATAACGGTGAACTGACTTTCCTGCGCAATGGCGACCAGGAGTCCGCGATCTGGCGATGTGTCGCCCACGACGGAAGCATCGTCAGACTCACCCCTGGCGATGGCAGCGGTCATTTCCCCTATGTGTGTTTCACCGGGGATGCCAGGGCTCTGCGTCGACCAGTCGATCTCGAGATCCTCGGAGACCCGGAGGGACGGTCACTGCAAGGCCTTGTGGAGGACGCCATCGCCCAGGGGCAGCGTCTTGGCACCCTGGAGGCGGCACCGATCTACGGCGTGCGTTTGATCGCGCACTGGCATGAACTGGTGATCACCGTGGCCTCCAAGCTCTGCATGGGACAACAGCGCAGAAACCTCGGGATTGCTTCCAGTGAGGCAGGCACCACAGTCGCCGGCCTCAGCCTCTACGACATGCTTCAGCACTACCGGCTCGCACCGCAACCTGGGGTCGATGCAAACGATCCGATCCGGTACCTCGGCCGCTCCATGCAATGGGATTGCTGTGGGTTCTTCGATACGGAGCCGGAACTGGGACGGGTGACCGTTCCACAAGAAGGCGCCCATCTGCATCTGCATGGCTGCAGCACCGACCTGGCCTATGGCGGCCATCTCCACCATGAACATCCTTCAACCCGCCTGGCACGGCTTGAGAGCCTATGGATTTATCCGCTGCGCAGCATCAAGGCACTGGCCAGTGACCTGGCGATCGAGAGCCTTGTCTATCGAGCAGGTGCACTTCACTTCCGTGTCAGCAATATCGGCAGCATGGACGTCAGTGATGTGGGCGTCGCTGTCGTGATCGATGACCGCTACAGCAACCACCGCTATGTACGCATTCCATGGCTCAAAGCCGGTGAAAGTGAAGACTTCACCATGCCCTTGTCTCTGCCAAAGGGCGACCACAGAATCTCCGTCATCGCCGATCCAGAACAGCTGGTGATCGAAGTGGAAGGTCGCAGGGCCAACAATCGGATGGATCTGGATGTGGTGTCTGCCTAAGCACAAAAAAGGGGGCCTTGGCAGGCCCCCGCTTCTGATGGGTTCGATGGCAACAATCAGGCTGCGACAGCAGCCTTGGGATCGAGAGCACCTTTGGCGTAAAGGCCGGCGTAGTGGGTGATGCTGGCCTGCTTGATTTTGCTGGCGTTGCCGGCGGCCCAGAACTGCTGATAGCGGTCGAGACACACCTGCTTCATGTACTTGCGTGCCGGCTTGTTGAAGTGGCGGGGGTCGAAGTTGGCGGGATCAGCCATGGCCGCTTCGCGCACAGCAGCGGTGAAGGCGAGGCGGTTGTCGGTGTCGATGTTCACCTTGCGCACACCGTTGCGGATGCCTTCCTGGATCTCTTCGACGGGAACGCCGTAGGTCTCGGGGATGGAACCACCGTGCTTGTTGATCATCTCCAACCATTCCTGGGGAACGGAGGAAGAGCCGTGCATCACCAGGTGGGTGTTGGGGATGGCCTTGTGGATTTCAGCGATGCGGCTGATGGCCAGTACTTCACCGGTGGGTTTGCGGGTGAACTTGTAAGCGCCGTGGCTGGTGCCGATGGCGATGGCCAGGGCGTCACACTTGGTCTTGGCAACGAAGTCAGCTGCTTCAGCAGGATCGGTGAGCAGCATGTCCTTGGACAGCTCACCCTCGAAACCGTGGCCGTCCTCAGCCTCACCCTTGCCGGTTTCCAGGGAACCAAGGCAGCCCAGCTCACCTTCAACGCTCACACCCACGGAGTGGGCGAAATCCACCACTTGCTTGGTGACGGCCACGTTGTAGTCGTAGCTGGCGGGAGTCTTGGCGTCGGCCTCCAGGGAGCCATCCATCATCACGGAGGTGAAACCGTTGATGGCAGCGGAGTAGCAGGTATCGGGAGCGTTGCCGTGGTCCTGGTGCATCACCACGGGGATGTGGGGATAGGTCTCGGTGGCGGCCAGGATCAGGTGACGAAGGAAGATTTCACCGGCGTAGCTGCGGGCGCCGCGGGAGGCCTGCAGGATCACGGGGCTGTCGGTCTCATCAGCCGCTTCCATGATCGCCTGCACCTGTTCCAGGTTGTTCACGTTGAACGCAGGAATGCCGTAGCCGTTTTCGGCGGCGTGGTCGAGCAGAAGCCGAAGCGGAACGAGCGCCATGGGAAAGAACCTCGAGGTGGAACGTCTTAGAGACGAATGGGGGCGAATCTACCGGATCTAACCCCTGGATTCTTGTCTCCCCTCGATCACTGTCCCAAGGCCATCTCAAGGCAGCGGTCGCATGCCTTCTGACTGGCAAGCCCTTCCAACAGACCTGGCACCATCGGCCGGCCGCTGCGCATGCTCTCCGCCCACCAACCTTGCAGCCGAGCGACAGGGGCAACGCGCCCGTCACTCCAGGTTTTCGCAAAGCGGAACTCCTCATCCGCCTGAATGCTGCGAGGGGGTTCGCCGTCCCGTTGAAGGGTGAGAGAGAACCCGTGCACGTAGTCCTTTTGGTTCTCACTGCCCAGCTTCAAACTTCCCTCCGATCCGTAGATCTCCAGCCAGCAACCCCTGCCATTGCGCGCCACCGATGCCAGAGCCACCTGTGCGGCCAGTGGTGCTCCCTGATGGGTCGTGAGCGTTGTGTTGATCAGGGCGATGTCCTCCGCTGTGACGGCCTGACTGTCACCACTTGCATCCGGCCTGTGCGCGATGGCGGTTTGCGTGATTGATTGCAGGGTCTGCACCGGACCGATCAGCCAGGCCAGCATGTCGAAGGCATGGGTGCCGAGGGCACCCAGCACACCGCCGCCTTCGTCGGCTTTGGCATACCAGTTCCAAGGGCGTTTTGGATTGGCCCGGCTGCTCATCAGCCAGTCGAGCCTTGCAAGCCAGGGTGTGCCGATTGCGCCGTTGCTCAGAAGCTTTTCTGTCTGCTGAAAGAGCGGCACTGCCCGATATTCAAAATCCACAGCCACGCTGAGACCTGCGCTCGAGGCTGTCCGCTGCAGGTCAGCCACCTGATCAGCATTCAGGGCAACTGGCTTTTCAAGCAGAAGATGCTTCCCGGCGGCCAGAGCGCGTAGAGCGAGGTCATAACGCGGTCCCGGTGGTGTGGCGATGATGACTGCCTCCACACTGGGATCCTCGAGCAAGGCGTCGAACGCCTCATAACCCTTCAAGCTGGTGTCTCGGCCCACTTGATCCAGGCGCTCGCTGCGTGGGTGCCACAGCGCTACGGCCTTGAGATCAGGGTTCGCTTCCAGTGCAGGAAGGTGAACGGATGCCCCGAAACCAAGACCGGCAACGGCGACACCAATTGGATCTCGGTTGGAGCTCAAAGCCATGGGGCATCAGGGGGGAAAGAGAGCAAAGAGGGATCAGGCCAATCCGGAGCTGCAGACAGCATCGATCACTTCGGAGATCAGATCGTCGTCAGCCGGAGCTTCCCAGGAGGCCCTGAGGCGGGGAAGACCATTTTTCTGCGTGTCTCGATACAGGCGTTGGTCGCAATCGATGTCCATCACGACCAAGGTTCCTAAGGCCGGTGATTCATCCTCCGTTCTCAGGCTGTAGCGGCTCAGCACTGAAACGGTGCCGTCCTTGCTACGTCGAACACTGCCAGCGTCCCACCACTGTTGGCCTTCGGAACTGGATGGAACCTCTCGCCAATCAACAGGACCTGCCAGGACGGGACCCGCAAGCAGGAGAAGCAGGAGTGAAACCACCACCATGCCGATCCACTGTGCGGTTTTGAAAAGGGGGCCAACGCTCATCAGACTGCGGCACTCCCCTGCAGGCAGCCATGCAGCTTCATCAGCATGGCCAGAGTGGATTTCAGCTGGGTGCGGGGAACGATCGTGTCCACGAATCCGTGGTCTTGGAGGTATTCCGCCGTCTGGAAGTTGTCGGGCAACTTTTCCCTCAGGGTCTGTTCGATCACTCGGCGTCCGGCGAAGCCAATCAGGGCTTTCGGTTCTGCCAAAATCAGGTCACCCAGCATGGCGAAGCTGGCGGTCACCCCTCCCGTGGTTGGGTGGGTGAGCAGGGGCATGTAAAGAACACCTGCTTCGCGATGCCGTTCCAGGGCGCCTGAGATCTTGGCCATCTGCATCAGGCTGAGCATGCCTTCCTGCATGCGAGCTCCCCCTGACGCGCAGACAATCAGCAGCGGCAGCCGCTTGTCTGTGGCTGTTTCGATCAGGCGGGTCAACTTCTCTCCCACAACCGATCCCATGGATCCGCCCATGAAGCGGAAATCCATCACTGCCAGGGCCATGGGGATGTCGTCCACCCGGCACAATCCTGTCATCACCCCATCGCGGAGCCCTGTACCGGCTTGGGTCTCACGCAGTCGGTCGGCGTAGGCACGACGGTCTTTAAAAACGAGAGGATCGGTTGGGGCCAGCGCTTCGTCAATCGCTTCAAAACTGCCTTCATCGGCAATCAAAGCGATGCGCTCAGCGCTGTAGATCCGATGGTGATGTCCGCAGTTGCTGCAGACGCTGGCATTGGCCAGCAGATCTTTGCGATACACCACCTGGCCGCATTCAGGGCATTTGCTCCAGAGACCGTCGCCTTCTTCGGGCTCTTGAACAACTTTCACGACGGACTGTTCCTTACGGCGATCCGCGAACCAGTCGAACAGCGACACGCAATCCCTTCTACTGGAACCATTTAAGACGAGAGTTCAGGCCCCCCCCATCAGGGCCAGCCAGCGTTGCCACCACCACGAGGCTCCCATCAGCCATGTCATCCAGATCCCGAAGGCGATGAAGGGACCGAAGGGGAACGGTTGCCTGGGCCCAAGGCGGCCGGTCCATCGACCCACTGTTCCAACTGCAGCACCGGAGAACACCGCAAGAGCCATGGAGATCCCGAGGCCGCCTAGCCCGAGCCAGGCTCCAGCCACAGCGGCCAGTTTGGCGTCTCCGAGGCCGAGGGCAGGTTGGCCCAGGATTCGTTCAGCGAGGGCGCTCAGGCTTTCCATCACCAGCAGTCCGGTCGCGCTGGCGATCAGATGGTTCAGCAGAACCGCTTTTGGGTTGTCACTGCCTCCTCCCCAGGCCAGAAGGGCTGTGGCAAGGACGCCGCAGATCACCCCTGCTCGGCAGATCGGTTCCGGCAACCACAGGTGGTCGAGATCGATCAGAACCAGCGGCAGCAGGAGGCTCACCAGCACAAGCCCCATTAGCAGCGTGATCAGCACCATGCTGTTGTCGCTGCTGCGTTGGGCCGCTATCAGGGCGCTGACCCACAGGCAACCACTGAAGGTTTCCACAATTGGGTAACGGGCTGAGATCGCTGCCGAGCAGTCGCGACATCGGCCCCTCAGTCGCAACCACCCGAGCACCGGGACATTGTCATGCCATCGCACGGCATGACCGCAGCTCGGGCAGTGACTACCTGGCCAAATCGGAGATTCCTGTCTTGGCAGTCGCCACACCACGACGTTGGTGAAGCTGCCGATGCAGGCACCGAAGAGGGCCAGGGAGATCAGCACAAGAGTCACTAAAGCGAGCCTCCTTTCTGCCGTTCTCTCGGGCTTTTGGCGCGCTTGAGCCTTACTCCGATCAGCTCTGCGCTGATGAACTGCTCTTCGGGCAGCAGGGTCGGCGTTTCAAACACAACGCGACCGTCATCATTGTCACTATTCACGACCACTCCAAATGGATCCAAGTGGTAACCATTGGTGGTGAGGTGCTTGAAATAAACCCTGCGCGCGAGGGCGATCAAACGCCTGCTGTCCACTTGATCCCAGCGTGGTGTCAGTCCGGCATGACCACCAGCACCTGAAATCACAAAGGATGGTGAATACGAAGAAATGGGTTCACCTGATCGTTCAGATGAACCCACGATAGGACGATTCGTCGTGACTGGAACAGAGCTGAAATCAGCCTAGCTTCTTCTTTTCTTCGATCATTCTGTGAATGATCGGCGTCAGGATCAGCTCCATCGCAAAACCCATTTTGCCGCCATTCACCACGATGCTCGTTGGGCTCGACATGAATGAATCGTGGATCATGCTGAGAAGGTAATTGAAGTCGATCCCCCACTTCTCTCTGGCTCCCTTGCGGAAGTGAATGATCACGAAGCTTTCATCCGGAGTGGGAATGTTTCTGCAGATGAAGGGGTTGGAGGTATCCACGGTGGGCACCCGCTGGAAATTGATGTCCGTGCGGCTGAACTGTGGGCAGATGTGGTTGATGTAATCCGGCATGCTGCGCAGGATGGTGTCAACAATGGCTTCGGCGGAATAGCCCCGCTCGGCATTGTCTCGGTGGATTTTCTGAATCCACTCCAGGTTGGTGATGGGCACCACGCCCACAAGCAGATCGGCTTGAGCAGCCACGTCGTAGCTGTCACCCACCACACCACCGTGCAGACCTTCATAGAAAAGAAGGTCGGTTCCACCGGGAATGTCTTCCCAGGGGGTGAACTGTCCTGGGTTGAGATCAACGCCTAGACGGGCGTTGTGTTCAGCCGCTTCCTCGCCACTGTGAAGGTAATAACGCTTTTGTCCACCGCCGGTCTCGCCGTAAACCTTGAACAGCTCCTCGAGCTTGTCGAAAAGGTTGGCTTCAGGGCCGAAATGGGAGAAGTTCTCCCCTTTGGAGAGGGCCTCGGCCATGGCCTTTTTCATCTCCATCCGCTCGAAGCGGTGATAGCTGTCACCCTCAACGACTGCCGGAGTGATGCTTTCACGGGCGAAGATGTGCTCGAAAGCACGCTTCACAGTGCTGGTTCCTGCACCGGAGGAACCCGTGACAGCCACGACGGGGTGACGCTTCGACATCGACGGAGGCAGATCTGGCCCGACGAGTTTGGCAGGTCGCGAGGCCGAATCTGAATTTTCGTTCTTACGACTTGTTTAAAGCACCTTCCGAAGCTCCTCTCCCATGGCTTCACATCCCAGCTGTGTACATCCTTCGGCCATCAGATCACCGGTGCGGAAACCAGCGGCAAGGACGCGGTCGACGGCCTGTTCAAGGGCGTCAGCGGCGGCTTTCTGCTTGAGGCCAATTCTGAGCATCATCGCCGCAGACAGCACCATGGCCATTGGATTGGCCTTGTCTTCTCCGGCGATATCCGGAGCGGATCCATGGACCGGCTCAAACAGTCCTGGGCCATCGCTGCCCAGGGATGCGGAGGGGAGCATGCCGATGGAGCCAGTGAGCATGGCGGCCTCATCACTGAGGATGTCGCCAAACAGGTTGCCGGTGAGCAACACATCAAACTGCCGAGGTGCACGCACCAGTTGCATGGCTGCGTTGTCGACATAGAGATGACTCACCTCCACATCCCCGTAGGAGGGGGCCATGGCGTCAACACGATCGCGCCACAGCTGGCTCACATCCAACACATTGGCCTTGTCCACAGAGCAGAGCCGCCCCCCTCGCTCCCTGGCGAGTTCGAAGGCCACCTTGGCAATGCGATCCACCTCTGACGCCGAATAGGTCATGGTGTTGAAGCCGCGTTCTTCACCATCGGCCTCGACTCTTCCCTTGGGTTGGCCGAAGTAAATACCTCCGGTGAGCTCCCGCACGACCATCAGATCCACACCATCGATCACGTCAGGCTTCAGGCTGCTGGCTTCGATCAGTGCCGGCACGATCTTCACCGGGCGGAGATTGGCAAACAGCTTCAGTCCCGACCGCAACGCCAGAAGGCCGCTTTCAGGTCGTTTTTCCCGGGGCAGGCTGTCAAACCGTGGACTGCCGATCGCAGCCATCAGCACCGCATCCGCTGACCGGCAGGCTTCCAGGGTTGTACTGGGGAGAGGCTCTCCGGTGGCATCGATCGCAGCCCCTCCGATCAACTGTTCATCAAAGTCCAGCTGGAAGCCGTGGCGCTCGGACACCACATCGAGCAACTGGCGCGTCACTGCTGTGATTTCAGGGCCGATGCCATCTCCCGGAAGCAGGACGACGCGATGGTGAGTCATTGAGCCGACCGACAACGATGGTGCTGAGGTTACTGATTGACTTCGCTTGATCCCCTGGTCTCTTCGGAAGAGATTTGCTTCTTCAGTTCTCGCAACTGTTTCGCCATCTCAGGCAGTTTGGACAATGCCGCCGAGCAGCGCAGCCAGAGCCGATTCGGAATGGCTGGGTAGCCGCTCACCACCTCGCCTGCGGCAACCTCCCCATGGATTCCGCTCTTGGAGCTTGCGATCGCTCGATCGCCAATCACGGCTCTGTTGGCAACGCCCACCTGGCCCGCAAGGATGACCCCGTTGCCCAGTTGGGCGCCACCGGCGATGCCCACCTGAGAGGCCAGGGCGCAGCCGCGGCCTGTCACCACACCGTGACCGATCTGCACCAGGTTGTCGATTTTTGTGCCGCTGCCGATCCGGGTTTCGCCAACGGAGGGGCGATCGATGGTGCTGCCGCAGCCCACTTCAACGCCGTCCTCGAGCACCACAAGACCGGTCTGCGGCATCTTGCGCCATCCCTTGGCGGTGGGCACAAAGCCGAAGCCCTCAGATCCCACCACGGCATTGGAATGCACCACACAGCGATCACCGATCCGGCTGCCGGGATGGAGAACGGCGTTGGCATGCAGCTCGCAGCCCTCACCGATGTCCACATTCCCGTAGATCACCACACCCGGATGAATCACGGTCCGTGGGCCGATTCTGGTGTCATCGCCGATGCACACCCGGGGGCCGATGCTGACACCGGCTCCAATTTGAACGCGATCAGCGATGACGGCACTGGCGTGGATCCCTGCCTGAGGAGATGGCTTGGGGTGCAGTTGTTCGAGGGCTTCGGCAAAAGCCAGCCGGGGATCACTGCACACGGCCCAGGCCAGCTGATGCTGCTCGGCTAGATCTCTGAGCTCCTGTTGATCAGGAATCAGAACCGCGCCAGCATCGCTGCGTTCAAGGCTGCCAACGAGCGCGTTTCCTTTCTCGAGAAAACTGAGTTGATCCGCCACTGCACGCTCCAGTGAGGCGGCACCGCGCAACTCCGGATCCCGGCCTTCAGAGGTGCAGAGAATGCCTGCTTCACCGTTCTTCAGCACGGCGATCAATTGACTGAATCGCATGGGTTCAGGAGGCTGGCTGGCGGATCGTAGGTGTGATCAGCACCATGGCGTCGCGGTGAATCACAACGGGGGAGCCTCCGATGGTTCTTGGTCTGGATGATTGATTCATGCTTGACGAGAGTTGTTCACTGTCAATCGATGTCAGGCCGCGGGCAATCTCCAGCCCATCAGGGTCCAGCACGCGCACGGCCTGATTGGCGCTGAACTGACCCTCAATACCGGTGATTCCCACCAGAAGGAGGGATGCACCTCGTTGCTTCACGGCCCTGCAGGCACCGCTGTCGATGGACAGACTCCCAGTGGGTTGGAGAGCGTGGACCAGCCAGCTTTTGCGGTTGCCCAGGGGTTCGGGGTGGGGATGGAAGACCGTTCCGCCCCGCCCTCCCTGAAGGATCTGGCGCAGTCCTTTGGGGTCGCGTCCGTCTCCCAGATGGACTGTGATGCCGCTGGCTGTTGCGATGCGTGCGGCTGCCAGTTTGGTGGTCATCCCACCGGTCCCCCAGCGGCCACCGTCACCGGCGCCCTCTTCCAGTTGGGCGATTTCAGAGGGATGATGCACATCAGTGATTGGTGTTGCTTCCCTGTCAGAGCGTGGATCAGCGGTGTAGAGACGGTCCACGTCAGTGAGCAGGATCAGTTCATCGGCGCCCACGGCTGATGCCACCAGTGCCGAGAGGGTGTCGTTGTCGCCGAAGCGCAATTCGGCAGACGACACCGTGTCGTTTTCATTGACAACTGGAAGAACACCCCACTGCAGCAATTGGTGCAGGGTCGCTGACGCGTTGTGGTAGCTCCGGCGGTCAGCCAGATCCGAGCGCGTCAGAAGCACCTGCGCCACAGGAATGGATCGGTGCGACAAGGCTTCCTCATAAAGGCTCATCAGATGCCCCTGACCGATGGCTGCAGCGGCTTGCAGGCCGCTGACGCTTGTCGGCCGATTTGACATCCCGAGGCGTTGACACCCCAGTCCGACAGCTCCTGAGGTCACGAGAACAACCTTGTCACCGTGTTGCATGCTGTCCGCCAAACTGCTGGCCAAGAGCGCAATGGCATCAGCTGTTGTTGCACCAGGTCGTTCCCTCAGAAGGCTGGTCCCAACCTTCACAACCCTGAGCTTCATCGACATGGACTCCCGAGCAGGAGTGCCAGGCGGCGTTCCAGGCGCTGCACGCGATCGTTCTGACAGGGGAATCCTTCCGCATTCGGGGGCCTGACCAGAACCGTGAACAGTCCCAGGCGGTTGCCAGCCAGGACGTCGGTGAAGACCCGATCGCCAACCATGGCGATCTGCGTGGGCGGTGTGGGCAACTGGTCGATGATCCGGCTGATGGCTCTCCTGCGGGGTTTGGACGCACCGCAAGTGAAGTCAACCCCGATTTGATCGGCAACGGCTTTGATCCGCTGTCTTGAGGGGTTGTTGCTGACTAAGTGCAGATGCAGTTGTCGTGAGGCGTCAACCAGCCAGCGGCGCATCGCCGGTGGAAGCACGACATCCTTCCCAGGCAGAAGCGTGCGATCCACATCAAGGAGCAGCACCTTGATTCCTCGGCCCAGCAGGGGTTCAAGTGGCAGATGAGCCAACGTGAGACCAGGGTCCCAGTCGGGCCGTAACCAGTGACGCTGCATCACTCGGGTAGATCACGCTCGTCGAGCTCAGCTTCGATTCTGGGCTGGATCCTGTCAAAGTCCTCCCCTTCAACGAGAACGGCGCAACCGTCGTCCATGCGCGCCACGACAAAAAATGGATCGAGAGGGATGTAGAGCCCGTATTCCTGATCCTCAACGAGGAAACTCACCAGGAGTTCGTACGTTTCGGAATCATCGTCTCCTTCTTCGTCTTCGTTGTCCTCTGGATCGGGTTCATCGAGTTCACCATTCACAGTGAGGGTGACGGCCGAGCGCACCAAGGTGAGGTCGTGTTCCTGCAGCACAACATCAGCAACCGAGAGGATCGGCTCACTACTGGCAATGCTGTCGATCAGCTGGGGATCTTCGCCATCGCGGAGCTTGAATAGGCACACGGGTGTGTCCACTGGTGTGAGCAGGGCAAAGTCCTGGCCATCCAGTGGGATGAGCTGCTCTAGAAAACAGAGCAGATCGCGTCCCTCGCTGTCCTTAACGAGAACGGTGGGGACTTCACCGCTGGAAGACGGGCCGCTTGAACTCATGGGGTCGTGGATGGATGTGATCAGGATCCTTCATCAGCCTCATTCCCGCCACGTTCATCGGGCGCTGCTATGACCGGTTTCACATCCGGGCCCTCCGCTAGCCACTGTTCCAGCAGCAATGCAGCGGCAGCACTGTCGAGCCGACCGCTGCGATCTCCCTGCAATCCATGGCGTTCAGCTGCTGCCCAGCTGCTGCTGTGTTCATTCACAAAGGCGAGAGGAAGACCGAGATCTCGGGCGATCCTTCGTCCATAGCGTCGGCAGTGGTGGGCCTGGTCTGTGGGCTGTCCCTGATCATTCAGGGGGAGCCCCACCACCAGTCCTTTCACATTCCGGTGTTGGCAAAGGGTTCGTAGGTGATGGAGATTCTGCGCATGGGAGCCACGGTGCAGAGCCGGAAGGGGTGACACCGTCAGGCCCAGGGCATCGCAACCGGCGAGTCCAATGCGGCGCCGGCCGACGTCGAGACTGAGCATCGAGCGGGGAACAGGCCGGGGATTCAACGCCTCGGTGCCAGGGTTGGGGTAGGCAGCGGCGGATGCTGCGGCTGCAGATGGCCGAGCATGGTCTCCAAAGAGCGGAGGCCTCCCGGTTCTCTCTGACTGACCCTTCTCCACAGGCTTCGCCCCAAGAGAAGCTCCGATTTCTCAGATGTCCAGCCAAGGCTTTCCAGCTGCTTCTGCATCCTGTGATCGTCTTCATGCACGAGAAGCTCTGGGGTTCGGCCCCGTACCACCCATCGGAGGACGATGTCACTGAAAGCCGAGCTGATTCGTGCATCCCATGCGGGACCGCGTACGAATTCGAAACGGCACGCGTCTAACCCCCAAGGTCGGTTGAGGAGCCCGGCGATGGCCACCGGTTCCTTGTCAACTCCCGCCATCAGCACCAACGATCCTTGCCGGCGGTCCAGCAGGTCACTCCAGTGCCTGTCAATGATATGGCGGTGCTGGGGACTGATGCTGCTCTGCTCAAGCGACAACAATGGCTTCACATTGCTCCGCGAAATCGGACTCCACCGAACACCGTCAGGTAAGCCCAGGGTTTGTTCCTCCGGAGCCGATCGGTGCTTTTGCGGGGCTGTCCAGATGCGGCGTTGAAGCAGTGGCTGAAAACCTGACTCCCGCAAGACATCCAGCGTCATGCGATCCAGTGGGTCACACCGCACCAGCCAGCTGGGCGATTGAGCCACAGGATCCTTCATGGATTCCTGAATGAGGAGTCGCAATGCCTGCGGGCGGCTGAAACGTTCAGGGCTTTGGAACTGAAGAAGATCCAGATGCCAACAGGTAGAACGGCGATTTCCAGGCCGAAGCAGGGCAAGCGCCAGCAGTCGGTCCTGATGGATGGAGGCTGTTTCAAGCAGCGAGAGCACCCGGGTGGTGCGGGTCGTCAGCGGTGAGCGGATCAGACCTCCCAATCCGCTGGCCCAGTTCTGAACCAGCAGAGTTTGCAGAGTGGTGTCCGGCAGCCCTTCGTTGCACTTTCCATTGTGGGGGTTCCTGGCGATGTGACTCGCCTTCAGTGGTTCGATCCGAAGCCGGAATCCCGCTGACTGTCCCACCGCAGGCCTTCTGCTTCTACCAAATGTATCGCCGCCGTTCTCACTTCGTGTTCATGCAGGGCGCACCAACACCAGAGGCGTGCGCTCGTTGGCGTTTCCTGCGGGATTCGGTTTCAAAGCGCGGTGAAGCAGTTCCTCGTCACATCCACGGCTCGACGCCAGCACCTTGACGCGTCCGAGGTCATTCACATCAACGATGGCCACTGAAACGCCGAGGGCTGCAGCCGCTTCATCACACAGGCGCTCAGGGTCCTGTGGCCCCAGCACGATCGTTTGGTCGTAAGGAGGCGTCGTTCCGGTGATGTCATCGATCAGGCGGGCCTGTTCGCCAGCCAGTCGATAGAACCAGCCACGCTGTCCCAACGGTTTGAGCAGAGAGCCGACCAGCCAGGCCAGCAACACCCGGGTGGGTCCCACCTGGTCGATCAAGGTCTGCAGACCGCAGGCGGTGGCCAGGCTGCTAGTGGGGTGAAACACGCGACAGAGCAGCCGGGCCAGCCATCCCGGACTGATCGTGGAGGGATGGGCATAACGCCCCTGGATTACCGCCACTGGTGTCTCCCCGATCGTGAGGATGTCGCCCTTCTGAAGCAACTCGCCGGCATAGTGACGCAACACCTCGATGGAGTCATCGAGAGGTCCGAGCAGATGGGTCTTCAACGGCAGCACCGAGCATCCTTCGCCCGATCGGAATGCAGCCTGAGCGGCTGCCATGACCGCCGGTCGGCGCAGGGGCACGACCACACCCTGGCGACGGCTTAAGCGACCAAAGGGTCCGTAATTCACCCACTTCACGTCCACCCAGACCGTGTCCACCCTCTCGCCGACAGGTGCAGGTGTGTCACCAGTCAGCGTGATTGCCACGTGGACCTTGGTGCTCTTGTGACCCTTCACGATGTATGCGGGCCAATAGCCATCGGCCCGTGTGTCCTCGTCTGGGTGCTGCGGTGTGATTCGGGTGGAGGTCACGATGTCGCGCAGATCGGCGCTGCCGATCAGGGTGGGGTGGACCTCAAGTTCCGGAACCATCACCTCCATGCGCGCGTGGGGATTGCTGATCTCCAGCCACCCCTCCATGACAAGAGATGCTCCCCTCTGGTTGATGGACCAGTCGCTCTGACGCAGCACCAGAGGGGAAGCGGGTCGGAGTCGATGACGTGCTTCGATCCAGGCGATTGCCAGCCCCAGCAGCAAGAGAATCAGCAGGAGACCATCCATGAAATCGCCGGTCCTGGACCGGAAGCAATGGCGCGCAGCGTAAGGCGTCCGAGCCGGGGGCTCAGCGGGTGATCACCTCGGTGTTGAGCTCGTTGAAACTCAGACTCGTACTTCCGCCTGTGGGGGCGGGGATTCCGGTCGCAGCACTGATCGCCGCATTGATCTCTTCGAGAGGCACCTGTCCCTCTGAATCAAGAATCACTGCACCATTGCCGTCGAGCACCACCACCTGAGGAACAACTCCTTTCCAGTAATGGGCAGGGTCGCTCTGACCCTGGTCACCGCGATCCTGCAGGGCATCGGTGGTGAGGGGCAGCAGGTCCACGCTGTTGCCCCAGACGCGCTGCAGTTCCGATACCGATGAGGAAAACACCTTGCTGGTGCTGCTGTCGTCGAGGTAATAGACCAAGACGCTGGTGCGGCCTGCGGCCTGCGATTCGGCCAGGGTTGTGGCGGGTGGAACCAACGATCCGTTGCCTGCGTACAGAGCGAAGATGTTTCCGTCGTAGCTGTCGGTCTCCCTGGCAGCTTGTCCAGGGAGTGCCATCAGAACCAAAGCAAGAACCATCGAAAGGGAGCGAAACAGGAACCCAGCCATGGTTCAGCAGAAAAGACAACGCATTCTGATCCTTCTCTCTGCACCCTGTCAGCTCTGCGCTCAGCTTCTCCCGAGGCTGCGCCCCATTCCCTGGGCAATGCCCCGGCCGATGAGACCGATCGCGCGACCGACAACCTGAGTGAGAACCACCACCATCAAATCACCGAATCGCTTCACCAGACTCTGCACTTGGGGAGCGATGGCATCGCGGGCTTCAACCAGAAGGGCGACCTGCTGTTGCCACCACTGCAGCTGTTTCAGTTCCTCATCCCTCGGTTCCGTCAGCAACAGGGGCTCGATCTGGCCTGAGTGCAGTCTGTACAGCAGTCTGCGACTCTCGTACAGGCGGATCGGACGTTCAATCCATTCCTGCCAACGGGACTGACTGTTGAGCTGGTTGCGCAGCCGCTCGAGTTCACGGGTGGAAATCAGCGCGTGATCCAGCAGATAACGACGCAGTTCAGGCCACTCGCCGCAGACGCCTAGCAACTCGCCTCCGATCAACTCCGCTGTGCGAACCAGCCAGTTGCTGATGAGTGTCTCGAGCTGGAGTAAGGCCCTGGGATCGTCGGAGGGAAGCAGTTGTCCGTCCACAAGAACGGGTTGGTCCTGCACCAACGCCGCAAGCATGGTCATGGGGTCGGGAAGTTCCTCATCGCCTCGCAACAGATCGGTCCGTTTCAGTAGCTCCTCTGCAACCGGTTGCATGGATTCGCCGAAAGGCACGCGCACGTAGCTGCCCGCCACACTGCGTAGCGCTTGTTGGCGGACCTCCGGCTGCAGGGCATTCCATCGCGTTCTCAGGTCCTGTTGGCTCAATGGAGCTGCGGGGGCTTCCTGCCGTAGGCGCAGCAGCACGGCATGCAGTTGTTTGAGCAGGGCCAGGAGCAGATCGCGGCGACGCTCCGGAAGCAATCCCTCGATCGCGAGCAACTGTCCGGTGCCATTACCCAGGCCTCCGCTTACGGCGGTTTGAAGCCGGTCCTGGATGGCCTCCCATACCGCCTCCGTGTTGCGATCCCTGAGGCTGAGACTGATGCTTTCCGTCGGCTGCGAGAGGGCAACGGCATCGTCAAGACCCATCTGGAGAGGCCCCCAGAGCCACAGCAGCAGATTGCGCGCACTCAACAGCTCCCGCCGGCGTCCTTCCAGCAGCAAGCGCAGTAGCGACTGGTCGGGTGGAGGATTCAAGAGTGCCTCGATGACCTGCAGATCGGCACTGATCTGCTGCAGACCGCTCAGCAGCAGCCAACTGGCAGCGCCGACAGGCTGGCCTGGATGCTCAGCAGCCGATGCGCGGGATTCGATGTTGAGCACCCGGCCCCCCTGCAACAGGCGATGGATGGCGGAACGCAGACCCTCAAGATCGGGATCCTGAAGAATCCCCTCACAGTTCAAAGCCAAAAGCTCCCTTGGATCACGGCTGAAATCCGAGGGAAGAAGAAGCAGGATCGGAGCCGGAGTCCAGCGTTGCTGGAGCTGGAGAATCTCACGATCGAGAAGGAGTGGCTGGCTGCGGCCGGGGAGCGACCAGATCACCAGGTCGGGGTGACCCTCCAATGCATCACTGCTGCGCCGAATGCTGAGGGGATGCTCAGCGGTGGAGAGTTCAGCTACGAGGCTTTCACCGAGTAGGTCGGGAGCGAAAAGGAGAATCTCCCTGGCCTGAACGTTCACGGTGCTCAGCTCTGATGCCTACAGGCGTCAAGGTAACGGTCCTGTTCAGGATCCTCCAGTGGTTTCTGCACGACGGCCACTGAGCTGAAGCGTGTAGGACTCGATCCTGTAGCCGGTGCGCTGTTCAATTTCCTGAAGTAAGGCCGGGGGAAGTTCAACGTCAAGATCTTCTATCGCGCCGCTTTCCAGGCAAGTGATGTGGCTATGGGGGTCATTGCGGTACCCATAGAGACGACCACTGGCACGATCGAGACACTCGATAACTCCAGCGCTCTGCAGGGCTTCGAGATTCTGATAAACCGAGGTATGGCCAATGCTCCGGCCCCTCTGATTCAGTTTTTCGAAAATGTCCCTCGCACTGAGATGGGTTCCCTCGCTCCAGAGCAGATCCAGCACCATCCTGCGTTGTCGGCTCAAGCGCATGCCGAGTGTTCGGCACTGCTCGAACGCTTGCTGAAGGCTCCTGTGTCTGCCTCCATCCTGAGTGAGGGGTGACACGAGCGGAGACTCCACAGCGGTAGTCGGAATGACTTCACTTTAAAACCCTCCCCGGGAGGGTGCATGGCTCAGGCGAAATCCTGAAGCAGGTCCGATGGGGGATCTTGAAGCCGGCCATTCGCCAGTGCTCTTAACGCTTCGCCTAGATCAATCCGTCCGTCGTAGAGCGCACGACCAACAATGACGGCTTCGACCCCGAGCGGTTCCAACGTCAGCAAGGCCAGAAGATCGGCCATGCATCCCACACCACCGGAGGCGATCACAGGAACGGAACTGGCTTCAGCCATCTCTCGAAGGGCCTGCAGGTTCGGTCCCTCCAAGGTGCCATCGGTGCTGATGTCAGTACTGATGATCGCTGCGATGGCGGAGGCGCTGAAGCGGCCGGCCAGCGCGGTGGCTTCTGTGTTGCTGTCCTCGAGCCATCCCTTGGTGGCTACCTTCCCGTGGCGGGCGTCGATGCCCACCACGACCCGCCCGGGATGGCGCTCGGCCAGATCCATTACCAGCTGGGGCTGCTCCAGGGCCACGGTTCCCAGGATCACCCTGTCGAGACCACAGGTGAGCAGAGTCTCCGCCCGCTCCGCAGTTCTCACACCTCCACCGAGTTGAACGGGGATCGTGAGTGCTGACGTGATCGCACGGATAGCGCTGTCGTTGGCAGGTTCCCCACTGCGGGCGCCATCGAGATCCACCAGATGCAGCCGCTCGGCGCCCTGTTCCTGCCAGCGCATGGCCTGGGCCACGGGGTCATCACTGAAGCGAGTGACCTTGTCGTAATCACCTTGGTGCAGACGAACGCAGCTGCCCCCCAGCAGATCGATGGCGGGAATGATCTGC
Source organism: Synechococcus sp. WH 7805 (assembly GCF_000153285.1). Lineage (NCBI taxonomy): Bacteria > Bacillati > Cyanobacteriota > Cyanophyceae > Synechococcales > Synechococcaceae > Synechococcus > Synechococcus sp. WH 7805. Next base: position 494,217 of record NZ_CH724168.1, on the reverse strand, counting down.
ATGGCCGGGTCAGGGAACAACCCCCATCCTGCATGGCTGGGTTGAGCGCGCTTCAATGGCTGCCGATCCGCTGGACTGACTGTGCAAATCCTGTTGATGGGTGGGACCCGCTTTGTTGGGAAACCTCTCGTGAGCCGCCTTCTGCAGCAGGGTCATCAGCTCACCCTGTTCACTCGTGGTCGGCAGCCCCTGCCCGACGGTGTTGAGTCCTGCGTCGGTGATCGCCAGGACGACACCGCCCTGGAGCAGCTCCGTGGCCGCCGCTTCGAGGTGGTGATCGACAGCTCTGGACGGACTCTTGCTGACAGCCAAAAGGTGATTGAACGGACTGGAGCTCCCTCCCACCGTTTTCTTTACGTGAGCTCTGCTGGGGTTTACGCCGGCAGTGAAAGCTGGCCTCTTGATGAGCAGAGTCCGCTGGACCCGCAGAGTCGCCATGCCGGCAAGGCTGAAACCGAAGCCTGGCTGATGCGTGAGGGGATTCCCTTCACGAGTTTCCGGCCTACCTATATCGTCGGCCCCGGCAATTACAACCCGGTGGAGCGCTGGTTCTTCGACCGCATCGTGCATGGGCGCCCGATCCCACTTCCGGGTGATGGAACCACGATCACCCAGGTTGGCCATGTGGAGGATCTTGCTGAGGCCATGGCCCGCAGCCTTGAAGTGGATGCCGCCTGCAACCGCATTTACAACTGCTCGTCCCATCGCGGAATCACTTTCCGAGGTCTGATTGCTTCCGCCGCCGAGGCCTGTGGGCGCGAGTGCGCTGATCTTGATCTGCGTTCATTCGACCCCAGTGGTCTGGATCCGAAAGCCCGCAAAGCGTTCCCCTTGCGGCTCAGTCACTTTCTGACCGATGTCTCCAGGGCGGAGCGCGAACTGGCCTGGATGCCCCGGTTTGATGCTGCCACCTCAATGGCTGACAGTTTTCAGCGGGATTACCAGCTGAACCCCACGCCCAATCCTGATTTCAGTGGTGACGATGCCCTGCTTTCGGCGGCGTGATGTAGGCCAGCCCAGACCAGAGAGCCAGCCCCAGGGCTGGCCAATAGAGGCTCCAGCCCAGCTGACGCAATCCCAGGACGACTGGACCGGCCCCCCAGCTCGGAGGCCAGATCAGCAAAAACAGGCTTAGGAACTGCAGGGTGGTTTTTGTTTTGCCGAGCCAGGAGGCCGGAGCTCCGCTCTGGCTTGCTGATCGCCAGCCCGAAATCAACAGTTCCCTTGCCAACAGAAGCCAGACCGACCAGAGGGGGAGGACCTGTTCGCTGGCGAGCCAGATCAATGGAGCGCTGATCAGAAGCTTGTCCGCCAGGGGATCGAGTCTGGCCCCCCAGCTGCTGCCGCCATCGGCCTTGCGGGCCATCCAGCCATCAGCCCAGTCACTGAGGGCACCCAGGAGCAGTAGGACCCAAGCCGTTGAGAGCTGCTCGGCGGCAAGAGCCAGCAGCACGGGGGCGCCCAGAACAGCACGGAACAGGGTGAGTCGATCCGCCCAGGATCGCCAGGGAGAGACCAAGGCTCAGAATGCGTTCAGTTGATCGGGTTCCATGGTGCTCCAGCAGACGGTCGGGGAGGTGATGTCCGCTCCGGTGCTGACAGTCACTCCTGCCACGCCCTTGAAGGATGCCGTGACCCTGTTGAGTGACCACCACATCAGTGGTGTGCCTGTGGTCGGTGATGACGGCACTCTTGTGGGTGAACTCACCGAACAGAACCTGATGGTGCGCGAAAGCGGGGTGGATGCTGGGCCTTATGTGATGCTTCTCGACAGTGTGATTTATTTACGCAATCCCCTCAACTGGGATAAGCAGGTTCACCAGGTGCTGGGCAACACCGTGGCCGATCTCATGAGTCGTGACAGCCACTGCTGTGCGCAGTCCCTGCCTTTGCCAAAGGCTGCCTCCATGCTCCACGAGAAAGGAACGCAGCGATTGATCGTGGTGGATGAAGAGCGCCGGCCTGTTGGCATGCTCACCCGCGGTGATGTGGTGAGAGCCCTGGCATCCGCCCAGCCCTAGCGCTGGGCGAGGGGCTGGATGCGGATGGCAATCGGCTTGATCAGCCGGAAGTCCACCATGTCGCCCACCTTGAGATCTGCGAACACTTCATCTTCGAGTTCAGGACGAATGTCCAATTTGTGAATCTTTCCGAGGGGACCGCGCAGGGTCACTTTGTGATCTGTGCGTGATAGCCGGACGACTTCGGCGGTTCCGGTCGCCATGGCGACCCGCGTTCCCGACGGGAGTGGACCGAAGGCGTTGCCGAGTCGGCGATCTTCCCGCTGGAAGCTGAGTTTGGTCTGGTTCGAGGGCCTGAGATCCACCACCAGGCCCTGGAGAAGCTCGATGGACACCTGATCTCCAGATTTGAGGCCCGCTGCGGTGGGATCGATTGCACTGGTCAGCAGGCTGGTGTGGCCTTGGGCACCTTTCACCTCGATCACTTTCTGACCGGGAATGATTCTTTGAATCGTGGCCTGCAGCTGAGCCAGTTCGAAGGCTTCAAGCAGTTCGCTCTTGAGGGCCGCGCCGTCATCGATCACGGTGCTGACCATCGGCGCCTGTCCGTTGAACCTGTAGCTCTGCATTGCCGCTTCTGATGCAGGGAGCTTGCGCACATCGATCGCAAGTGGCTGGATCAGCCGGAAGTCAACGGTGTCTCCGACCTTGAGGCGGTCAAAAGGGTTCACCCCGGGTGTGGGGACCACATCGAGGTTGTTGATTCCGCCCAGAGGACCCAGCAGATCGATGGAGTTGTCCTTGGCATCGATGCGGATCACACGGCCGGTTCCAGATGCCAGAGCCACGCGCATGCCCTTCTTGAGCCTGCCCATGTCCATGGGCAGGATGATGTCTTCGCGATTGAAGCTCAAATCACTGCTGGAACTTGGTTCCAGTTCCACCACCAGGCCGTCGAGAATGGAGAGGTTGACTTCGTCCCCCGCTTTCAGGCCAAGGGGAGTGAGATCGATGCCCACCGTCAGGATCTCTTTGTGACCGTGGGGATCGATCACCTCGATCACTTTCTCTTCGGGCAGAGCGGTGGTCACCGTGGCTCGCATCTCGGTGACTTCAAATGCAGCTAGCTCTTCGGGTGAGAACCCTGCAATAGCGGCAGGAGCCAGCAGAGCCGTGAGTCCAAGGCCTGCACCGATCACACCCCGCAAGGGTCCGCAGCGGAGCAGGGATCGGAGAGCGGAGGTGGGAGACACGGGAAGGTCTGATAAGTGGGGAGACGCTAGCCCGACCCGATCTAGGTCACAATGGCCGCGCAAACGCGAATTCAGCCATGCCCCTCCCTTCCTGGCGCATCGCCCTGCCGGCGGGGCTGGCCCTGTTGTGCGTGGGCTTGGCTCCGATGCAGGCTCGGGCTGAAAAAACCATCGAGATCAGCCTCAAGCAGCGATATCTCACGCTGTTTGACAACGGCAAGGTCGTGGAACGCTTCCCTGTCGCCATCGGTGCTCCGGAATCTCCGACCCCCGCAGGCAGTTACGCGATCACGCGCAAAGAAGAAGCTCCCGTTTACCACAAGGGCGGCAAGGTCATCGCACCCGGTCCGAAGAATCCAGTTGGTGTTCGCTACATGGCTTACTTCCAGATCGGTTCCGGTGAGTACGCGATCCATGGCACAGCCTGGCCAAATTGGGTCAAGCTTCGTGCCGCCGTCAGCTTGGGATGCATTCGCATGCTCAATAAAGATGTCGTCACGCTCTTCCAGCAGGTGGATGTCGGCACCCCTGTGGTCGTAACCACCAACTGAACTTCATCAACTCAGCCATGTTCAAGCGCTTATTTCCCTCCCTGCTGATCACAGGGTTCGCCTCCTTGTCCACATCTGCAGCTGTGGCCTCTGCGATGAAGGAGATGCCGGAACAGAAGTTTCTCGATCAGGTCGAGGGTCCCGGTCATGTTCTGATCACCGCCAAAGGGGTGGAGGCTGTAAACGCGGAAGCGCGTCGCCAAGGTCTGCAGTTCCCGGCGATCGGTTACTGGTCGCCAGACAATGTGTGTTTTTCCAAGCCCCCACGTGGGGATTGCAACGGTCTCTTCCGCCGCTGATTTCAGGGGAGGGAAGGTGGAAGAAGCGGAGGCGGTGGCGCGCCAATCAATGGTCTCTCACTCTCTTCTGACTGAACCAAGTCAATAGAGTCAACGTTCACATCATCGTTCTCTAAATCTGACTGAGCGGGGCTGACTTGAATATCGGGTTCGATCACTTCGGGTGGTGGTAGATCCGGAGGCAGATTGGTCTCAAATGGAGGAAGAGCTGGGTCCAGCTGTTCGGTCAGCCCGTCTCGAGGAGGCTGTTCAAGCAGAACCAAGGGGTCAGCGGTGATTGGCGGCTCAGGCAGCGGAGACCGATCTCTGACCTCGGGCGAATCTGCAGACTCCGTGTTGCTGTCTCTTGTTGTTGGTTTCGGTGTCCAGATCATCCGGGCGATGGGTTCAACCCCTTGCTCCATCACCCGGTTGAGACCAGCCAATGCCCTGTCAGCAAGACGCGTTCCAACCAACTGGGCGCAGTCCAACGGTCCGCTGCAGGATTTCTGAGACTGCAGGCGTTCCGAAAGATTGGCCATCAGGCCTCCCTGCAGCTGGTTGCGCCGTTCACTCAGACGGAGGAGGTAGGGGACGTGGACAAAACTTGTCGCCCCTCCGCTGATCCAGTTGGCATCTTCCTCTGTGAATCCCTTCACCCCAGGGATGATCAGACGGCTTTTGGACGCATGGTCTGGCATGTAGGCCGCAACCAGTCCCCGTCGCCGCGCCAATTCCTTGGTCTGCTCGAGAGTAAGGCCGTCCTTGCTCATTAGCATTTCCAGGCGTCCGTCACTGCGCAGGCCGAAGATCATCCTGATCCGTGGCAAGTAGTAGCGGATTCTCTGCCCCATGCTGATGCTGTAAGCGCCTTTGTAGCTGTCAGGGGCTTGCTCAAGATCGTTGTAGATGCTGTGCAGTCCACCGATGAACATGTCGTAGGTCTGCTCGCGTTCGGGGTTGAGTTCTCCGTAGCCGAAGTCCACACCTCCGTCGTTCCGGATTCCAACGAAGGCCCTTTGGCGGGAAGCCGTGCGGTTGCGCCCTCGCCAGATGCGCTGACCAAATTTCAGATCGCCTAGAGGAACGGTGATCTCCTGTCCACCGTTATCGATGTGACGTTCGTACATCGGACCGGACACGTAGGCCAGCGCTGCTGAGTCCTCGAAGGCATCCTGTTCGCGATCCCATCCTTCGAGCAGACCCAGCCTGACTTTGCGTGGGTCGAAATCGAGGGCGTACACCTCATCATCCGGTTGGTACCTGAAGGTGCCAAGCGCGTCACCTTCAATCTCTTTGTCAGTGCGCGGCGTGACGTCAAGATCGGGAGTCCTTGGTGCGAGCGCCAGCAAACCTGCAAAGACAGCGAGTGGAAACCCGAGAACCAGCCATCGTTTCCGTAAGCCAAGCCCTTTCCTTCTTCGCTGAGGCCTCCGACGTTCTCTGCCGGTCGCGGGTGCAGTGTTCCGTTTCACCGGGCCTGCCGTCGCTTTTTTGGTTGGGGTTCGGGAGTGAGCCAAGGAACGATGGTGCCCTCGGCCACCAGCCATTTGCGGTAACGGTGACCGCAGTCATGCCCTCCCGTCAACTCTCCGAAGGCAGGAATCAGCATTCGCTGCTCGTGTTTGTCGAAGGCGAAGCACGGAAGTCGCAAGCGGTCAGCACCATGGCGCAGGGTTACTGCTGGATGAATATGGCCGCAAACATTAAGTAGTTCGGCCTTGTCTGGGCCTTCTTCGGGTTCGTGGCTCAACCAGAGTTCGCCCAGGCGGAATGCTGTTGTTCGGGGAAGCACCGGCATTTGCAGGTCCCTGTCGTGGTTCCCTCCAACCAGAAGAACATTGGTTCCAAGCCGTTCAGACAACGTGGCTAGGTCGTGCATCAACCGGGGTGTGAGCCCTTGGCGACCATGAATCAGATCGCCCAAAATAATGAGTCGGTCGGGATTGAAGGTGATACAAATCTGCTTGAGACGCTGGAGCGTTCCGCGATCCTCATCACTTGGCACTGGAATACCAAAAGCCTGAAACACCTCGGCCTTCCCGAGGTGGAGATCAGCCACTAGAAGATCTCGGCTCGCCTCTCTCCAGATCCCTCGATCCGGCAGAAGCACAAGCTGTTCCTCCCGCCAACGCCAGCTGCAGCAGCCCGCCGGGATCGCCGAATCTGCATCTGTAGCGTCGATGGCAGCCAATGAGTCCCTTGATCGTTCATTGTCAATTCATTCTGGGTCGGTTGAATGTCACGTGCTTCCCAACCCTTCGCACCTGCAGGAGAAACTCTGTATTGGCTCCAGCGTCGATTGATGTCTCTCGAGCGGCAAGAGCGTTTTGAATGTGCCTATGCCCTGAGGATGGAGGTCGCGGAGTGGATTCTTGGAGCTGAAGATGGCAATCTCAAAGTTCCACGGTTTCCCGAACCTCAATGACACTCGCCTTGCTGCTGGCTTTGCTCGGTTCGCTGATCGCCATGGGTTTCATCGTGAGGCGGCTTGAGAACAACGGCTGAGGCGGTGAAGTTGAAGGTCGCATTTCTTTTAGCGGGTCTAACGGCGCTCACTTGGCCTGCAGATGGTCTGGCCCAAACCCTGCGTGTGGGTGTGAGTGGCTCTCCTCCCTTCGTGATGAAGGATGGCGGTTCATTGCCCGGTATCAGTGTCCAGATCTGGGCTGAAACTGCTGCACGCCTCAATAAGCCCTACAAATTGGTTCGATTTCCGACCACCGAGGCGAATATCGAAGCCGTGGTGAATGGACAGGTGGATCTCGCCATCGGGCCGATCAGCATCACCCCTAATCGACTGGCTAACCCCAAAATCGATTTCACCCAACCTTATTTCCACGGCACAGAAGATCTGCTGTTGCCGTTGCGAGCACCCGGGCTCTTGGAACGACTTCGCCCCTTTTTTGGTTGGGCGGCGTTGTCCTCAGCTGGCGGATTGATGCTGCTGCTGTTTCTGGTTGGGAATCTGATTTGGCTGGCGGAACGGCGGCGGAACGCCGCTCAGTTCCCTCGTCACTACCTCAGGGGTGTGGGTAACGGCATGTGGTTTGCCCTGGTTACGCTCACCACAGTGGGTTATGGCGATCGGGCTCCGCTCTCCAAAACCGGTCGCGCCATCGCAGGCGTTTGGATGGTGATGTCGCTCCTGGCGCTCTCATCCATCACTGCGGGTTTGGCCTCAGCGTTCACTGTCTCGCTGACTCGACTTGACCCATCGGGCGTCCGGGAAAAGTCGGATCTACGCGGAAGGACCGTTGCCGTTGTGGATGGAACGACCAGCCAAACCTGGGCGAAGATTTATGGGGCGCGGGCGAAGACAGCTTCAACACTGAATGAAGCCATTGATTTGCTCAGCAAGCAGGCGGTCGAAGCGGTGATTTTCGATGGAGCGCCCTTGCGCTACTACCTCCAGCAAAATCCTGGAGCTCCTTACAAGATGGCCCCATTCAGTCTTGCGAATCAGACCTTCGGTTTTGTTGTGCCTATCGATAGCCCATTGCGGACTCCGATTGATGTGGTGTTGCTCGATCTGCAGCGCAAGGGAGAGGTGAAAAAGATCACGGATTCTCTACTGCAATGACTGGGATCGTTCAGATTCAGCCCTTAAAGCAGCGTTCCATGCCTGCGCAGGCCATCCTCGATTAAAAATGTGGCGAGACTGCTGCAGCTCCGGCCTTCTGCCAGTGCCTGTTGCTTGAGTCGATTCATCACGCCGGCAGGAAGGGTGACATTCACCCGTTCCGATTCAGCGGCCTCAGCGACCTGTCCGGCAGTGATGTCCTGATGCTCCGACTGAAGCTGTTCCTGGAGTTCATGGAGCAATGTCTGAAGGAACGACACGTTTACGTCTCGCTGGCGTAACGCTATCGTATCGTAATGGCTGATAGTCGTCTGACGTTATTCTGTTGCGGCTTTCTCAGGGATTGAATGGAGACTCTGACCCTCAAGCTGGAACCCGGTCAGGATCTTCATCAGTCCCTTCATCAACTTGCGTCTGATCACCAGCTCAGCGGCTTCGTTCTGGGGGTTGTTGGCGATCTTTCAGTGGCCTGTTTTCAGTGCCCCGGTCAGCCCCATCCCACCCAGATGCAAGGCATTTTGGAAGTGATCACCTTGAACGGCACGCTGTCACCACAAGGTGTTCATCTCCATCTCAGCCTCTCGGATGGAGCTTGTCAGGTTTGGGGTGGACATCTCGAACCCGGAACCATCGTTCACAAGGGTGTCCAGCTGCTGGTCGGGCTGAATGAATTACCAGGACAGAGCCAACCAACCAGCAACGAGCGGGTCGAGTTGGCTGTTCTCCAAGGTTGTCCCTGGTGCCATCGAGCGCGCCAGCTTCTCGAGCGGCAAGCGATTCCCCATCGCATCATCGCTGTCGACTCCGACAGCACCTTCGAAGCCTGTCAGAGACGCAGTGGGCTCAGGGTGTTTCCCCAGATCTTTGTTGATGGCGACTTCTTTGGCGACTACACCGCCCTCCATCAGCTGCATCAGAGCGGTCAGATTGATTCCCTTCGATGAGTGAGTCATCGGATACCGGACTTTGGTCGCACAAACCATGGTGGTGTCAGCCATGGACGATCGTTCTCACCGGCCTGATCGTGGTGGGTGGCAGCTGGTTGATGCTCCACCGCCTCTGGGTGACAGGCTCCATCGCGATTGCTGTGGTGTGCTGGTGGGTGCTGTTTCTCGTGATCGCACCAGCCGCTTACCGCAATCAGTCACGCTGAGCCGCTCGAAAGCGTTGTTTCTCCTCCAGGAGTTCGGCTTCTAATTGTTCGATCAGCTGGGTGACGAGCGCCTGAAACTCAGGTTGGCATCCACGGAACGCGGCCTTATGACGGATCGGTTCATTGCGTGTGCGTAGATCGGTCAGCATCAGCTGAAGAGCATCGATCCTGGCGTTGCTGTTCAAGATGTCACGTCAGACGCGTGGCGAGGTTATGACATCGGGAGCCAAGCATCAGAAGCGCACAGTGGTTTCCATCAAAGTGCCGAGCTGGCTCAGGGACGTTCCTCGTGGCGTATCAGCCCCGAAAGGTCGGCTGAGATAAAAAACGGCTGGTGTAACGCTGATCGAATCCGAGATCTGAACCATGAGCCAGCCCTCCATGGCGAAACTCGCATCGTCAGGAGTCGCCCCACCCTTTAACGCCGTCGCAAAGATCGGCTGGCCGACGGCTAGACCCAACGACGTGTCGTTCAACAGCCAATCGGTCCACTGCAGCGCCACTGTCCACGACTGGGAGATGGAAACCAGTCCCTCACTGTTCACACTGTTCTTGTAACGGGTGCTGTTCCAACCCCAACCGGCACTGATGGAAGGCACCCATCCCTTCCTGGCCGGTTGCCAATAACCACTGAGTGCCGTGCCCGTTGTGATTCCCGGTTGATTGAAGCTGCGAAGAGTGAAAGGGCTGGCGTAGTCAATGATGCCGAATCCGTTCTGAATGGTTGCCAGGGCAGCCGCGATTCCCCACTGATCAGCTGCATAGCCCACCTGCGCGGTTGCGCTGCTGCCTGCATCCGCCCCGAAGAGTCCGGATCCGGACGATCCGTTTTCGCCTTGTCCGGCGATGTAGTTGAGGCTGATGCTCAGCGGCCCCCGTTCCCACATCACACCGCCACCGGCGCCAAGATTGCTGCTGTATGCACCCGAAGCCCCTGCCTGGGTGAAGAGATCTAGAACTGAGTCTTCGGGGTAGACACTGGGCCACATCGCCAGCATCACGCTTTGATTCACACGACTACCAACGGTGAAAGTCCAGTTCTCCCCAACTGGGAACTTGTACCAGGCACGATTGATGCCGAGCTTATTGGGATTGGGTCCCTGCTGGAAGGCCACATCCAGCTCTGAAAGTTGACTCGGTCCACCACCACCGAAAGTATTTTGATTTGAATCGAGATTGCCAGCTCTCAGACGGACATTGAGAAGATCCTGGCCCGTGAAGCTCGTGCGCAGGATCAACTTCTCGTCATAGCCGACGATCGTCGCTCCAAAGCTGCTGCGAATGTCGTTGCGCTGCGCTGCGGAGTTACCGCCGAATGCATTGGCCCCGATAACCAATGTGGTGACTCCTTTCAACTGAGTCGTGGGCGAGAACGCTGTGGCTTCAAGGCTCCTGACGGCATCATCCAGGTGGTTCACGCGCTTGTTGCGCTGTTGAATCAGTTCATCGCTGAGTTCATCGAGCAATCTCTGGATTGCTTCGCTTGTCGATCCCTGACGTTGTAAACAGTCCTGCAGCAATGAAGCCGCCTGAACTCGATTGAGCGAATTTGTTGGAGAGATCTCAGTTGAGCAGCCAGCGATCTGCAGCAGACGCGCCAGATGGGGCTCAAGAGGGGTAGAAGACAGGGTTGTATCGACGATTTCCGACCGACCGGAATGAGCGCTCAAAACACTCAGGAGGCCATAAAGCGCCAGGGGCAGCAGGCGTTTCATTGGGCGTTAGGAATCAGACAATGAGCCAGGGTTGACCGAGGCCAGATTGCCAACACCTGGCTCTTTTCTCTCTGGGCATAGGCCTGTTTCATGACCTCTTCGATCAAGCCATCGCTGGGGTCATGCCGGTACGACCTGCCGAAAACCAGCGGCTTCCAAAACCTTCAACGGAGTCTCGAAAAGATCGGACAGCACGCCATCGTTGAGGACCTCTGCTGGTGCACCATCCACAACGACACCACCCTTGCGCATTCCCACCACCCGGTTGATCTCAGGGATGATCGTGTCGATTTGATGGGTGATCAGGATCAGGGTGGTTCCGCTTCGGCACAGCAGCCTCAGCTGGGCCAGCAACCCGTGCCGGGCTCGCAGATCAAGGGCGTTGGTCGGTTCATCGAGAACCAAGACCTGCGGCTGATGCACCATGGCTCTTGCGATCAGCACCCTGCGTTTCTGTCCTTCGGACAGGCTTCCGAAAGAGGAGGATTCAAGCTCCTTAAGGTTGAACTGATTCAGGAGTGCCAAGGACCTTTGAACCTGCTCTGGGTTGGGATCAAGACCGCGTCTAAGCCCGATGGCTCCGAAGAAGGCGGAGTGCATGAGTTCACTGCAGGTCATTGCATCGGGGATCCGTTGCTGCAGCTCCGAATCCACCACTCCCAGACGCTCACGCAGGGCCCAGAGATTGATGCGCTCCTCGCCGAACATGCGGAGGTAGGACTGCGGTTGAACCACGGGGTGAAGGCAGCGACTGATGAGCTTGACGAGCGTGCTCTTGCCGGCCCCGTTCGGACCCAGAATCGCTGTGGATTCACCGATCCAGAGACGCAGTGACAGATCCTCGACGATGCGTTGACCTCCAGCCCAGGCTTCAATGCCCTGAAGGTCTAGCCATGGTGCGTTTTGATGGCTTGCGTGCTGAAGGGGCATGGAGTGATTGTGGCTGCTGAGCCGATGGGATCCCGATGATCAACCGCTGCAGCCGATGCGGCTCCACCAGTTTCCGTGCCGATCGGTCTCTCGGAGGTCGTCTCGTTTGCTCCCATTGCGGGACACCTGCTGGCCAACGCGTGCGAAGCGAGGGTCGCGCCTCGGTCGGGCCGCGCCGCAAAGGCATCAGGTTCTGGGTGATTCTGGCCCTGATGGCACTCGTGCTCGTTCTGGTTGTTCAGTCGCTCTGAATGTCCTGAAGTCTGCCGGTGAGCAGCTTCAGGGTTGGCGCCAGGGGGCGGAGTTCATTGAGTCTGGGGCTCAGAATCTGCCCAGTTCGCAGCTCTGCAGCGGAAGCCAGCACCATGTCCTGCCCTTCATTCAGTTCAAGCAGGTGAAGATCTCTTTGAAGCTCTCCCAGGAACACGTGGGCAGTGCGTTCGGCGGTGCTGTGTCTGATCCACAGCCTGACGTTGGCGGGGCACCAACCGATTTCTTCGATCAGCTCCCTTTGAAGGGCCTGTTCAGCGGTCTCCCCTGATTCAAGGTGTCCGCCGAACAGGCCCCAACATCCAGGAGCCGCGATGCCATCGATGTCGTCACGAAGCTGGAGCAACCAACGTCCATGACGTCCGAGCATGGCAATGGAGACATCGAATGGCATCGGCTGCTCAGAAGATGCCGAGCTTCTTCTTCTTGCAATATCCGGCGCCGATATTCATCCAGCCGGACAGGCAGGCTTTCCCGTTGGTGGGAGCCACTTCGTAATAGATCGGCGACACGCAGGTTGTTCCCAGGGTGTTGACGTAACCCAGCGGACACTCCTCATAGCCGGGAGCCTTGGGGATCTCTTTCTGCGCTAGCGCTGACGCTGGAGTCAACAGGGGAGCGAGTGCCGCCAGCCAGATCAGCTTTTTCATGAATTAAGCAGAGTTGAAAACGGGCTGAAATTAACAGGAAATTGATTCGGTCGTGGTTCAGATCACAGGCAATCATTGACGCAGATGCGTTCAATCATTTGTTTAGGCACCTTTGGCGAATGTCAACGATGAGATTATTTGTCTTTTGGTCGTAGAAAAGAATCAATGCGCATCTCGCGGCGGCGCAGAAGAGCGAAGGTCGTGCCTGCGTTTCCCCTACAGATGCGCAGGATGTCATCCAGGGCTGTGATTTCAAGCCAGGCTGGGAATGATTGATTCACCTTTTTCATGAACTCCAGGCGGCCTCCTCCTGGCAACCCAGGTCCGACCCAGCCTCCTTTGCGGAAGCAGACTGAAACCCGGGTCGCACTCGCGATCGACAGCTCTGCCTCAACAGTGATCGCCGCTAACCCTCTGAGGGGACCATTGAGCCTGAGAACATTCATGCCTCGGCTGTGAACTGGGTCCAGGATCTGCAGATTGTCCAACCATGCCGCCTGTTTCAGCCAGGGTTGGCTTGCGCTGCTCCAGCGCAATTCCCACACCCCGCTGAGTTGTTCGCTCTGCTGATTGAGGTCTACATCAGACCCGGCTTCGGCGTTCTTGATCAAGTCTGGGATGGACGGGTCGTTGGGATGGTCTCTGAGGAGCTGAATCAGTTTGTTCATCGGATCAGATCAGCTCCGGGTGCATTGGATCGCCTTTGAATGGCCCTTGAACAGCTGATGTGATCCATCCACCGTAGAAACCTCCTGGCTGGGGGATCACCGGTTCAGCATTGACCCAGCATCCCTGCATCAAACCCGGATACAACGCAAACCAACCAGCAATGGCTTGAAACCCTGCTGTGGGTGATGGATAACGCCAAACAGCGCGATGAATCCTGCCCTGTGATGTCACCACATCGAAGTACTCCGCCACTCCTTTCCATTCGCAGAAACTTCGTCCCGCTGCGGGTGAGAGCAAGGCCCTGTCCATCCCCGTCGGCGGCAAGTAGTAGGTGGGAGGGTGGTACGTCTCGAGCACGCGCTGGCAGCCCTTGCCATCGAAGAGCACCTCACCGGCGACTTTGATCAGAACGTGATCGTCGGTGGATTCCAGTCGTGGTGGTCGGGGGTAATCGGCGACCTTCTCTGGTGCCATGGCGTCGTCATCATTTGACCTGATGATGGCGCTGCCTCAGCTGCACCGGAGTGATGCGATCTGTCGACCCCCACCAGCCGGTTGTGATTCTCGGTGGTTTTCTGATCACCGAGGAGGCCTATCAGCCGATGGCCGAAGCCCTGCGGCTCTCGGGGGTGGAGCACGTGGTGGTCGTTCCGGTCAGCCGGTTCGACTGGCTGCTCACCAGCTGGGGATTCGGCTGGCGACGTGTTCTGGATCGCGTCGCTGCCGCTGTTGATGCGTTGCAGCCCCTCTCGGCAAGTGGTCAGGTCACGTTGGTCGGCCACAGCTCAGGCGGTGTGATGCTGCGTCTTTATCTCAGTGATGTGGAGTTCCAGGGTTGCCGATACGGCGGCTCTGATCGCTGCAATCGCCTGGTCACACTCGGTAGTCCCCATCAGGCCGTCCGAGCAACGCCCCTGCGCGCCATGGTGGACCGCCGCTTTCCGGGCTGCCATCACCCCGGCGTGGATTACGTGGCTGTAGCCGGCGCGTTGGATCTCAGTGGTTCGACAGCGTCAGCATTCAGTCGACGCAGTGCTTCCGGCAGCTACAGGAGCATCGTCGGGGATGCTGCAGTGGCAGGCGATGGCCTCGTTCCGGTCTCTTCAGCTCTGTTGAAGGATGCGCGTCATCTCGTGCTGAACTCCACCGCCCATGGTGGGCTGTTCGGTGCGCCCTGGTACGGAAGCCCTGAGAGCGTTCAGTCCTGGTGGCGGTTCGTTCATGGTTGACGTTGGATCAGATCACTGCATCCGGCCTTGGCTTCGGCAATCGGCCATCAATGCGCCAGTAGCCGAACCAGTCAGGCTTCAGATCCGTCTCCGGTGGATTGGGCACTGACTGCAAGCTGATTCGCCATCCGCCGATGCCGTCGATCGGCAGACAGTCATCGACGTCGCCAATGGACTCGATCCCATGGAGATCATCCTTGTGAACCTGTAGGGATTCCTTCAACCAACGGGCTTTGGCCCGGGCCTTGGCAGCCTGTTGAGATCTGGCCACCACCAGGCCGAATTGATGCTGTTCCTGAAGCGACTCACGTTGATAACCGCCGAGATTGACGAACCAAAGTCGATCGACAGGTTGCGTATTCGCTGAGGTCAGGAGTTTCTCTGGCATCGGTGCTGCAGGCAGCGGGCGCACTGCAAAGCCATCCACATGCGTGATGGCTTTGTAGCTGTCGACATGCAGACCCTTCTGCAAGCCGAACCATTCGCGCTTCAGTGCTGGAATGGTGTCTTCGATGCAAGACCCCACCATCCAGCGCACATCGTGGAGTTCCACGTGGCATGTCGCCGTGCGTCCTCCGAGGACGACAAGAAACAGGGTCGGTTGATCGATCATGACGACAGGGCGAAGCCTCCCACCAGCCCGCAAACCAGAACGACCCGCCAGGCCGGTTGCTTCCAACCCACCAGCAGCAGAAAGGCCATCAACGCCAGACTGAAATCGGCACTGGACTTGATGCCAGCCAGCCAGACCGGCTGAAACAGTGCTGCCAGCAGCACACCCACCACAGCAGCATTGATGCCCTTGAGGGCGCGTCGCATCGTTGTTCGCTTCCCGAGGACACTCCAGAACGGCAGGGCGCCTCCAACCAGCAGAAAGGCTGGAAGAAACA
This sequence comes from Synechococcus sp. WH 7805, assembly GCF_000153285.1. Classification (NCBI taxonomy): domain Bacteria; kingdom Bacillati; phylum Cyanobacteriota; class Cyanophyceae; order Synechococcales; family Synechococcaceae; genus Synechococcus; species Synechococcus sp. WH 7805. The sequence goes on along the minus strand of NZ_CH724168.1, from coordinate 479,085 downwards.
GAGCCAGGAGGGCAAGCAGGGCGCCGCCGACGCCCTGCAACCCGCCGCGCAGATCAAAGCCGAGGAAGGCGGCAAAGCTGAACATGGGGCCGGGTACAGCCTGAGCTGCTCCATAGCCGGCCAGAAACTGGTCAAGGCTGATCCACCCAGGGGGCACCAGAGACTGCTCGAGCAGCGGGAGCAGAACGTGGCCTCCCCCGAACACCAGCGATCCAGCCTGAAGAAAACCTGCCAGCTGCTGGATGGCCACCGGTCTGGCTTCTGCGGCAAGCCATGGCAGAGCTACAAGCATGCCGACCAACGCCACCAGAAGAAGAAGGGACACGCCTCTGTGCACGGGCACCTTGAGCAGTTCATGGCTCATGGAGCGATCGTCGGGGGGAGGCAACAGGGTGAGACCTGCGACCGCTCCGATCACTAGTGCCAGAAGCTGCACCCAGGCCAGAGGCACCAGCAGCACCAACACAGCTGCAAAAGCCATCAGGCTGGCGCGGTTCCGATCAGGTGCCAGCTTGCGCTGCATGCCCAGCACGGCCTGCGCCACCACGGCAACGGCGGCCACTTTCAAGCCCTGAACCCAGCCTCCGGCCAGCCAGTCCGGATTGGCTGACAGCACAGCGGACGTAAGCACCAGCAGGATCGCCGACGGAAACGTGAATCCAATCCAGGCCGCCAAGGCTCCTGGCCAACCAGCACGCATCAGGCCAAGGCCCATCCCTACCTGGGAACTGGCGGGGCCAGGCAGAAACTGGCAAAGGGCCACGAGGTCGGCATAGGCCGCGTCGGTGAGCCACTTCTCCCGTTGCACGAACCGCTCACGGAAATATCCGAGGTGTGCCACCGGTCCACCGAACGATGAGCATCCGAGCAGCAGGAATTGGCGGAACACCTCGACCACGCCTTCCATGGATGTTCCCGGATGTTTCACGTGGTTTGGTGTGTTGTGAGGATTATTGTCCGCAACCTCGCTGGCGAACAAGGGCGTAGCCCTCCCACATCGATCGATAAGCGTCGGTTGCTCCAGCTGGAACATCTCCAGCCATGTTGATATAAATTCTGTCTCGCATTTGGTCTTTGTAAGACTGAGGCATGGATGGATCCTTGAAAGCAGCGCATGTTTTGTCTGCAGCTGCGACAGGGTCAATGACCGGTTGAGCCATCACGGGTGCACTCAAGGCGATGATGACTGCGGCGGTTGCAGTGCGATTCATTGATTACTGTCTAATTCTTCAACGATAGGAACCGATTGAGCTGCAGGACTCCATCGTGAAATCGATTAAAGCGCTGTTTTGCAAACAAGACAGCTGCTGTTTTGCAGCGAAGGTCACCTTGTGCAGCGCTTTGAATCAAGGCTTTCCAGTTGGCTGTCCATCAATGAAAGAACGCCATTTGAAAAGCCCTGCTTCGTAGAAACCACATAACATCGCGCTTCATTCTATTCATCGGAGTCCCAATCCTCGATGTTCATTGAGTCGGTTTTTGGAAGTCGATCATTCAGACTGGTCAAACTACAGCTTGATCGACCACCAATGGAAGGTTCCGTATTTGGGCAATTCGGATTATTGACAGCACGCATGTATTGGTTACCCCATAATAAGGTGGCACGACCGGTTAACAGGCCATAGCGCCGATTCGCGCCTTTGCACGTATGCCCATTCCCAGCCAATTGAGGCTCATTTTGACCAAAAATGCCTTGGTATTGACATACGATTGATCTGCATTGACCTGCACCTGAATAGGCGTAACCAGCAGGACACGAATTTCCCATTTCATTTTGCAGGCCAGGCCGGTTGGTTTGATCAACCTGAATAACTTTCTGTTGACTTGCGTCAGTGGTCATCGCCTTAACGCATCCAACGTAGTCCTTGGCATCAAGACACATTGCATGGATCTTGGGGTCGACTCCCTGGGCCATGGCAGATAAACCACCGAGTAAAAGAGCTGTGAGTGTGAGTGAAGATCTATTCATGCAAGCTTTTTAGAGATACGACTTGACGATTAAATACAAGAGTAATAGGGAATGAAAGGCTTGATTGACTGCCTCCTTGATGCGTAAAAATATGATCATAACGCGATCGAGCTTTTTCAAATAAGCTTGACCGTGAAGGTCGTTGTGACTAAAAGAAAAGTATATCACTCTATTGATAAGCAAAAGCTTTCAATATAGAGGCATAATAGCTATGAGTAAGCGTATGCATCATCATCTCTTCGCTTTGTATCCTTGTAGTGCCTAAGCGCGATGTTGTACGACTTAAGTATTCATATTGACCATTGAATGAACTGAGATTTCATTTTTGCTTCGCTTCCATGGCGTAGCGAAGCCTTTTGCTAGTTTTGTTGAAATCCGCTGAATGGTTGTCCGATTGTCAATGTCTCATAAACGTTTACTTTATCTGGACCAAATTAAGGCAGTCATAGTTGGTCTGGTCATTGCACTCCATGTTCCAGTTGCCTTTTTCCCGACGGGCTGGAGTGGGGTCCGTATTCCCATTGAAGGAATAGTGGGGGAAGGATTTATAGGATTCTTCAATTGGTATATCTACGCCATTAATTCTTTCATCATGCCAATGATGTTTTTAATTTCGGGTTATTTTGTTCCTCGATCAGTGCATAAGAAGGGAGTCGTGCAGTATTTAAAAAATCGTTTAATACGCCTTGGTATTCCATTTATTTTTGGTTTATTTATTGTCAATAACATTTCACTTCTGATTGGTAGGCTTTCTCCCTCGAGTCCACTGGAGTTTTTATCCCTGAGCGATATTCCATTCAACAGAATCGGCGTTTTGTGGTTTTTGCTAGTTCTATTTGTATTCGATTTGATTTATTGTGCTTGGGTTAAGTTAAGGGGTGATCACTATTTAGTCGATACGGATATTCCATTACCAACAATGCGTTCATGGGTTATCAGTGCTGTCGTTTTAGGATTCATTGAGGTGGCTATGTCAACACAAACTGATCTCTGGGCCTTTTTGCGCAGTACACCTTTGAATGGACTGGGCTTTCAAGGAATGCATGTATTCACCTATGCATTTTTATTCTTTATCGGATGCAAAGCGTCGTTTCATCACTGGTTTGAGCGGATTGATCCGCATCTGGTCATAAAGTGGTTCCGATTGTCGATGTTTTTGCTTCTGAGCCAATTCGGTTTTTCGATGGTGCTTCTGAATATGACTTTGACTTTTAATACCGACATTTTTAAAAACCCAGCATCACTTATTTTGTTTGGACAGTTTATTTATCCTGCGATCGCATGGGGAGTCTTGTCGTATCTAATCATGTGGTTTCAAAGGCATGAAGACTGCTTTGGGCAATGGTTGTCAGTTGCAGGATCGAACAGCTACGGGGCCTATGTGATTCATCCAATGGTGTTGGTGTTGGTTCTAATGGCGGTCGGCTTCATTGGACTCAATCCTTGGCTGACTGCACTCAATGCAATGGTTCTGACAACTCTTTTCTCGTTCGGTTTTGCCGGGCTACTCAGAAGGTTTCCTGTCGTAGCAAGGATCCTTTGAATGAAATGATCTTTAGAGTCGTTGTATATGCATGCTCAGTTCTCTACCATTTTTCAGTTTCTATTAACTTTTGTCTATTGAATGCGTTTGTCTTAGTCTCGTTGGCGCCAGTCATCCGGCTTGTCTTGGCTGAAGAATTCGGTAATGTCATCGACTCCTTGAAGGTTATTGCGATGGTTGCACGGGTCGACAAAGCCGATGTCCATCTGATTCAAAAAATCGTCAAAGTTACCACGTTGCATGGTTGGTTTTGCCGCAGTACGCCTTGCCTTGCGCAGCATCTCACCTGCTGAGCCATTGGCTTTGGCCAGCTTTGACACCCAAATCATTTCATCGAGTTCAACTTCTAAAGCTTCTGTTATTCGATTGCAAATCGACTGTAGTTTCAGTCGTTGTTTCGTGCTCAGCATACGACTTTGCTTTAATTCTCTAAATCCTAGCGAGCGTTGTTTTAGGTTCAGTAAATTATGATGCACTTTTGACCATTACTGCTTTGTGTGCTTTTGGTGATTGTCTGCGTCGTTTTGGAAGGTGATCCATAAGCTAATTAACTGTCTTTTTCCTCGGCAGGGTGCGCTCTTTGAGGTTGATTGCGTTTTTGAAGTCCCTGTTTTGTGCGGATGCTGCTCAGTCAATTTGTTAAATTGTGCCTACTGGTGCCCTGCTATCGATTTGTGATAGCAAAAAGTGAGTTCACAATATTTATTAGGCAAGCTCTTTGTGTTGCCTAGTGTGCTCACTGATTTTGACAATTCATTTGGTTTGATGCGGTTTGAGAGGTTATTGGTGGGGCTTGAGTGGAATGATTGATGGCTTGAAAATTAAATTAATGATGTTGTGGATGTGCTTGTCGTGGCGATTTGATTGGCGCTACTGCTCCTGGTTCAATGCTTCGCGCATCATCCGCTCCACGCGCTCCTGCACGGATTCGTTGGTCATCCGATTGTTTAAGCGTTCCACGAGCAGGGGAAAAGCGAGTGGCCCTGGACGCGGCGTGGGGCAGTGCAGGGTGTCGCCCTTGCGTATCCGTTGTAGAGCGGATCGCAGGCGAGGGAGCTCGAGCTGCTCCTGCAGCACCTCGTCTCTGGCCTGGCGGAGCAGGAGGTTGTTGGGTTCGTGTTTGCTGAACACTTCCCAGAGCAGGGAACCGCTGATCTGCAGTTGGCCGGTGGATTTGTTCTGGCCCGGGAATCCCTGCACCAGCAGTCCGGCCACCTGGGCAATGCTGCGAAACCGGCGTCGGCACAGTTCCGAAAGGTTCAGGGCCTGCTCCAGATCCTCTTCCAGCGTTGTGTCATCAAGGAGCTCGTCGAGGTGGTCCTCCAGCAGCTGGTCCATCGGATAGCCCCTCGGAGCCAGCAGTTCAAATCCGTAATCGTTCACAGATACGGTGATCGTTCCCCGCTGAACGCGCGTGAGGCGCGTTGCCCAGAGAAAGCCAAGCCCTTCATGCACAAACCTGCCCTCAAAGGGATAGGCGTAAAGGTGCATCCCCTCCCGGGTTCGGCAGGTTTCGATCAGCAACTGTTCGCTTCCAGGCAGGGTCGAGAGATCCATCTGTCGCTCAAATAAGGGCTCAAGCGCTTTCAGTTCCGGTGTGTCGAGCTCGCCGCGCCCGGCCCGGGCTACTTCTTCGCGCAGATGATGGGTGAGCAGATCAGACAGCGACATCTGCCCACCAGCCCAGGCCGGTACAGCAGTGCTTTTCTTGGTGGTGCTCTTTACATATGCGGTCATCTCCCTGAGGCGAACGAATTCCAACTGGCGTCCGGCAAAGAAGAACACATCCTTGGGCTTGAGCTGGCTGATGAAATTTTCTTCGACGTGACCGAGCACCGAGCCACGCACGAAGCGCACGCGAATGGAGGGAGCGGAGGTGATCGTGCCGATGTTGAAGCGATGCAGCCTGGCAATGGCGTTTTCACGGATCACGAAGCGTCCGTCGTCTGTGGCTTCCAACTTTCTGTAGCGGGGGTAAGCCCCGAGGCAATCGCCTCCCTGCTCGAGAAAGCGCAGGCACCACTGCCAGTCGCTCTCGCTGAGTTGTTGATAGCTGGCCGTGGTGCGAATCGCATCCAACGTTGATGCAGGCTTGAAGCCCGGTCCGCAGGCGAGTGTGGTGAGGTGCTGCAGAAGCACATCGAGCGGTGCCTTGGGTGGCCGTCTTTCTTCCACCAAGCCGTTTTCCAGTCCGCGACGCACGGCACTGAGCTCAAGCAGTTCCAAGGCGTTGGTTGGCATAAACAACACCTTCGAGGTGCCTCCGGGCAGGTGGGCCGAACGTCCGGCTCTCTGCAGCAGGCGGGCCAGATTCTTGGGAGATCCGATCTGCACCACCTGCTCAACCGGTTGAAAATCAACCCCCAGATCCAGGGAGCTGGTGCAGACCACCCAAAGCATGGACCCTGCTTTCACAGAAGCTTCAATGGCTTCGCGTTCGCTGCGATCCAAAGCGCTGTGATGGAGAGCCAGCAGGCCCTCCATCTCAGGGCAGGCGTAGCGCAGGCACTGAAACCAGCGTTCCGCCTGGTTGCGGGTGTTGGTGAACAGCAGTGTGCTGGTGGTGGGGACCAGGGATCCGACTAGGTCTTCGTAACGTCTGAGGCCGAGATGGCCTCCCCAGGGAAAGCCATCGATGCTGTCCGGAAGAATGCTGCTCACACTGAGGCCCCGCTTCGGCGCTCCGGTGATCAGACAGGGATCGCAACGGTCTCCGAGGGCATGCTGTGCCGACTCCTCCAGATTGCCGATGGTGGCGCTGATGGCCCAGGTCTGAAGCGCGGGGCGTTGTTGTCGCAACCAACTGAGCGCTAATTCGGCCTGAATCCCTCGCTTGCTACCGATCAGTTCGTGCCATTCATCAAGGATGACGCTGTCGAGAGTTTGAAACAGACGCTCGCAGTGGCGACCAGCCAGAAGCACGCAGAGAGACTCAGGCGTGGTGATCAGAATCTCCGGAGGCGTTTTGATTTGGCGTGAGCGCTCGGCCGTTGGCGTGTCTCCATTGCGGATGCCGACCCTCAGAGGCCATTGCATGGCATCAATCGGTTGCTGTATCGCCACAGCGAGATCACGGCTCAGTGCGCGCAGGGGCGTGATGTAGAGGAGTCGAACGCCTTTCTGCTCAGAAGGTGCCTCGAGCATGCGAGCGATCGAGCCCATCACGGCGGCGTAGGTCTTCCCAGACCCGGTTGGAACCTGGATCAATCCGCTCTGACCACTCAGGTGGGCGTTCCAGGCCCGTCGCTGGAACGGCATGGGCGTCCAGCCTTGAAGCGCAAACCAGCGCTCGATGGGAGTCAGGAGATCAGTCAGATCAGAACAACCCTGCCAACGGCGACGTCATCAATCATTCTTGAATTCTCTTCAGACCATTTTGGTGAGTCATTTGTTCTGACTGGATTCTCAGATCTTCGTTGTCGCAAAGCTGCTTCGCCTGCTCGAGCGAATCGGCACTTTCAGCCGAACGGTCTTGGCGCCAACGCAGAATTCTGGGAAATCGAACTGCCAGTCCACATTTATGTCGTTTGGATGGCTGAATGCCTTCGAAACCGACTTCAAACACCAGCTCCGGGTTCACAGAGCGGGTGGGTCCGAAACGCTCCCGCGTGTTTGAGCGAATCCAGCGATCGAGATCGAGAATCTCTCGGTCGCTTAGGCCGGAGTAGGCCTTGGCAAAGGTCACGAGTTGATGTTCTTCAGGATCTGACGATCGACGGTCCCAGAGCGCGAAGGTGTAATCGGTGAACAGATTGGCCCGGCGTCCACGTCCTGCCTGGGCGTAGATCAGCACCGCATCCAGGGTCATGGGATCGCGCTTGTGTTTCCACCAGTGACCGCGTTTGCGCCCACTCAAGTAGGGGGACTGCATCTGTTTCAGCATCAGCCCTTCAGCACCTTCATTGACGGCACGCTGGCGAAGGGTGTCGAGGTCCTCCCACGCGCTGAGCGTCTCCCCGGCGCTGATACGTAACTGTCCCGCTGATCGGGCCTTGTTCATTGGGGAGAGGAGTTCGTCCATCGCGATCAAACGCTCTTCAAGCGTTCTGCTGCGACGATCCTGTCCTTGGCTTTCCAGCAGGTCATAGGCCACGAAGCAGATCGGGCACTCCTCACGGAGTTTGCGGCTCACACTCTTGCGTCCCAGACGGCGCTGCAGATCACTGAAGGGTCGGGGCCGATCCGCATCGACTCTCCAGCAGATCACTTCGCCATCGAGAACCGTGTCATCCGGAAGGGAAGCCGCCATCTCGATCAGCTCAGGAAACTGTTCATTGATCAATTCCTCTCCACGACTCCATAGATACGTTCCGGATTCGCGCTTGATCAGTTGACCCCGGATCCCATCCCATTTGTGTTCCACCCACCAGTCCTTGGCTTGCGTGTCCCGAAGGGTGTCGCTCTGAAGGGGGCTGGCCAGAAAGAAGGGATAGGGGACCGGTCCACGATTGACCCGCTCCGCTTCTGGTGCTGCCGTCAGTCCTTCAAACCAGCGTTGCGACGGCTCCTGTGGTGCCATCAATCGTTCCAGGACCAAAGCCTCCTCAAGCGAAAACCCCTTGGCGATCGCTTTGACCACCAGCCCTCTGGCAACTCCGATGCGGAAGCCTCCGGTGAGCAGCTTGTTGAACAGAAAATGGCGCTCGTCAGGCAGGGTGCTCCAGATCGTGAGCAGCGCGGCGCTCTGGAGCTGGGGTTCAAGCGCAGCCAGCGCCGGTAGCAGCTGTTCCATCCACCAATGCAGTGGTGGATGGGTCTCAATTGTGCTGATCCAGTGTTTCAGCGTGGAATCAACCGACTGTGGCGGGATCGCCCCCTTGAGCTGCGGCCAGAGCAGGGCCAGCGTTTCAGCGGAATCACCGACGTGACTCTGGCAATCCTCGAAGAGCCAGTCGGGAATGGCGTCGCAGGCCTGAAGAACGTCCCGAAGCCGGCGACCGGTCATCAGTCGCCTTCGTTTTTCGCCCATGAGCAGCAACGTGCTCCAGGCGTTGTCGTGGGCGTCGCCGGCGTGCAGATGCTCGGCGATCAGGTCAACCTTGCGCGTCGTGCCTGTGGATTGATCCAGGCTGTCAATCAAGGTGGCGAAGGCATCCATAACCGTGCAGACAGCCTGCGAGCCGCTCAGAAACTCCAGCGATTGAGGTTGCTGTTCTCAGGTCCAGTCACCTGCACATTGCATCCCGGCACCGACGAAGCAGCACGGTTGAAGTCCGTTACATATGACTTTACGTAGCTCCGATCGGCATAGCGCCATAGAGCCTGCTGGACCTCCGCGAGCGCTGTTCCGATCCGATCTCTGCTGAGCACACCTTCTTTTAAGCCCGTGCAGATGTCCGTCGCTGCGGACTTGCCATCAGCGCGGAACACAACGCTGTTGATCTGTTCAATCGTGATGGTCACTGTCTAAGCCGCCATCGGTGAAACCAGGACAACCAAAGTGGTACCTGTCCCCACCAGAGCAAGACGTCTGAGCAGCATCGTGATGAAACGGTGCTCCGACCTTAGGTCAGCTGAGCTGTTCAAGGGGGCGGGCATCGAGCCCATGGCGCTCCCTCAGAAACCGCGACAGCACATCGTTTTGGCCGTGGGTCACGTAAATCGTTCTGGCTCCGGAGTCGAGAACGGTGCGGATCAATCCCTGCCAGTCGGCATGGTCACTGAGCACGAAGCCACGTTCGTAGCCGCGGCGTCGACGTGCACCTCGCACAGCCATCCAGCCCGAGGCGAAGGCTGTCTGGGGGGAACGGA
>NZ_CH724168.1:0-169768 GCF_000153285.1 Synechococcus sp. WH 7805 | reverse complement strand
AGATCAACGCCAACACCAGAGCAAACACCAGCCGCATCCCGCAACTCCGCAGGTTCTCAGGAGTGATGGAGTTGCCGGAGCAGCTTCGCGGCAAGGATACTGGACAAGCGCCGCTTCACCAGCAAATCGCAGATCCAGTCGAACAGGGGCGGGGCACCCTCCACCGTGGCGAGCCGTTGTTCGAGGTCTTTCAGTTCCCGCTGATTGCTGCAGCCGCGGAGGGCATTAATCAACGTTTCTTCTGCTGGCACGGATGCCAAAGGGGTCGCAACCACGCGTGTCTATGTGCATACCTTCTTTACTGCTAAATCACTGAGAACCCACCTGTCATTAGGCCTCAGTAAAACGTGTGGAAATGCGCAACCCAGAAACAGGTGATGGCGTCTGCGGTTGCAGGGCCTCGAGGCCGGTGGTGATGGCTGATACCAGCAGCAGAGCCGCAAAACCCTGCCGCAGCCTGCGCTCAGATACCCGGGACACGAACCGCTGGCCGAGGAGGATGCCGATGCCCCCACCGAGCAGCAACGGCAGCAGCAGAGGAAGACTCGCTGCCGGCCAATGGCCATGACGCACCAGGGCCATCAAGGAACTGGCGGAGATCACCAACAGGCTGGTGCCGGAGGCCTGGGTCATCGGCAGACGAGCCAGCAACACCAGGGCGGGAACGATGGCGAAGCCACCGCCAACACCGGCAATCCCCGTGAGCAGACCCACCCCGAGGCCCTGAACCAGCAGCTGCAACCGGCCCTCCCGTTGATGCACAGGCGGCGACGCTTGTGGCTGACGCAGCATCAACAGGGCGGCGGCCGTGGCCGCCAGGGCGAACAGCAGCAGCTGCATGGAAGGGGCAATCACACCGCTGCGCACCCATCCCGCACCGAGCCAGCTGCCGGCCAGAGCGGGAAGGCCAAGCCAAAGGGCCGGCCGCCAGACCACCCGCCGCTGCTGCATGGCTGGGATCAGATTGGCCAGGGCCAGGAGAAGCACCACCAACAGCGACAGCGGCACGGCGTCCCGCAGTGGCAGATCCAGACCACTCACCAACAGCGGCAACAGCAGAATCGAGCCACCGGCACCGAGCAGGGCCAGCAGAGCACCGATCAGAACACCGCCGCCGAGGAGCAAGAGCACACTCAAAGCCGCACCCGATTCCAGGGCATCATCGCCAGCAGCCGGGCCATGCCGCAGAAACCGCTGATGCCGGCGAACATCAATCCCGCACCGACGAACCAACTCAAAGCCATCCAGGCGGGGGCCAGGACCTGGCTGCCGATCAGCCCCAGCAACACCAGACTGCCGGCGGCGATCTGCACCTGGCGCATCAGCGGCAGGGGGGCACCGGCCTGACGCTCCACAGGCAGGCCCGCCTGCTGCCAGCCCTCCAGGCCACCCTCGAGATCCAGCACCGTGCGGCCTGGCCAGCGCTGCTTCACCAGCGCAGCGGCCTGGCCGCTGCGGTTACCGCTCTGGCACACCAACACCAGATCACCCTCCGGCAGTTCCGCGCGGTCGATCCGGTCGAGGGGAATGCAGCGGCTGCAAGGGATGCGGCCGCCGGCCACTTCCATCGGCTGGCGCACATCCACCACCGTCACGGAGGCGAGGCGGGTTTGCAGAGCCAGGGGTGACAAACGCTCAGACATGACAAGAGCAAAGAGAGAACAGCAAAAAACAGGTGCTCACGGGCACTCGAGCGGATAGCCCTCATCCGCCCAGCGATGCAGACCGCCGCGCAGATTGGCGACGCGGGGCCAGCCGTTGCGCTGCAGCTGCTGGGTGGCGAGGGCCGAACGGCTGCCGGCGTAACAGACCACCACCAGCGGCCGGTCCCTGGGCAACTCCGTCTGGCGCTCACTGAGCTCCGAGAGCGGCAGGTGAACGCTTCCAGACACACGGCCATCAGGGCCCTGCCATTCCTCGCGGGAGCGCACATCGAGCAGGGTGATCTGATCGCGATGGGCGCACACCCAGTCGGGGAGCACCTCATCGAGACCGGCATAGGTGCGCTGCAGCGGAGCCCAGGGTTCCTGAAGTTCGCTCGTCTGCGGGGGGCGACCACTGCGCAGGTTGCCTGGCACCGCCTCATCGATCCGGCGGGGATGGGGCAGGCGCAGATGATCCATATGCAGCACGAAGTCCTGCTCGCGGGCAGCCCCGCCGAAGCGCGGGTTGAAGCGACGCTCCTCCGCCACGCTGGTGACGGAACGGCCGCTGTAGTCGTGGCCGGGATAGAGAAGGCAGGTGTCCGGCAACGTGAGGATCTGGCCCTGGATTGATTGCCAGAGATTGCGGGCGCTGCCCTGCTGAAAATCGCAGCGGCCACAGCCCCGGATCAGCAGGGCATCACCGGTGAAGGCCATTGAGGCGTCATCCAACACATAGGTGAGGCAGCCATCGGTATGCCCCGGTGTCTCCCGCACCAGCAGCGAACGGCTGCCGAAAGAGATGCGGTCGCCATGGCCAAGCGGCCGGGTGACGAAGTCAGCCCCGGCGATGGCTGACAGGCCGATGGCGCAGCCGCTGGCGGCATGGAGGCACCAGCTGGCGGTGACGTGATCGGCGTGCACGTGGGTATCGAGCGAGGCCACCAGCTGGAGACCCAGTTCGCGGATCAGGGCCAGATCGCGGCGCTGGCGCTCGAACACCGGATCGATCAGCACCGCCTCGGCGGTCGCCGGATCCGCCAAGAGATAGGTGAAGGTTCCGGTGTCGGCATCCTGGAGCTGGCGAAACAACAGGGATCCAACGCCGGCGGCGAGCTTGGCCAAGGACTCAGCCATCAGACCCCGAAACTAGAGATATGACTGTACACGCATAAACCCATAACGCCATAATCAATGCAGGTGCCGCACCGCCATGGCAGACGCCAAGCCAGGACCGGAACAACTCGCCGAAATCAGCCGCTTCTTCCGGTTGCTCAGTGAACCGGCCCGGCTGCAGCTGCTCTGTGAGCTGCGCGACTCACCCAGCGACGTGCAGACCCTGATGGAGCGCACCGGCTTTTCCCAGTCGCACATCAGCCGGCAGCTCAGCCAGCTGAGCCAGGCCCGGCTGGTGCGCAGCGAACGCCAGGGGCAACGGCTGATCTTTCACGCCGATGACCCCCTGGTGGATGACCTCTGCGCACTCGTCAGCCAACGGCTGCGGCAGACCCTGGAAGCCAGGCTGCGAAGCATGGGATGACGGTGATGCCGGTGCGCTCCTCGAATTGAGTCCATCATTGGGGTTGCTCCATCGCGGTGCCTTGATGCCCTCGCTTGATTTCGATGGTGATTACGGACGCAGCTATCGCCAGAGCATCCAGAACTCCATTCCCGGCCACGAGGTTCTGCACGAGATCGCACTTGCAGCGGTGCAGAGCACAGCCAGCGAGGCCCAGCAGGTGCTCGTGGTGGGCCCCGGCCCGGGCGATGAACTCCCCCCTCTGCTCAACGCCTGCGCGGATGCTGCGCTCACCGTGCTCGAGCCCAGTGCTCAAATGCTGGAGCAGTGCCGCCACACACTTGCGGATCACCCCGGCAGCGCGCGCTGCCGCCTGCTTCAGCACACCTTGAACGAGGCCCTCGAGGGCGAGCTGGCAGGCGCCCGCTTTGATCTGGTGGTGTGCCACAACGTGCTTCACCTCCTGGGCAGCGACGCGCAAGACGTGATGCTGCAGCAACTAACGCAGTGCACAGCGGATGGCGGCGTTCTGCTGCTGAGCGCCTACAGCGAAGCGGAAGAGCCCGAGAGCCAACGCCTGGTGTTCAACGTGGCGCGTCAACGGCTCCTGGATCGCGGCGTCCCGCCGGAAACGGTTGAAGCGATCGTGGAGAGCCGCAACAAGGTGGTGTTCTCAATGGATCCAAGCCAGCTGTCAACGGTGCTGGCGCAAGCCGGCTGGCCTTCTCCGCTGCAGCTGTACCAGGGATTGTTCATCCGCCTCTGGCTGTGCCGGGCCCAGAGCTGATTCAGGCCGTTCGATAGGCCTCGATGAAGGAGGTGCGCACCGCCTGCAGAAGGGAGTCTGGAAACGACAATCCGCTGCCTTCGATGTAGCGGGCGATCCCTTCATCGAGCTGATCGTTGAGCGCCAGACACTGGGCCGCCGATAGGGCCAGGGCCTGTTGATACACCTCGGCATCCTTGCGTCCGGCATGAAACAGGCGGCAGCCTTCATCGATCAGGTCTCGGAGCACAGGATCACGCAGATCGATCACCTCGCCTCCTTGCAACACGATGCGCCGATCCCGGATCACTTGACGCACGCGCTGGAAGGAGGCTTTCGCGAGGGTTTGTCCAAACCGATCAGGTGACTGCCTGCGCTCACGGATCTGAATCAACGCATTCAGGAGCTCAGCCGCCTTGAATACGGCCAGATCCCTGCGCTGCTGCAGGCTCAGAGCGCTCAGCGCATGCCCATAGGCGGCCACAGCATCGAGAAACGCGGGCGACTTCTCATCGAACACCGGCAAGGATCGCCATGGCCTCTCCACCACGTGCGCTTCAGAGCTCCAGAAGGGTTCCCAGCAGATCGGCCGGATGCTCAGAACCATCCGTGCGCAGCAGCTCGAGCTGCAACAGCATCACAACATGCGCTGAGAAGCGAGCGGCCGAAACAACGGCCAGGCCAACACAGAGGGGGCAGTGCATCAATCCCATTGATTCAGCATCGAGCCCTTTTGGTGCTGCTGAAGGGAACCGTGCCATTTCTTGACCTTGTGCACGCAACATCAGCGTGGGCAACCAGTCCTCACTTGCGGGTGACGCAGATGTAGATCGCGTGGATCACAGCCACTGGCCACATGATGGCCATGAATGGCAGCCCCAGGCCTCCGAAGCTGAGCAACCAGAAGAGCAGATTGAGCCAGAACGCACCGGTGAGGCCCACCTGGGAGGCCACCGCCAGGGGCGGCAAAAAGAAGGCCAGGATGATGCGAAGGAGGTCGCCGAGCGTCATGGATCTGAAGATGACTCCCTCTTGCTAGCCAATCCCCCCGTTTAGGGATGCTTCAGCGGCTCTGAACGCAATAGCGCCCGGAGCTGAACCAACCGATCGGACAGCCATTGCCTGTTTTCTCGATCGCCTGCCGTTGGTTGCTGGGGCTGCTCAGGCAGTAGCTGCCCGATGCGTAAAACCCGATGGGGCAGCCATTGCCGACTTTTTCAATCGCCCCTCTGACGTTGCCGCTCTTGCTGGGAACGCAGTAATCGCTGGAGCTGTAATACCCGATCGGACACGAGCCGACCTTGGGCAACGGACGCACCGGCTGCTGGGCCAGGGCGCTCGGGAGGCACGCAGCGACAAGCCCCAAAGCAACAACGAGCGTGGCTGGACTCCGCATCGACAACCTCATTGTCCTGTGAGCGATGGCGGCGTGAACGTATCGGCCACCGCCACGATCCAGCGGGCGGCGGCCGCCGTCACCTGTTCCTTGGTGACGTTGAACTCCAGATCGTGGCCCTTGGCAAGCAGATCGGGAATGATCGTCTGCCAGGCCATGCCGGCGGCACTGGCGTTGAGATCACCGATCAGCACAAAGGCCTTGGCGGCACCGGTCACCGCATCGGTGTACTCGGGATTGGCCGACACCTGGCTGCGGTACCAGTCGCTCACCTGATCACGCTGGGCCTTGCTCAGAAACGGCGGCGCCCCCACCAGATAAGCATCGAGCACCAGCATCGGGCTGGGCACGCTCTGACCAGGGTGTTTGAGCGCAAACCAGGCCTGGCCGATGGAGGCGGCATCGGGCCAATGGCAGAGGATCGCGGCGTCCTGGCTGTCGAGCGATCGCTGCACCGCCAGTGCATCGATGCGTTCGAGCAACTCCGCGCCAGTGACCGGCGGTTCGGTGCGGGAGTGTTCAGCCCGGGCCTCATTGATCGCCTCGGCCACCGCCGCTTCGTTTTCATTGAGCTGCTCGAGGGCCCGCTTGAGATTGGCGTCGGCATCGGCGGGGCTGGACACGGGCACAACGAGCGATCAACTTTCAGCCTCTCACCAGCGAGGCAGCGTCCACACTCATCCAACTTTCAGAGACTTCTCCCCCGATTGGGGGAGTCCCCAGAAGACCTTTCAGTCAACGATGTGGAGGAGTCCACGCATCCACCGATTCCGATGCTTCCCTTCTTCGACCCGCTGCTGATTCTCGACACCTGCGTTGCGGTTCTGATCGTGCTCACCATGCCCGAGACGGAATCCAAGGCCGAACCGTCGACGCCCTCATGGCCTTCGGATCAAGGACCCTTCCGGCTCAACGACGGCAACACCTATGTGGAACATGCAGGGATGGCGGTGAGAGTCGACCGCTTCCGTGCTTTCAACATCGGCAATTAAGGAGACACAGAATGCCGATCCTTTATCCACCCACAGGCACTTTCCCCTCCGATCCGGGGACTCTCGAGCGAAGTGCACTGGAAACGCTTTACCTCGATCTGCGCCACAACTACCGGGGTCTGATGGTGAGCCGGGGGCAGTACCGCGGGCAGGCCCAGCGCAACCAGGAAGCCATGCATCAGCTCGAGCAGAAGCTGCGCTCTATTGCTGAACGAGAAGCCTCCGTGCGCAAGGAGGCCTACGAAATGCTGGAGATCGTCACCAACGTGGTGGGCGAACTGGAAGACGCTGGCGACGACCTGGTGAATGAATTCGGGCTGTATCAAAAAGGAAAAAGCACTTACCAGGGCGGCCGCTTCATCGGACGGCTGGTGGGTGCTGTGATCCGTTTCATCCGCCGCTGGACCGGGACGAAGCAACAGCTCGCCGCCATCGTGGAGAAGCAGCAAGCCGTGCAACTCAGCCTGGAGGACACTGATGGGACAGATCGCTGAGGCCCTGCGCGCCAATCTCAGGGCCGTTGCGGCATCGGATGCCCGCAGCCTCAGGGAGCTCGATCAGGAATTGCGCAATGCCACGGCGCCGGCAACAGCTGCTCCCCAACTCACGGGCCGTGAACGCATGGCGGCCTTGCTGGGCCATGGCAGCTTCCAGCAGCAGACGGTGGCCACACTCAAACGCTTATGCAAAGAGCACGGCATCACGGGTTACTCAAAGCTGCGCAAAGCCGAACTGGCCAAGGAGCTGGAACGCCATGGGGTGGTGCCACCGCCCAGGCCGCTGGAGAACTTCACCAAGAAGGAGCTGATTGCGCTGGTACGGCAACTGATCGGAGATGAGCTGTGATGGCTATCACCCAGCGCTACGGCGAAGCCCTGCAATGGGCTGAGGAACTGCACCGCCAGCAGAGGCGAAAAGGCAAACAGGTTCCTTACATCTCACACCTGATCAGCGTCAGCGCCCTGGTGTGGGAAGACGGCGGAACTGAGGATCAGGCGATCGCGGCACTGCTGCACGATTCCATCGAAGACGCCGGCCAAAGCCACCGCTCCATCGCCGATCGTTTTGGACCAGAGGTTGCAGACATCGTTCTGGACTGCACCGACACCGCGCCCGATGCAGCGCCTGGGGAGAAAGAACCCTGGCTCCTGCGCAAAACCCGTTATCTGGCCTCACTGGAGCACAAACCCCTGGCCTCACTACTGGTGACCGCCGCAGACAAAGCCCACAACGCTGGCGACATGGTGCTGGACGCCCGGTGCGATCCAGGCATGTGGAGCAAATTCAATGCCGGCCTCGATGGTTCCGCCTGGTATTTGATGCGCATGCACCAGGAGCTGGTGGATCGCCTCCCAAACAGCCGCACAGTGGAGCGCCTGGGGGAATCGGTGAACGAAATTCTGCAAAGCCCGCCTTATCAGGCCCTCGTGCCAAAAGGCCACAGCAGCGAAGCATGGGCCAGTCACTATCCCGAGCGCCATGCGCAGTGACCCAGGGTCACTCCAACGCGCCGGCCTCAACCCTGCTTCGAATCACATCCAAGAGACTCCACAGCGACGGCCAATCCGTGGACAGGCCTCCGCTCCAACGATCACTGCGCACCAGCCAAAACAGCAGACAGCGCAGCTCACTAAGGCTCAGATCAGACCAATCACCAGACAGGCGCTCTGAAGGCTCCTCACCACCCAAGAACGCATAGCCATTGAACGTATGCGCGAAGCCAATCAAGCTGCGCCGATTGTCATCAGCAGCCGGAATGCGCTCAGCAATGAGCTCACGGTTTGGAATCTCACGCATAGCCTCACTCGTGATTGGGGAAAGAGGGATGAACTCCTCCTCCAGACTTGCCGAAGAACAGCCAACAAACATCCCTCAGTTGAGGGATGTTTGTCATGCTCACCCGGGGGACAATGAAGAAGCGAGATTTGTTGAGGATGCAGATCGAAGTTTTGACTCGCAACACCTCAAAAAGCTTTCCGCCACCTCGATAACCTCACGACTTTGCGCCAAGAGTATCTCGACGTGAATTCGATCTTAAATCCTTTATCCGATAAAGCCGATGAACAACAGCAAAGTACGCCAGCTCATCCAAGAGTTATTCAAGATCTCCAATCAGCTGGAAGCCGCGTTACCCGGGAGAGGGCTTTTGCCTGCAGGGCAACAACTGGGAAACCTTGGAGAACAGCTGATCGCCGATCGCTTTGGGCTGGAACTCACACCACCGATGCGAAAGGGTATCGATGCCCACACCGCCGACGGCACAAAGGTACAAATCAAAACCACAACGAGCCGAGGGGTTGGCATCCCGCTTGGGCATGGGCAACCTGATGACGACATTTATTTGTTAGCAGGCCTTCTTCAGGCCAACGGCACTTGCGAAGTGATCTTTAATGGCCCCATGGTGCTCGCCTGGAGCATTCGGCAACCCACACCAAAAAGCGGTGGCGTGGCGTTTGTGTCAAGAGGCCCACTCGAACGGTTAGCACGAAAGATTCCACTCGAACTTCAGCTGCAACCAAGCTGCAGCGCATTGGCTTACCAAAAGAAGGCGCTGAATTGAGCTTCGAGGGCAACTCCATCAAAACATCCCTCAATTAGGGGAGACAGGGCCTCCCTGTACTCACCCATTTGGGTGATGTGAGAAACGTGCCAATGCAAAAGAATGAAAGAGCCAACAAACAGCCATGCCCAACCGCCTGATCACACCTAGCCAGCTGTCGCTGTTCAGCATCAGCCCAGTGATCGAGGCGTGGTGGCAGGAGCTGGAAGCACGCAAGCTGTTTGATGGCAGCAAGCCCGCGGTGAGTGATCACTTTCATGAGGGCCGCTTGCATGCCAGCCCCGCAAACAGCGCCAATCGCATCACATGGGGCAAACCCTGCCAAGGCAGGGACGGACAGCTATACCCAAATCAACGCCTGGTGTTCGATCCGGTGGCGCACAGCGGCAACAGCGTCTGCAGCGACGAAGAAATCGACCGCATCGAAGCATTGTTGGATGCCCTGCTGGGGGGCAGCTACAAACACGCCAAAGCTGGAGGCATCGCAGCAGGCACTTTCACGCCAGACAAAATCCTGGTGTCGGCGCCCTACAACGTGCAGGTGAACCGGATGCAGCAACGGCTGAATGGCAAAGCCCGGGTGGGCACGGTGGACAAGTTCCAGGGCCAGGAGGCCCCAGTTGCCATTCTTTCCTTAACGGCGAGCAGCGGTGAGGAGGTCCCACGGGGGCTGAGCTTTCTGCTGGAACCCAACCGTTTGAAAGTGGCGATCAGCCGAGCGCAATGCCTCTCGATCGTGGTGGGTTCACCCAGCCTGGCCAGCGGAATTGCCAACACGGTGGCGGAAGCCGAGCAGATCAATCGGTTGTGCCGCGTGATCGAGAACAACACAGGTGGAGGCAATGAATAACCATGGCGCAGCGCTATTCCGTTACACCACACCCCATCGAAACTTTGCTCACCTGGGTGAAGAGCAAGGAAATTGCGATTCCTGAAATTCAAAGGCCCTTCGTCTGGGAAGCCACCAAAGTTCGAAATCTTCTGGATTCCCTTTATCAGGGCTATCCGGTTGGGTACTTGATCGCCTGGAAAAATCCCACAATCAAGCTGAAAGACGGATCATCTTCAGCGGGAAAACGAATTCTGATTGATGGCCAGCAACGCATCACCGCGATGATGGCAGCGCTACTCGGCATGGAAGTTCTCACCAAGGCCTATGCACGGGTCCGGATCAGGATTGCGTTCAACCCCTTGGCAAAAGAAGACGAGCCCTTTTTCGAGGTCAGCAACCCTGCCATCGCCAAAAACGTTCAGTGGATCCCCGATCTTTCAACACTGTTCCAAGCCGATGCCGACCTTCTTGAAGAAATCGACAGCTATATGGAGCGAAACCCAAGCGCGGACAGAAAGTCTGTCGGCAAAGCACTACAGAATCTGCTCAAAATCACAAGCAATCATGTTGGCCTGATTGAACTTGCAGAAGATCTCGACATCGAAACGGTCACTGAAATCTTCATTCGCGTGAACTCAGCAGGCAAAGAGCTATCGCAGGCTGATTTTGCGATGTCCAAAATCGCCGTCAACGAAAGCTACGGCGGCAACACACTGCGCAAAGCCATTGAATATTTTTGCCATTTGGCCGTTGCCCCGGAATTTCACAGCCAACTTGAGAAGCACGATCCCCTCTTTGCCGCAACACCTTTTTTCCAAAAGATGAGCTGGCTCAAGGATGTGAATGATGACATCTATGACCCCACATATACAGACATGCTGCGGGTGGCCTTCACCTCAGAATTTGGACGCGGCAAGCTGCAAGATCTCGTCGCCTTGCTTTCAGGAAGAAACTTTGCCAGCAAGCAATATGAAGAGGAGATTGCTGAGGAATCATTCCAAAAATTAGAGCAAGGAATCAACAATTTCATCAGCAAAACCCACTTTGAGCGGCTCACGATGATCCTGCGCTCAGCGGGTTTCATCACCAGCGATCTCATCCGCAGCCGCAACGCCGTCAATTTCGCTTACATCCTCTATTTGCGTGGCAGACAAGAGAACTATCCAGCCAATGAACTCGAAAGCCTGGTTCGCCGCTGGTTTGCCATGTCGGTTTTAACAGGGCGCTATTCAGGAAGTCCTGAATCAACCTTTGACTTCGACATTCGCCAAATCACCAGCCAAGGCCTGCTCAGCTTCACTGATGCTGTTCTGGAAAACGAACTTCCCGCCACCTTCTGGTCAGGGATGCTTCCGCAACTGATGGTGACCTCGTCCTCCATCAGCCCTTACTTCATTGCCTATCAAGCTGCTCAGGTGAATGCCGGAGACCAGGGATTCCTGTCGTCGCATATCACCGTGCGCGATTTGATGCAAAACCATGGAGATAAGCATCACTTCTTCCCCCGCAAACACTTACAACGCCAGGGCTTTTCCCGCGGCCAATACAACCAAATCGCCAACTTCGTGATTACGCAAACCGAAATCAATATTGCGATTTCAGATAAAGCGCCCGAGCTCTATCTCGGCCAGATGCTGGAGCAGTGCTCTGGTGGCGCTCAGCTATATGGCGGCATTACCTCGCGGGCCGAGCTTGAGCGCAACCTCGCCATGCATTGCATCCCCGCATCCGTACTGGACACACCGACACTGGATTACGAGGCGTTTCTGGAAGAACGGCGCAAGCTGATGGCACTGAAAATCAAGACCTGGGTGGAGAGCCTTTAACCCATGCCCGAAGCCGTCCTCGCCCCAGGAGCACGCATCGAATGCCGCAGTGCTGAATGGCTGGTGAGCAGCCTTGGCCGCAGCAGCGATGGCCAGCAGGTGGTGGATGTGGTGGGCGTCTCTCCGTTCCTGAGGGAAAAAGAGGCTCGCTTCCTGGTGGATGTTGAGAAAGCCGCCGGCAGCTTCAAGGTGCTGCAGCCCGAAGCCACCGAGCTGGTGAGCGACCCGTCGCCGCAATACCGCGACAGCATGCTGTTCATTGAGGCGCACCTACGCCGCACCATCCCCACAGACGCATCCCTGGCGGTGGGGGATCGCGCTGCCATGGATGCCCTGCCCTATCAGTTGCAACCAGCAGCCAAGGCACTGGCGATGCCTCGCCAACGGCTGCTGATCGCCGACGCTGTGGGCCTGGGCAAAACGCTGGAGTGCGGGATTCTCTGCAGTGAGCTGATCCGGCGCGGGCGGGGCAAGCGCATCCTGGTGGTCACCACCAAGAGCATGTTGGTGCAATTCCAGAAAGAGTTCTGGACGCGCTTCTCGATCCCACTGGTGCGGCTGGATTCAGTGGGCATTCAACGGATCCGCGAGCACATCCCCACCAATCAGAACCCCTTTCATTACTACGACAAGGCGATTGTTTCGGTCGACACCCTCAAGAACGACCGCGATTACCGGTATTACCTCGACAACGCCAACTGGGACATCATCGTGATCGATGAGTGCCAGAACGTGGCCGAGCGCGCCAAGGGGGCGCAGAAGAGCCAACGGGCGAAGTTGGCCGAACGGCTTGCCACCCGCTCGGAAACGTTGATCCTGCTGTCGGCCACACCGCACGACGGCAAGCCGGAAAGCTTCGCGAGCTTGATGAACATGCTCGACCCCACGGCGATCGCCAACCCGAGGGATTACGGCAAAGACGACATCAAGGATCTCTACCTGCGCCGCTTCCGCAAAGACGTGCTGGCGGATTTACGCAGCAACGTGAAAGAGCGCGACACCAAGGATGTGGAGTGCCAGGCCAGCGAGCAGGAAGAGCGGGTGTTCGCGCTGCTCAAAGACCTCAAACTCCCCGACAGCGACCGCAAAGCCAAAGCCGGTCAGCTCTTTAAAACCACCCTGGCCAAGAGCCTGCTCTCCAGCCCCATGGCGGCTCTGGAAACGGTGCGCAACCGGCTGAAGCGACTGGAGGCAGCCGTCACGGAGGCACCGGCGGATACCGCTGCCCTGCAGGAACTCGCCCCCTTACTAGTTGCCATTGATTCCGAGGGGTTCTCGAAATACCAGCGGCTGCTGGGGTTAAGCGCGTAGTGATCAGCTACAGCGGTAAGCCGTCAGCGCTGATCCATTAAGGCCAGAGACTTACTCCCCCGCCTGAATCTCCCGCACCATCTCATCGATCTGATCAGCCACATCAATCTCACCGCTTTGCCCCGCCAGCTCCGCAAAACGCCTGCCCTGGGGCAACAGACGGCTCTGCGCTGAACCCACCGCCGCATTGAAGCTCTTGTTCAAGCGCGTGAGGTTGCTGCCGATGTCGTTGAACTTGTCGATGAAGGTGGAGAAACGCTTGTGCAGCTCCACCGCCTGCGCCTGAATCTCATCGATGTTCTTGGCGATCTCCGCCTGCTGAATCGTCATCGCCAATCCCTTCAAGATCGCCAACAGGCTGGTGGGGAAGGTGAGGATGATGTTCTTGCTGAAGGCGTACTCCAGCAGCTGCGGATCCCGCTCCAGTGCCATCGACAGGGCTCCTTCCACCGGGATGAACAGCACCACCCCATCCACCACCTGGCCCAGGCTGCTGAGCTTGCCGGCGTAATCCTTCTTGCTCAGCAGATCGATGTGGCTGCGCACCTTCTTCAAGTGCTCCGTGAGTGCTGCCTCCCGCTGGGCTTGATCATTGGCCTGCAGGGCATCGAGATAGCTCTCGATCGGTGCCTTGGAATCCACGATCAAACGGCGTGAGCCAGGGATCGTGATCACACAGTCCGGCCGGTAGGCGCCCTCTTCGGTGCCCACATGCACCTGCTCGTCGAAGTCGCAGTAGGCGATCAAGCCCACAAACTCCAGGATCCGGCGCAGGTTCACCTCGCCCCACTGCCCTTTCACATTCGGAGAACGCAGCGCCGAGGTGAGCTGCTGGGCTGCGCCTTGCACGTCTTCACTGCGCTGGCGCAGATCGCGGGTGGTTTCCGCCAGCACCGTGAGCTTGGCGTTGGAATCCTTCTGCAACGCCTCCACCTGCTGGCGTAACTGCAGCACCTCCTTTGCGAACGGCTCACTCACCGTTTCCTTGGTGCTCTTGAGCAAGGCTTCGCGGGAGCCATCCAGCATCTGGCCGCTAAGCGAACGGAACTGGGTGAGCAGATCCGTGCGGGCCTGCTCGAGGAACTGGGTTTGGCTTTCCTGTGACCTCAACATCTCTGAGACCTCAGCGGTCTTTTTGCTCAGTGCCTCCTTGGCTGTGCGGAGTTGCTCGAGGTCTGCGCTCAAGCGTTGTTGAACCTCCCGCAGGCCATCGCGTTCTTCGGTTAGGGCATTGAGCTCTGTGCGGGCTTGGTTTTGTTGAGACTTCAATCTCTCGGCAGCCTCGGCGGCTTGCGTACTCAGGCTCTCCTTCTGAACGCGGGTTTCCTCTAAGGCTGTTGTTGTGATGGCGACGGATGTCTTCAGTTCATCCCTCTCTTTGGTGATGGCAACGAGCTGAGTGCGGCTGACTGCATCTCGTTCACGCGCCTCTTGCAGTTGCGCCTGCTGGTTTCTCAGTTCCTGGTTCTGCGCCTCCAGCTGTCGGCTGAATTGCTCCAGGCCCTGGTCGGCCTTCAGCAGCCGCTCCTCCAGCAAGCGCGCTTCACCAGAACCACCACTGCTGCGTCCCTTGCTAAAAACCCGGCTGAGCATGAAGCCAGCGATCAGCCCGGCCAGCACGCCGGTGATGAACAGAAGGGTTGGGGCCATCGAGCGAGCGGTCTGTTCCCGTCAGATTGCAATGGCTAATTGACTTTGTCCTCCCTCAAGTGAGGGAGGACAAAGGATGGCTTCATCCCCCAAGTGGGGGGACCAATGCTTCAACCCAGGCTTCAAGCTGCAAGTTGCGTTGTCTGATGTCGTCGAAGAGCAATCCCAGGAGACAGCCCGGGCATTCATTCAACAGAGCTGCAGAGAGAGGAGGCCCATGCCCACCGCTAGCGTTGAAAGCAACGACAGCATTGCTGGCAGCAATCGAGCCATGGAAGCGGAGGTGCGCGCGATGCATCGCCATTGGATTGAACCCGTGAAACCAGCAGTAGCCACAGAGGGGCTGGGCTCACGCATTCACAACCATTTCGGCCGCCTCTGGGGCGTTGAGCTTGAGATGCCATCACGGAATGACACCCCCAAAGCCCCTGATCTCACCCGTGAAGCCACATCCACGCTTCCTTGAGCAGCGTGAGCGACAAAACAGCCGATTCACCCGATACTGATGCCAACGCCCTGTCGTGATGAACAGTGCTGCTGCTACGCCAATTCGCCAGCGACTGGAGGCGCTGAAACCTCAGGTTCTCGAGGTGGCCAGACGTTATGGCGCCTCCAACCTGAGGATTTATGGCTCAATCGCCACAGGCCAAGAGCACCCGGCCAGCGATCTCGATCTGCTGGTTGATCTCCCCAAAGGACAGTCTTTACTGGGCTTGATCAGCCTTCGGCAGGAGCTGGAGGATCTCCTGGGCTGTCCAGTGGATCTGACTGAAGCGGAAAACCTTCACCCGCTGATCCGCACTCAGATCCTGGAGCAAGCTCTGGCCCTGTGAACAAGGATCGTCTCTACCTTGAGAGCATTCGCGACTGCCTGGAGCGCATCGCTGATTACACCACTGGTGGAGAGCAGGAATTCTTGGCATCACGACTGATCCAGGACGGTGTGGTCCGGAATCTGGAAGTGATCGGAGAAGCCACTAAAAACCTCAGTACTGAGCTGCTGGAGGCCAACCCTGCAACTCCCTGTAGACAGATTGCAGGCATGCGTGATGTGCTCATTCATGACTACCTGAAAGTGAATCTTTCCCGTGTCTGGCTCACTGTTTCCACCGATCTTCCCGATCTGAGAACAACCGTGACACGGCTCCTCAATCAGGCTTGAAACTGATGGCACCTCGGGTCGTCCTCGGCATCGATGCCGCCTGGACGGCCCACAACCCCAGTGGTGTGGCCCTGGTGCAACGGGCTGCTGAGGGTTGGCAGTGCCTGGCCCTGGCCCCCAGTTATGAGGCGTTTCTTGCCCTAGCCGCCAGCCAACCTTGGGACCAGAACCGGAAAGCCCAGGGCAGTGAACCCGATCCCGAAGCGCTGCTGGCGGCCTGCCAACAACTGGCGGGACAACCCGTGGACTGCGTGTCGGTCGACATGCCCCTGGCAACGACTCCCATCACCAGCCGCCGGGCCGCCGACTCCGCCATTGCCAGCCGCTTCGGGCCGAAGGGTTGCGCCGTGCATAGCCCATCAGCCGAACGTCCCGGTGCCATCGCCGATCAGCTGCGCGAACGCTTCGCCGAGCTCGGCGTTGCCCTGCACACCACAACTACGGCTCGCCAAGGGCCGGCCCTGATCGAGTGTTATCCCCATGTAGCCCTGCTGGCCTTGCTCAATCGCGACTATCGCGTGCCCTACAAGGTGAGCCGCTCGGCTCAGTACTGGAAGGCGGAGCAGCCACCGATTGCTGAGCGGGTCAGGCGCCTGCTCGGGGAGTTCAACGCCATCCACCAAGCCCTCAGCCAGCGCATCAGCGCCATCCCGCTCACCCTGCCCCAGCCCAATGAGGTGACCACGCTCTCGTCACTCAAGCCGATGGAAGACATGCTCGATGCCCTGATCTGCGCCTGGATCGGCATCGAACACCTCGACGGCCGCACCGTTGGCCTGGGGGATGCCACCGCGGCGATCTGGGTGCCGGCAAAGCTGATGGAGTGAGCAGACTATGGAGGAAAGCGGCAGCCCCCTCTCCGCACCCATCAACGAACCATGATCAGCGCCCTGCTCAACATCCTCTGGGTTGTGCTCGGAGGGTTCGTGATGGCCCTGGGCTGGTGGCTGGCGGGCCTGCTGTGCGCAATCACGATCATCGGGCTGCCCTGGGCGCGCTCCTGCTTTGTGATCGGAAGATTTTCGCTCTGGCCGTTCGGGCAGGAAGCTGTGAACCGCAGAGACCTGAGCGGCCGGGGAGATCTGGGCACCGGTCCGCTGGGGTTGCTCGGCAACGTGCTCTGGTTTCTGGTGGCTGGCTGGTGGCTGGCGATCGGCCACCTCAGCTCCGCCCTGGCCTGCTTCATCACCATCGTGGGCATTCCCTTCGGGATCCAGCACATGAAGCTGGCCTTGATCGCCCTGGCGCCGGTGGGGATGACGGTGGTGCCGGCAACTGGATCACGGTGAGCAGCCCTTAGGGCTTTTTCTCTGAGGAGGCGTGGAACCCTCCAACGCATCACCACCGATCCACAAGCAGAGTTGAGAGCGCAGGTTGCGAACGTCCAAAAAAAAGGAGGGGCCCTAATCCCTCCTCGCAAGACGCATTGCTCCCCTTCTCCAAGAGGGAACTCCACCAATGTGATGGAAGAAATACCGACGCGTCGTCACCATCACGACAAAACGACTCTGATGTGAGGCAACCAAGAACGTCGAGGACTCCCTCGGTCCTCCAGCGATGTCGGTGAGAGGTCAGCCCGTCTACGACAGGAACGGAGTGACCTCTCGTATTGCTCGCTTCCGACACCCCTTCAGGATGGATCAGGGGTCATGCCGTAGGCCGTTGCCGGCGTAGGGCGAAGTGTCGGGCCTTTCAAGCTGCTGGGGCCAAGGTTCCAGGAGATGGCGCCGGATCGAGGGCAAGCCCATGGATGGTGCGAAAACTTGTGGAGCAGTGGCTTGAAAAGTCAGGCGACTTCTCGATTGTGCTGCGGTGGAGTGTCGGCTGTCATCAGCGCCTCCGATCTCGATGAACACACTGTCAACGCGCCGCCAGCACTTGGCTACCAGCCTTAACGCTCATTGCCTCCACCCCTGAAACCGGCGAAAGTCAGAACGGCGTGCCTGAAGAAACAGCAGTCAGCGCAGATGTGGCCTTCGCCATTGGCGCCACGACTGACGCCGACCGACTGGTCAAGCCAATCCCTGTTGACTCAGCAAAGTCTTAGAAACAAATCACCCATTCGGGGGAGGAAATCGTCTGGGGTTCCAGCGACATTCATTGCAGAACTTCATCAACTTATGGCTACAGAACAAAAACACTACGCACGCTCATCATTTTCCAAGGGTGTCACAAAGCTAGGGATTTCAATTCTGCAGACAGCAAAGCAGCCTGAAAGAGCATTTCAACACGGCCGATATTTTGGAATTCCAGCCAATACCAAACTGGCAAAAGACACTTTTGAGAGGGCTCTGGCCACCCCAGAAGTGAAGAACCTACTGGCCAACCGGCCTTCACAAACATGGCCAGATCTTGAGCAAATGGCTGCCATGCCCAAAGGGAGTCTTGGATGGTGTGTGCATCGCCGATTGGAGAAGCTTGGGATCTCTTTTTTAGTTGATCAGTCTCAGGTGCCCGAATCCCAAACGGATGAAGAGTTCGTCATAACGAGAGGTACGCGTCTGCACGAAATTCACCACACGATTCTTGGTCTACCGATCACAGTGGCCGGCGAAGCTGCTGCGACGGCGTTTTATGCAAGCACTGGCTCAAGCCCCTTTCATATCGGAATTCTTTCGTCTTGGATGCTGCGTGGTGCCTACGAACCAGGTGAGCGCAGGCTGATCTGGGATGCAATCGGTTTCGGCATTGCAATTGGCCAGGAGGTTCCTGAACTGTTCTCGCCTCGCTGGGAAGAAGGCTGGGAAAGGCCGATCACCGATTGGCAGGATGAACTGGGACTCAGTGAGCTCCTGAGAACCTCTCCATTCCAGGATGAATTTGCAAACATCTATGGATTAAACCTCGAATGATTGAGGTCTGAAGATGCGGGCTCTGCCGTGTGGTGGGCCATGGGAGAGGACATCAATCCTCAACAGGCCCTCTGGCAGATCCCGCCCACGACCATCGCCAACCTCAAGCACCACCATGGCCTGCGCGCTGGCGGTTACAACCAGCCCCACCGCCGACCCACAGCTCTCCACCTTCCCTTGCCAAACCCTCTGGTGAGATTCAAGGGGGCCTCAGGCATCGACACCACCAGGGGAGACCACAACCCCCCGGTGGTATGGCCCTGGCCCCCAGTTACGGCGCTTTTCGCGATAGGCGCCATGAAATCAAACTCATCCAAATCACCAACACCAGCAGTGCCAGCATCGAAGGGCTTTAAAAACAGAGCAACACCAATCTGGTTGAAAGATGGTTGAGACGAATCCAGCAGGATCCAGATCAACAAGCAACCAGAGATTCAGCCAAGCGTGGACGGACCCAGCCGAGTTTTCGCTCGATGTCTTGAATCATCAAGCCGGCCAAATCCTTGCCTGTAGCCGTTTCAATGCCCTCCAAACCAGGGCTTGAATTCACCTCCAACAGCAGAGGGCCTCGCTCGGAGCGAATGATGTCAACTCCGGCGACATCCAATCCGAGGGCACGGGTCGCTGACACTGCCAATTTGCGTTCTTCCGGGCGGATGCGCACGGCCTGGGCCGATCCACCTTGATGAATGTTGGAGCGAAAATCTCCGGCCGCAGCCGTGCGTTCAATGGCGGACACAACTTTGCCGCCGATCACGAAACAACGCAGATCTTTTCCACCTGCTTCCTTGATGAATTCCTGCACCAGAAGGTTGGCGTTCAGGCTTTTCATGGCGTTGATCACACTTTCCGCCGCTTTCTGAGTCTCAGCCAACACAACACCACGCCCCTGGGCCCCCTCCAACAACTTGAGGATCAACGGGGCACCACCCACCATCTTGATCAGGTCTTTGCTGTCGAGAGGTGAGCTGGCAAAGCCGGTCACCGGCATGTTCAGGCCGTGCCGCACAAACAACTGGGAGGCCAGAAGCTTGTCGCGCGAGCGCTTGATCGGTTCTGCGGCATTGAGCACGTGGATACCCATCGCCTCGAACTGCCGTGTGATCGCTCAGCCGTAGAAGGTGACACTGGGGCGTATCCGCGGAATCACCGCATCGATGCGCTCCAGCACATTGCCTCCCCGGTAATGCATCTCAGGGTTCTGTGGATCCAAGCGCATGTAGCACTGCTTGACATTGAGGAACTCCATGCGATGGCCCCGTTCCTCGCCGGCCTCCAGAAGACGGCGGTTGCTGTAGAGCTCCGGGTCCGAGGCCAGCAGGGCATGCGCAGACCATGGCGCTCCGTGCGCAGAGGGGCGTACATCGCCTCGAGCTCGTCCTGGCGGAGATCACCGAGTTGGTGGCTGCCCTCGGGATCCACCAACACACGGCCCACCATGGCTTCACGGCCGAGCAGCATGCGATAGCCCATTGCATCGCGGTTGGTGAGGGTGAGCTCAATCGGCCAGCTCTCTTCACCGAGCACCAGCTGTTCACGAATCACGTAACGGGTTTCGGTGATGCCACTGGTGTTGCGCACACCGCGCTGTTCGAGCACAGGCGACTCATGGCGGATCACCACGGAACGGTCGTTTTGAAGCGGATGCACTTCAAAACTGATCCACCGGGCTTCATCGCGCTGAAACGGCACGATGTTGAAGGCATGCAAGGAGGATGTTGCTGCGGCGGAGTCAACCCTTGCCTTGATTGCCGGCAGCCCAAGCCCTGGCAGAGAGCACCACTCCTCACTGCCGACAATGATTTTTTTGGTCAAGGCCGCGAACGGTCCTATCGAAAGACACAAAATCTTAAGTGGCGTTGAGGTCTTCACTGCAGCTGACAGACCCTCAATCCAGGCGCAGATCAGGCCATCGAGCCTGCCCGGCACTCATGGATCCGGGCCCAGAGCAAGGTGGTGACCGATCACATCGCCACTGATCCTGAAGCCAGAGCCTTCCTCGACCACTGGGCTACCTCGGAGACCAGCTCTCGCTAAAGACTGGGGGGAGCGCTTGGCCTGTATCAACGCTTAGAACGATTGGCTGGGATGGTCTGATTGCTTGTTGCAAAGGCCGTGCAGATGGCAACGCTCACGGCGGGCCGTCCAGAAAGGATGGTCTCTAAATCTGGTTTCCTGCTCGTAAATCTGTTGACGATCGTTCAGGTGATGAATCATGGATCGCTCAATTGCTTTGCGGTAAGCATTGCATCGATTGCTTGACCACTGTTGGTGCAAGTGATCAACACATTCGGCAACTTGTAGGCCACTCCAGATGGCATTAGTTGATCCGTGGGATGAGAGTGGATCAAGACAGATTGCTGCATCACCAGCGAGAAGGAACGCGTGCTCGCTGGTCTGACTGGAAACATGCACGGTTTGTTGCTGGTACTGAACGCTGTGATGGCGAATAATTGGTGCAGAGAATTGGGAGAGATTGAGGTCTTTGATCCAGTGTTTTAAGTGCGTTGTTTCATTAAGTTTTTGTGCGATGTAGTGAGTTGTTTTCACGTCACGAACGATTGATTGCTTCAGGTCTGTTGCAAAGAAGAGTGAAAGCCCGCCGCGCAGGCGTGGTGCTGCGTACCACCATCCCGATGGTGCTGCTTCAAGAAAAGTCGAGTGAATTCTTGGGTTGTCAGTATTGCTCAGTTGCCAGCACAAAACATGAAACCGATCAATTGAGCTGATTTCAGTTTTTGAATCGCGAAGCGCCGATCTAGTACCTGTCGCATCAATGACAAATCGACTTCTAAAGCTTTCTCCATTCCTAAGTTTTCCAGTTAATTCTTCTCTATCTTGTGTGAGTGATCTGATTTTGCTCGACTGTCTGTTGATATTTTCTGTATTCGTGGCCAACTGAAGCTCATGGATCAGTCTTTGCTTGTCAATCAGGATAAGATCTTTTTGATGTGCTCCGTTGAACCTGCCGAGCCGTTGTGTGAGGTGAGTGGACCCCCAGCAGGAGTAATGCGATGATATTGGAATTGCACATTTCTTCAAAATTGGCTCAATTTCGACTAGTTTGTCGAGCGAGAGAAGGCCGGAAAGTTGCACGCTTTCAGGCCAGTGGCTGTCTAATTCCTTGATTGCAGGTGCAATCCACCTCACGTGATGACCAAGTTGGTTGAGACTCAAAACCGCACTGATACCACTCAACCCATTGCCTGCGACGACAATGCTTGACTTAGTGCAAGTCAAGATCTCAGGATTCCTCTTGGTTTCGTCTGTCGTAAGGTGACATCATGTCCATCTGACCCCTAGAAACTTCGACGAAAAAATCTCCTGTCAAAACTGGGTTAAGCTTTTTAGATTGATCCTTGGCAGCGGGTGGTTTCCTGATCACAAATCCCAATCTCTGCCACAGTGTAATAATATTTTCTAAGCCATCCCAATAGCTTTGATTGGCATGATACCCAACACCTGCAACGCTTCTGGACCAGCGAACACGTTGATTGGCGTACATAAAGCGTTCGTCTTCGCTCAAGCTTGTATCGATGGCTCTCAGGTAAAACTCTTCGGGTAAAACATCAATTGGTAACAGTGCAGGCCACCAGGTAGCGGTTGGAAAATCTTCTTCAAAGTCAACTGATTGACAGCTAAACGCATCGCATTGCCAGGGAATGCCCATCCATCTGGTCAGGTCTCCTGGCATTTGTTTGCCGATTGGAGATTCCGTCAAATTTGTAGTGAGCAAGATCTTGGGTGTGAGTTCCGGTCCAAGATCCTGGATGAGTGATGAGCGATTGCCAAGTGCAATGCGGTAGGGCTCTATTTTTGAGTTATAATATTTTTGATATAGGGTCGCATGCCGTAAGTTATAAGTTAATTCGACTCCTGGATGAAAGCCTCCTCCTGAACAGGATTCGAGAACCGCATCTGTGAGCGCTTGAGGCTGTTGATCAAGTGGTATGTCTTCAAAAGACGAGATGATTTCATCTTCTTCATCGAGATAATCTTCGACAAAGTTTCCATCAGCCCACTGTTTCAGTTTCTGTGCCTGAAGGTCCGTGATGCGGAGCATGAAGAGAGGGCTTTCCTTATAATTAACTCCATCTCCAAGCATCCAAGGCAATTGCTTTGCGTTGCCATCGGAAGCCATTTTTTGGCTACTCTGTTCTGAGTTGACCGGTTGCCTGATTTTGGAAAAAATTGATTGGCGTAGCTTTTGGAACTTGCTGTTTTTGCTTGCTAGCTTTTTTAGGTATACCGGGTCTGATAATGGGCCAAGATCTATCCACGCAGAACGTAAAAGAGCAGCTTGTGTTACCCACTTCATCAAATCTAATCGTCTTAAAATAGGATAGATGTCTTGCCTAAATGAGACGAGCTGAGGCTTGCTTTCCCAGCCGTTTTGAACATTAAGATTTTCGATAACATCTTTTAATGTGACGATTGGTGGAATTTCTGGGGCGAAATTAGGTCCTGCACAGGCAACCCAGGCCGAATCTGCTTTGAGTGCAAGGCTGCTGTTTTTTAGCCGAACAGTTGCTTTCACGGGTCCATCGCACCAGTCATCAATCCAGTCGGCGTTGTCCGCAAAACTTGTGATTTTTGCCCCTGATGGGCTTAAGGATTTTCCGTCGCCTGGGTAAACAAGCAATCGGCCTTTTTCGTCTGTCCTTAGTTCTCCGAGAAAGACCTTTGTTTTGCTCTGAAATACCCCTTGAGCTTGATATTTGGATTCACCTCCAGCTAAATTTGTGTTGATGCCATTAATAGATATTTCGCCGCCATCAACGATCAGTTGTTTTTCTCTTTCTTGATTTCCTTGAATTTCTGGATTTCTTTTGGCCCCGGGGATCCCTGGCGCCAAATCCCC
This sequence comes from Synechococcus sp. WH 7805, assembly GCF_000153285.1. NCBI lineage: Bacteria > Bacillati > Cyanobacteriota > Cyanophyceae > Synechococcales > Synechococcaceae > Synechococcus > Synechococcus sp. WH 7805. Next base: position 146,398 of record NZ_CH724168.1, on the reverse strand, counting down.
GTTGTCCAGGGGATTATGGAATTCGTACCAGCTTGCTTTCGAGTTGGCAAGGTGAACTGACCATTCTATTTCGGCATCTTCTCCAGTAATCTCTTTGATGACTTGGTTGTCTTTGTTGAAGGCGTAGATTCTGAAGCGTTGTACTTGTTTTTTGATTAAGGAGTTCCCTTCTTTGTAGTTATCATTGTCATGTGGTGGGATGCCAGGTATTTCTGGAGAAAGGAATGACTTCGTGCTTCCTCCCACCCTGGCCAGCCCGATCGCTGGATAAATGCGCAGACTTTGAATCGTTTGATCATCAACTCTCTTGGACTTCCGCTCGCCTGAGATTGATGGCCTTGCTTGTAGGAGAGTTCCTGCGACAGTGATCGTGCTCAGACTGAGAAATTCTCGGCGGTTCATTGGTGATCTGAATGGATTGGAATTTGAACGACTGATTGGTTGTGACTTTGGATTATAAAATTGCTGTGCACTCGACTTCAATTGCTGCATTCATCGGAATGGCAGGGACTACGATCGTCGAGCGTGTTGGTGGTGAAGTTGGGAAGTAGCTTGTAAAGACTTTATTCATTTCGGGAAAATAATTAATATCTGATAGAAGTACGACGCACTTTGCGATGTCAGAGCGCTTGCCACCGGCTCGTTCGAGCATCGTGATGACGTGCCTGAAGGCAGCTTCTGCTTCCTCTTTGATTCCACCGGTAACCAGCGTTTTGCCGTTCGGCTCCAGGCCAATAATGCCTCCTACAAAGATCATGTTCCCTGCTCGTGTTGCTCCGGAGTAAGGAGCTGCAGGTGTTAATGGGGATTTGAATGTTTTAACTTCTCCAAGGGCCGGGATGGCCAGTAATCCTGTTCCCGCAAGGGCTGCAGCTGCCAGTCGTGCTGAGAGAAACATGGCGCAATTTAGTTTTTATAGATACATTTTGATTTTGACCTTCTTCCTATGCAAAATCTTTTGTAAATTTTAATGTTTCAGCGCCAATCTCTGTTTTGTGTTGGGTTGTCAATGTTCTTTCCTGATTGGGACTCGTTCTTGCAGAGAACAGCGATCCGTTGCTTCTGTTGTCGATACCGTTTTGCTTCTGGATCAGGCTGCTGGGATCTACCCGAATTTGATTGTCTGCACGACAGGCATGTTGTTGGACCTGTTCTTCAACGGAACTTTTAACAGTAGACAGCGTTCTGTCATTGCGTTCACCTCAGGGTGAAAGCCTCATCGCTGGAGGGGGCAAGGAATCCTTCAGGGTTTTGCTTGCCTCACCGCAGCGTCGTTTTGTCGTGGTGGTCACGACGCGTCGGTATGCCTTCCATCTCAATGGTGAAATTCCTTCTTGGAAAGGGGGGGATGAATGCGTCTTGCGGGGAGGCTGATGCTGTGGCCGAACCCGCGGGCTATCGGCGGATCCGAACGCCCCGTGCTGGCCTCTACCGCTACAGGGTGCTCAACGGTGATGCTGTGGATGTGCGCTTCTGCGTGTTCTGAGTTGCTTCAACGCAATGGCTCAACGCAGCAGCAGCTCCGTGGCCAGGGCACCCAGCGCCGCGCCTTTGAAGAACTGCGCCCAGGTCAACCCGTCGGTGTCCAATCCGAAGGTGCGCATGTGCCGGCGTCGCCTGGATGCGGTGCTCTGGGAGCCAGGATTTTTCTGCTGTTGATGAATCTCACCAGAGGGTTCGGCACGGGAAGGTGGAGAGTTGAGGGTCGGCGGTGAGCAACACCAACCGATTCAATTCAGCCTGGGCAGCCAGCATGCGATCCAATGCATCGCGGTTGGTGAGGGTGAGCTCAATCGGCCAGCTCTCTTCACCGAGCACCAGCTGTTCACGAATCACGTAACGGGTCTCGGTGATGCCACTGGTGTTGCGCACACCGCGCTGTTCGAGCACAGGCGACTCATGGCGGATCACCACGGAACGGTCGTTCTGAAGCGGATGCACTTCAAAACTGATCCACCGGGCTTCATCGCGCTGAAACGGCACGATGTTGAAGGCATGCAAGGAGGATGTTGCTGCGCCGGAGTCAACCCTTGCCTTGATTGCCGGCAGACCAAGCCCTGGCAGGGAGCACCACTCCTCACTGCCGACAATGATTTTTTTGGTCAAGGCCGCGAACGGTCCTATCGAAAGACGCAAAATCTTAAGTGGCGTTGAGGTCTTCATTGCAGCTGACAGACCCTCAATCCAACGGATTGATAGCGGCACGCGTCCTGCATTCCGGCTATCAACCCACAAGATCTCGACGATGACGATGGCCAGGCTTTGCCGCAGCTCAGCTGTGATGACGCTGTTGATCGCCCTGCTGGCGGGGATCCCCGGGCCTGCCAAAGCCGCCACCCCCTGTGAACTCGGGCCCGGATCACCCGCAACGGTGCCGGAGATCAGGCCGGGACTCCTGAAGGGCTATCTCGAGAAGGAGGCGATGGCCAATGCCCTGGCCCTGCTGGATGGTCCACCGCGTGCGGGCAGCGCCGCTGCAGCCCTGGATCAAGCCAAGGCCAACGCCAGCTTTGGGCTGCGCGACTCGCCCCGCTGGACGCTCGCCGCCAGAGATGCCGATCTGCAGTTCCCGGAAGCGGCCATCAGCTTCTCCTGCGCTTTGGGCGTACCGATCAATGCAACGGACACGCCCAGACTGCTGCTGCTGATGCGCCGCAGCATGACGGACCTGGGGCTCGCCACCTACCCCGCCAAGAACCGCTACCAGCGCCAGCGCCCGTTCATGGTCAACAACCAACCCATCTGCACGCCTGCGGATGAACAGGGCTTACGCGGCGACGGCTCCTATCCCTCGGGCCACACCGCGGTGGGCTGGGGGTGGGGATTGATCCTGAGCACGATCGCGCCGGAACGCAGCGACGAGCTGATTGCCAGAGGCCGGGCGTTCGGTGAAAGCCGCAGCATCTGCAACGTGCACTGGCACAGCGATGTGCAGGCCGGTGAGTTGATGGCCTCGGCGACCACCGCCAGGCTTCACGCTGATCCTGTCTTCCAGGCTGATCTCCAGGCAGCACGCCAGGAAGTGGAAGCGCTCAGAGCCAGGCAGGCCCAGCCCAATGGCGACTGCACCCTGGAGGAGGCAGCCTTGGCGAATCGTCCCTAGGGGAAGGCAAACGCGCGCACCATGGGGCCAGGGGCGTCTTGTGCGTCAGGCGAACTTGCGGGGATAAGGGGTGGTCCCGGCCAGTTCAACGTTGATCTCACGGCAGATGTTCAACAAAGCGCCGGTCCCCATGTCGGGGCCGTTGGGGCCATCGATGAAGGCCTGGAATTCAACGTCGCTGATGCCATCACGCACTTCCCAGATGCAGAAGGCAGGCCCTTCAAGACCTGTGGGGTTGAAGCAATGGTTGTAGAAGCCAGCTTCAAGATTGCGGGTCACGGCGTCGTCCCAGCCACCACCGGGAGCCAGGGCCTTTTGAACGGTCTCAAACCATTTCTTTGAGGTTCTGGCACGAAATTCGTGCTGAACATGAAAAAAGCGGGATGCCACTGATTTGTTCTGTAATGGGGATGAATGGGAGGGAGAGCGGTGAATCAACCAGCGATGTTGACGCCTTCCTTGGTCACGATCTCGACCACCTTGGCCATGTCGTTCAGGTCTTTTTCGTTGGCCTTCAGGCTCTTGAACACGGATTCGACACCGCCAGGCTGACCAACCATCACGTAGCGGCAGAAGTCACCGTTGGGTGTAGGGGCGTGAACAACACCAGCCTTGACCTGATAGCAACCACCCGTTCCCACAACGGTGGTCTCACCATTGATGTTGAGGTTGAGCTCCCCCTCCAGCACGAGATAAGTCTCATCCCAGGCGTGGGTGTGAGGGGGCTGGCCAACACCGCCGGGTGTAGCGAATTCGGCAACGCTGTATTTTCCGTCGGTTTGCTCAGTGGTGAGCCGCAATGTGATGGAGTCTCCCAGCACATTGCACACTTCTGGTTCCTGGTTCAGCGGGCCGGGCATGTTGGTCGAGACAAAGCCCTTTGCTTTTAGAGGATTCGCTCGTTCTGCGCTGTACTGCACCGAACACAAGAATCACCAGCACAATGCCCGCCCTGGTCTTCAGCCCTGGTGAGCCATCGGCCTGTCGCTGATCAATCCCTCAACGGCCAGCCAGTGCCCAAGCCGGTGCGTTGGCGCAGAGTCGCAGTGATTCTTGTCGGCGAAACATCTGCACGTTTCAAGTGATTCATCAGCGAGGAAGGCAGCGCGGTGTGCAGGCTCACCAAGGATGATGACCACAAGCCACGGCATCACGCACACGATGAAGCGCATTGCACTGGGGATGAGTTGGGCACTCCTCATCGGCGGGTTGAACAACATCACGGTGAGCAGTGCCGCAAAGGCCATGGCCGCCGAGCCCTGGGTGAACTGCCTCTACAACAACAAAAGCATCGCCTGCCGGCGCACCTTTCTCTGCACCGGTGCCCCCTGCAACCGTTTCAAACTGGAGTGGAAAGACGGCATCCACGACACTTACACACGGGTCAGAGACGGCGCTGCACGCAATGTGGGCTTCTACAAAGACACACGGGGAGGGGAATGGATGCTGAGGGGCTATGCCGGCAGCTTCGGGCTTGTCAATCAAACCAACGGGAACACCATCATCGTTGGCATGACCCTGAAAGAATGCCGCAACAGTTCTGCCCTGGGCGATCTCTGCGGAGCGACGTAAGTACAAAACAATGGGTCAGGGTTGCCATGGCTCAGTCCACCGGGTCCCAGCAACAACCAGTGCACCCTCGGCCCGTGAAAACGGCCATGGTGTCGTATCAACTGCCCCGCCTGAATCTCCCGCACCACCGCCTTTTGCAGATCTCTCAAATCCGCCTCAAAAGTTAACAATGAGGCCTATACAAACCACCAGCCAGACCATCTCAGACGAAATCTGATTTTTTGTTGTTGTTTTGAAAATCAGCGATGTCTGCGCATCGCACCTTGTGCATACTTCAATATAGAGCGATTCCTCAAGGCCTGAAGTATTGGATCTTCCTGAAGTATTGGATCTTTCTGTATTGAGGTGCAGGATCAATGCAAGATCCAGGCGCATGCCTTGGATCCGATCCAACGGGCCGAGAGAGCGATCAATATCACTTGAAAGTGACCTTGAAACAAACAAGACGCACGTCTTGATCAATCGGCTGCAGGCCCTTGCCCATAGGCCCCTGCCCTTCGCCAGCATAAAAAAACCGTCTGCCATGCAGACGTTTGATGATTCCCATAACGTCCTTCACGAACTCCTAGATGGCGTCCTGAATGGTCAGCTAAAAAACCAGCAACAAAGCGGAATCCAACACCGATCATTCGGCAAAGAAGCACAGTCAAGATCGATCAAATGTCCATTAAAATCGCACGCCAGCTTCGTTCAATGGGAGTGGGAGTATCGCTCAGAGGGTGAGACTGAATTCGGAGAGATTCGCGCCGAAGGCACCTTCACAACGAACGACGACCTGGATGGAGATGGCTGGTTTGAAATCGTGTCGATTAGCGGTCAATACAATCATGACACCATCACAGGATTATTCCCTGCAGGTGAATCAATTCCCGGAAATTCACCCTTTGAAGGAGATAATCTAATCCGAGTGAGCGATGGCAACAATCCACAACCTGAGGCGCAGCTTTCAGGACATGGGTTTCAATTTGCCCTCGATGATGGCTCGTTCGTGAATGTCTTTTTCGCATCGTTCCTTGAGACCCCTGGTTATCTTGAGTTTCACAGCAGAGACCCTTTCCCAGAGGGAGCGGTGTTGCCGAATACTGAAATCGACGTGTGGTTTGAAGCGAAACCTGATTTTGCTTGAGCAGCACACTCCGGTGGCACGAGGGTGACCACAGGGCGGGGCCACTCAGCCGAGCGACTCCAGCACCTCGATCGCCTCTAGCTCCAGAACGAGGGCGCAGCATCGCTCAATCCATTCATCGTTCAGCAAAATGGCCCGGGAGCCGATGTTGGGATCCAACTGCCAGTTGTGCAGCAAAAGAACGGAACTCAAGCAACGCAAAGACGCGAGTTGCACGTCAGCCCAGGCATCGCTGAGTGTGTAATCCTTCACGCCATGAGTCGTCAGGCTCTGATGCCAGAGGGCGCAGAGATCACGCAGCCGTCCTCGTCGGGCGGGCATCGGTACGCTCCCGCCGATCAGGTAAGCGAGATCCATCGCAGCCATCGAGCGTGTCGGAGTGCCCCAGTCGAGGACAACAACATCACGCTGCGAGGTGTTGCCAGCAAACAACACATTTTCAACCCGCAGATCCGCGTGAACCAGGGTTACCGGCCGCTGGGCGATGGCCTCGTCGATGGCCTGTGAATGCTCGATCACCAAAGCGATCGCCTTGAGCGCCTCAGGTTCAACACGCAGCTCGTAATCATTCAGGAAGTTGGAATGGAACGCAGACAACGTCTCGGTGCTGCCCTGAAACCAGAACTGATGATCAGGCAACCAGTCATGGTTCAGCAACGTTGAGGAATTCCAGAATTGGGCATGCACCCCGGCAATGGCATCGAGAACCTGCGAACAGGCCTTGGCGTTGACTCCACGAACCTGGTTGCCAACGGCCATCATCGAAAGGTCCTCCAGCAAGAGCCAACGCCCCGCATCGCTGAAGCCATTGCCCGTTGCGTAGGCATGAGGCACCAACGATGCCAGTTGAGGAGCAAACGCTCGATAAAAGCCCACCTCTCTGCGAAAACAATTGAGGTGAAGGGCAATTTCCCGGCAATGCGGGTCATCACTGTCGATCTTGAGAATCAACGCGTCAGGCAGAGCGTCGGAAGGTCCGCGCGGCCGAAGGCGCATCGTGTTGGATGTGAATCCCTGGGGAACTCCCAAAGGCTCAATCTCAAGGGCATCAACACCAAGATTTAATTGCGCGCTGAGCCAATCCGAATCGATTGAAACACCCGATGGAAGAACCGGCATGAATGGGTCGCCTTGAAGAACACTGAACCAGCCCTGATCACAAGAGCTGCGCAGGAAGTTGAACGCTAGCGAACCCTTCAGCCATCAAAAGCAGAAACAAGCTGATGCGGCACGACAGCGTCATTACAGTCATTGCAAACCTCACGCAGCCCATGGCCAAGCTTGCAGAACTCAAGCTCAAACGTGTTCAACAGCTGAATACGGCCGACAGCTCATTCATGATCCGCAAGCACAAAGACGTGCTCAATTGGATGATGCGAACATTTGGGCTGGACACCTACGCGTTGACCTGGGCACAGTTCTTTAAGGGGGTGGGACTTGGAGCCCTGGCCATGTGGCTGTTGCTGCGATGAAACAACTGATCGGTGAACGCTGATGAAGGCGAACGTGCCACTGCTGGCAGCAGTTCTGAGCTGCGCGGTCTTCGGGACAGCGGTCTGCAAGTCCGCCGTCACCCCAGTGCTGGTGTCGCAAACCCAGCAGCAACGCAGTGATCGCGTTGTGGGCGATTGGTCATCCTCCTCGGGTGCCGACATCACTCTTGCCTACACGGGCAAGGCCGAGAGTCTCTGGATCCAGGTCTTCCCCAAACCGGGCCGCGCCGATCCACGTGTGGATTACACAGCCCGGTGGTTGAGCAACGACCTCTTCACCTACACGGATCGGAGTGGGTCCACCATTGAAGGCCGCATTTCAGCGACCGGAACCATGATTGAGCTCAGAGGAGCCGATGGCTGGAGTGGAACCTGGCGACGCAGACGCTGATCCACAACCGAACGATCGTGCCAGCAGGGAGAGGGGCCCTAGACCAGAACGGAAGGAGTGGCCTCGAGCGTGCTGCTTAAGGTGAGGCTGGCATGAAAAATTTCAAACACCGTATCGATGCGCTGCGCTTCAAATTTAGAGATCTCCAATGTCACAGCGAGGTGATCAAGAAAGCGTCGTTCCTCTGGTTCAAAAGGGCCATCGGAACGCATCAGTTCTGAGGCCATCGCATAGGCCGTCATGCACTGCGCTTTGGTGAGACACTTTGCCGCTTCAAGCATCATTTGATGAGCCCCGACAGAGCGCCGTAACTCCAGGAGTTCATCTAACAGAGCAATCATTTCGCCATCAGCCATCCGACAAAAAGGCTCGCGATAATCCAAGGCATGGCGAAAGGCCCGCGTGCCCGCTTTTGTGAAATGACTGTCCCAGGACACAGCTGCAAACCCCACAGCTGCAAATGCCGTCAGAGAATCCATAACCAGGTGATGGAGAACTTTCGTTATGACCTCAGCTCAAGAACCGTTGTTGTGGCAGCCACTACAAGCCTGAAGACTTAAGTGATTATGCCTATCGATCGCAAGTCTCTCAATCACAGCCAACGGTATCCCTGTCATCGAGAGGAGCGCTGATTCCGCTTCAATTGCAACCAAATCGCTTTCTCCAGCGCAGTCAGCTTTGGCGCTGCCTCATTCAGCACGGAAGTGGCACGACTTTTTGCGGTGTGGATGTACTGCGTCGTGCGGTCAAGCTTGTCGAAAGACATAGCCAAAAACGAATGCTCCCCTCAGTGGTAGTCACGATCTGCTTGCAGCCGATGTGTCCACGATGACCGAATGGATGATCAACCCAGCTGGTTCAAGCCTTGGATGACTGCTGAGCAGTGGCCCGCAGCTCATGCGCGAGCAAATCCTTCGCCAAGAGGGTGAGAGCAACACCCATCAGCGCAAGAGCTGAACCCTGATTGCCGTCAGACACAACAGCTACATTCCGGGAAAGCTCCAGATGTTTTTCCCAAGAGAAATGCATCCAGCCCAGTCGTCAGAGCACTTTATAAACCCATCAGCACTTCCGATGTGCGTGATCAGCCGCACACAGAAACCTTCCGTAATGACAGCAATGTATTGAGCTGACCATGTTTTCATGCCATTGGTTGCAAACACTACGTTTTTAATTTGCTGCATCCAAAGTTCTGGATTACGTTCCGCTTGCAAAGCCACAAGCCAATGGAACCGATAGCGTTGACTCTGGGCCAGAAATTTGAAATCGAAAAATTCTCACGCGAAATTGACAACTCCGACGATCTGCAGGCATTGCGCAGTATCGCTAAAGACCTTTTAGTTGCCTGGAAACAGCAGCAAGCCGCCTCAGCCTGGGCTCTGCGTCAGCGCCAGGGTCTCTAAAATTCTGTTCACACCATTCCGATTTCTTCGTTTCTCAGAACATTGAACAACAATCAAATGGTCACCACAATCTCGATGGAAATTGATGCCTTGCGTCTACTTCACCGTGCTGTGGCAGAAGCTTACGCAAACTGGCCCGGTGGCGATCCCAACGAGCAAGCCTGCCTGCTCAACATGAAAACCCAGCTGTATGCAGCCTTGATGGATCATCTCCTCGAATGCGGTTCGATCTGAAAGATTTCAAAAGCAGCACCGGGTTGAAACCAGGCTCCCACGGCAGATGTTGGAAACCTGTCCATGGGCAAATCAATCAAACATTGCCAGTTTGAAGGCTGACCTGGAGAACAGACGTGGCCTCAGAACTCGTGGTGATCACTGGCGCAGGAGCCGGGATTGGTCAGGCACTGGCCCGTGCTTTTTCTGCAGAGGGACATCCCTGCATGCTGATCTCCAGGCACCAGGAGGCTGATCCGCAACTCTCAGACCGGCCGGTTCTTTACCACCAGTTGGATGTCAGCGATGCTGGTGCGCTTGCGGATGCAATCACGGCTGCAGAACGCCAGTACGGGCCGACAGGTTGCCTGATTAACAACGCTGGAATGATCCACATCGGCGGAATCGAGAGCTTGAGACTGGATCAGATTGCAGAAGAGATCAACACAATGATCACCGGGGTGATCAATGGCATTCACCACGTGTTGCCGGGAATGCGTGAACGCAGGAGTGGCACGATCATCAACATCAGCTCGATTGGTGATCGCAAGCCAGCAGCTGGTGCTCCTGTGTATCACGCCTGCAAACATGCCGTGCGCTCACTCGGTGAAAGCATGAACATGTCAGAGGCAGAGCACAATGTGCGAGTGATGAATGTAGCTCCCGGTTTGATTCAAACCAACATTCATCAGAGCATGGGAATCAGCTTCGAGACGTACTGCGAGATGCTCGGCAACCCCACTTTTATCACCCCAGACGAGCTCGCGAAGATCGTGCTGTTCTGTTGGCATCAACCAGCACACATCTGCATCCGTGATATTGCAGTGATGCCCACCGACTGCGCCTTTTAGCACCGTCCATCGATCCAGGGGACGCTGGAACCATCCAACTAACAGGCTGCTACGGAGAATCATCGCGCCTGCGCAACCGTGCCCCATCCCACGACTGAGCAGAAAGGATGGTCCTCAGCTGGTGCAGCACCGCTTGCTTGGTTTCGTTCCAAGCAAGTGGATTGATGGCGATCAGATATTCATGCTGCACTCCAGTTCCTCTGATGCGGGACGCCACGATCACCAGATCGTCGTAACCAAGCGGGAACAAAGCATCCGGCGATGAACCGAGAATGCCTTCCGAAATGAACAAAAGAAAATCAAACAACACCGGGTTGAAATATTCCTCGTCTGCGCGCAGATCACCGCAGGCAACCATCTGCTCCCTGGTTTGCGGCGTGTAAGTCACAAACGAAAAACAAAGTGGGTGACCCGTGGCTTGCAGGTACAAACCCCTGAACCGTTGACGACCCATCAGGAAGCATCTCCATTCATGGATGATCGCTTCAAAAAAATCGTAAAAGAGCAGGCGTTCATTAGGTTGTCAGTGATTAGCGAACCGTTGGCGTGCGAACGAACAAGCGCTTGATGGCCTTCCTGGCCGGTCTGCTGAGCGTCATCATTCTCTCCGGTGTTCCTCTGCGCGCCGCTTCACCGTCATCGGTCTTACAGCCCCTGGGTCTGCGCCACGCGAGTTCCCTTCCGGTGATTCCCCTTGAGGATCAGCCGTTTTATCCCGACCTAGTGCAACGTGCTGAGCTTTGGCGGCATACCCCCCTGGGACAGGTGGTGGGTAATTCACCCAAAGAGACCCTGCTCAACTTCTATGCGGTGATGGCCGATGTCGGCCTTCTGATCGAACGTGTTGAAACCTCCCATCGCAATGACCCCGGGCTGTTCTGGAACCGCCAGGCCCGGGCCGAAATCGAAGAGGTGGAGATGCTCTTCAATGCGGCGGTGGACGCTCTCGATGGCACGTCCTTTGCGCTCGGCGTTCGTCCCTACCTCAAAGACGAAGCAGCCATTCAGTTGAAGCATGTCCTTGATTTCATCTTCAACAGCAGCCGGCAGATCATCTCCATCCCAGACGCCAAGGCCATGAAGGCGCTCAATGACGTGCGCTCCAAAGACACCCAGTCATGGACGCTGCCGGGATCCTCGATCGTTCTCACCAGTGAGCTGGCTGACAAACCGATGAACAGCGATTTTCTGTTCTCGGCCTCAACCGTGGCGAATGTGGCTGGCATGTATGAACAGGTGAAGCAGCAGGTTACTGATCTCGATGATCAGACATTCTTCACCCGAAACTTCTACCAGGATTTTGTCCACACCCCTGGCCGACTGTTTCCGCCCAAGTGGTATCTGAATCTGCCGGCTGGTGTACGCGCAGGCCTGGAGGCGGAGGTGCTGTTCGGGCAAACCCTGTTCCGGCTGGTGCTCTCGATCGTCGCCATCACGCTGCTCCTGCTGCTGATCACGCGTCTTGCCCGCTTGCTGATCCGCTCGTACAAAACAAGATCGAATGATGAGCGACTGATCTGGACCCTCGATTCCCTGGCCTGGAAGCGGGTGGTGTTGGTGTTGCCGATGGTGATGGCGACCAAAGCGGTTGAGGTGTTCATCGACCTCTACCTCAACTTCACTGGCACAGCTCTCGTGGTGCTCACCGTGCTATTCGAAGCGGCCTATTTCAGCCTGTTCGTCCTGCTCGTGTTTCTGTTTCTCGAAGCGCTGGGACGAACCCTCTCTGAAGGCCTGGTGCGGCTTTCCGGGGATCAGGACATCTGGCGGCTGTCGAGAACCAGCAACCGGGTGATGCCCATCTGCCGAATCCTCTCCGGAGTTGTGGCTGTGGCACTGATCTACAAACTGCTGTTGCAGCTTGGTCTCTCACCCAACCTGGTGCTCGCACTCTCCACCGTGCCCGGCCTGGCGATCGGCCTTGGTGCCTCCAAGTTGCTTAGCAATCTGTTTGCCGGGTTGTCACTGCAGACCGACCGACCGTTGAAGGTGGGAGAGTTCTGCGAGATCGGCGACAAGCAGGGCTTCCTCACCAAGATCGGCCTGCGTTCAGTGGAGATCGAAACCGTTACGGGCAAAGTCACGATTCCGAACGCCGTGGCTGAGGACTGCATCGTCAACAACCTCTCCCGCCATCCAGCGGAACCAGGATCTCCGCAACGGCAAGGTCTTGATCTGAGTCTCGAGCTCGACCCCAACGATCCGTTCAGTCCGGATCAGATGACAGATCTGCTGGCATTGGCCAGGGCCTACGTTGCGAACCGGCCGGATCTGATCAACCCCTGCCTCACCATTGAGCTGGAACCTGGCTCACCCCAGCGATTGCGTTGCATCGCCTTGATTCACGTGGAGAACTGGCGTGACTACATCGATCTGCAGGAGTCACTGACGTTGGCCTTCAATCAGCTCATTGACAGAGTCGATCGTTCCCACTTCGTGCTTGGGGTGTCGTACGACAGCACCAATGAACAGCTCGCGGCCGTTCCTGGGATTCTTCGCGAGATCATCGCGCGAACGCCGGGCTTTGAACTCAAAGCCTGCCGGCTTATGGAGATCGCCGAGTTCAGTTACAACTTCAAATGCCATCTGATCTGCCCAACGCTGAACTACAAACAGTTCAAGGATTCGATCGATGCCATCAACAAAGAACTGCTGCGCGAGCTTGCAGCGGCTCAGATCGTGATTCCCTTCCCTACCGCGATCGAGATCCAAAAAGATGAGGTCTGATCAGCAGGTGCGGTACGCCTCGATGAAAACTGGATAACACGGGATCCAGGAGTGAATCGGGGACGGCAACAGCGCTGTTGGGGGGGGGCAGACGTTCGCTTCAGCAAGCTGATCGCGGATCTGAACCAGGACATTGAGCAGCTCAGCACATCAAGGATCCAGAGAGATGGACGCAGCATCGAGAAAGCCGCTGGCTTCTCTAGAAACAACAGCAGGTGGCTCCATGGCATCGACGTTATTGCCATCTCGCCAGTTCTTGCTCAATCAACGACAGCGGTGCCGCTTTGCCAAAGAAGAAGGCTGACCTCGCAGACGAACAACGCAGCACAAGAACCATAAAAGCGATAATTCTGCTTGCGTAAGCCGTGGCGTTGCAGATCCAAAGCCGATGAAATCCATGCCTCAAGAGTTGTTTAAAACAAAACATCTCAAGCTGCGTTCAAGCACTGGCTCGATTCGTTCGTGTCGCACCTCAAAACTGGTACATTTCAACTGACCGCCTGACAGGCACAATCAATTCACTTTGACCTTACTGGCCTGATGAGACCCAAAGACGAATGGGCGTCAAACGAAAACATACCTAGACGGTAGCAAAAGCGGCATAAAGCAAGATTCACACCGACCACTCAGCGAATACTATACATTTATGAAGGAAAATATTAAAAGATAATCAAACCAGGTAATCCATAAAGCAGAAACCTTCACAATGTTCTCATTTAATACTCATCAAAAAATTTTTATAAAATCTTGACCAATAATAATTAGGTAGCTAAGCTAACGGGACCTTCTACTGCATTGCAGTAAAGGATCCGGACCCTTTTTGTTCTTCAGAATTTTCCCAAATGGCCCTTGTAGTTGGAACTACTGGCAACGACGACATCAATGCCGCATTCGCACCACCTACCACGCCCAATGCCGATCAAGTCTTTGGTCTAGAAGGTGACGACTCCATCGCAAGCCTGGGTGGAGATGACACAATCGACCCCGGTACTGGCGACGATACTGTTGATGCCGGTACAGGGAATGACACCATTATTGGCGGACAAGGAGATGACCTCCTCTTTGGCGGTAGCAACATCAACACACTTACCTATGAGGGAAGTGCTCTTGCCGTAACGCTATTCACGCAAGGCCGTATTGAAAAAGAGTTTACAAACAGTTCTCTCACAAGTGCTTCTGCCGGAACCGATCAATTAGTTCCATTGACGGGATTTGGCGCGTTTACCCCCCCCCTTCACTACAGCTGACCTCGTTCCTTCGATCCAAACCATCGTTGGCGATTCAACGCAAGTCAACACCATCAGCGGTGTAGGCAGTAGCAACGGTGCATTTGACATCAATCTACTGTTACCGACTGCTGATAATTTCACCGTCAATATTGTTAGCGGAACCTTAGCACCTGCTTCACAAAGTTTTAGAGTTGAAAATTTCTCCAATGTTATTGGCACGGTCAATAACGATGTCATTATTGGCAGTCTCGGCGACAATGTTATTTCCGGCAGCGAAGGCTTTGACGAGCTCGATGGCTCAGTAGGAAACGATACACTCGACTACAGCGATTTGGCTGCTGATATCAACATCGGCAATTTCCAAACCATTACGATTGCCAACCCAGACGCACTAACAGTTGGCCTTATTCCAACTATTACTGTCGATACAGCTTTAGCTTTTAAAGATTTCGGCATGGTGACCGAAGCTGATGGCTTTAGCAACTTCGAAACGATTGTTGGTTCCGACTCTGGCACGAACACGATTGATGGCACTCTGGATGAGCAGCTCAGCAATGTCTACGACGTTGATCTCTCCCAGGGATTACTGACAGTCGGTGACATCAACGACCCTGAAGGAGACAGAACCTTTAACGTTGTCAACTTCACCGATGTGATCGGCACCGTTAACGATGATGTCATCGTTGGTAGCGACGTCGCTAACACCTTTGGTGGAAGCTTGGGCAATGATTTCTTCGACGGTGGCGAAGGTTTTGACACTGTTGATTTCAGTGCAGTTAAGGACAACTTAGACAGCAAAGTCACCCTTAACGCTGGTGGCACGATCGAATTTGATGGGCCCTTCGGCGTCACTTCCACTAGCCAACTCTTCAACATCGAGAAAATTGTTGGTAGTGCCGGCAGCACTAACGATCTGATTAATGCTGCTACTGACGTTCCCAATAAGGCGTTTATTAACGTCAATCTGGGTAGTGGAGGCGTAACGGCTAACTCAGGAATCCTTCAAATCAATTTCATCGATCCTTTACTGCCGTTTATTCCTGAGAGCGGGCAGCTGACGTTCGATATTGAAAACTTCGAAAACGTTCGCGGTACCGACAACAGCGACACCATTATTGGCAGTGATGGGGCCAATACTTTCTTCGGATCCGGAGAATTTGATTTCTACAACGGTGGTCTTGGTTTTGACACCCTTGATTATTCTGATCTAGGTGCAGCTGTCACTTTGGGTGGAAGCGGCAGCATCGTTAAGGATGAGCTTGGTCAAGATCAGATCCTTAACATCGAACGAATTATCGCTGATGGAAGCTTCACCAACACAATTGATGGTGAGCTGAATTCCGCAGGTAATGCAAGATTCGATGTAAATCTTGGTGCTGGTGGAACTGCAGCGGGATTTGGAATTTTAACAATCACACCAATTGTCGCCAATCCATTCTTCAGTGGTCCTGTTAGCTTCGACATTCAGAATTTCGACAATGTCGTCGGAACTGTCAATAATGACTCGATCATCGGCAACGATGACGACAATGATTTCACCGGAAGCACTGGTGATGACACTATTAGTGGCTTGGGTGGTAACGACACAGTTGATTACAGCGAACTAGAAGGCGCCCTCACCCTTGGCGGAAGCGGAGATATCGCCAAAGGCGTTGTTGATGCTAACGGCATTGGATCCCTCGGAAACGATCTGCTTATAGGCACCGGTGCTGGCACACCAGCCGATCCAATTGTCAATTCCATCGAAACCATCATTGGTAACGAGGAGTTCACAAACACCATCAGCGGTCAACTCAATGTTAATCCCTTAAATACAAATAGTTCCTTCAATATTGATCTTCGTGAAGATGCAGAAGGCTTCCAGTCACTGATCGTCGATATCAGCACACCAACAGTTGGGCCTCTCGACTTCGCTCTTCAAAACTTCAGCGATGTTATCGGTACCGGAGCTGCTGACATCATCAGAGGTTCGGATTCCGCTAACTTTTTGGCTGGTGAAGGTGGAGACGACATCATCTTTGCTCGTAAGGGCAACGATAATGTTGATGGTGGTGCCGGTAACGACACTCTGAGAGGTGACAGCGGAAATGACATCGTTTTGGGTGGTGAAGGTAACGACAAGATTGATGGCGGCGGCAATGCTGACGTCTTGAGTGGTGGTATTGGTAACGATTTCATCACTGGAAGAAATGGCGCTGACCTCATCGATGGTGGTACTGGTGACGACACTCTGTTAGGTAATGCCGGTAATGACACCATCTTCGGCAGTACTGGTAACGACAGGATTAACGGTGGTGGCCGTAACGATACCCTCGATTACAGCAATCTCGGTGGCGCTGTAACCCTGGGTGGCAGTGGAGATATCGCCAAAGGCGTTGTTGATGCTGCTGGCGTCGGATCACTCGGAAACGACCAACTGGTCGGCGAAAGCACGGCACCATTCACCAACACGATCGAAAAGATCATTGGTAATGCGAACTTCACCAACACCATTGATGGTCAACTGAACGCTGCAGGCAACGGCTCATTCGTCGTTAACCTCGCCGAAGAGACACTGACAGTTAATGTCAACACAACCAATGTGGGCCCCTTCAACTTCCAAGTTGTCAACTTCGACAACGTGGTGGGTACTGACAACAGTGACTTGATTGTTGGTAACGACAACAACAACGTTTTCACCGGTTCCTCAGGATTCGACCTTCTTGATGGTGGCGACGGTTTTGATACCGCTGATTACAGCGGACTTGATACTGACATCACCCTGAATGCAACTGGTCTCGTCGACAAAGGAGATCTCGGACTTGACCTTCTGAGGTCAATCAATGAGGTCGTCGCTGATGCAGGTCAGACCAACACAATTGATGCAGCTTTTGGAGAAATCTCACAGATTTCTGCAGACCTTGGAGCAGGCACTCTCGAAGTTGCCTTGTTCACCCCCAATGTTGGTCCTCTGTTCTTCGACGTTGCAAACTTCGACGATGTGAGAGGCAGCTTCAACAGTGACTTCATCACTGGAAGTGCCACCGACAACGTCTTCTTCGGAACGACCGGCAACGACGCTTACGACGGAGCTGGTGGTGTCAACACACTTGATTACAGCAATTTCGGTGGTGCTGTAACCCTGGGTGGAAGCGGAGATATCGCCAAAGGCGTTGTTGATGCTGCTGGCATTGGATCACTCGGAAACGACACCATTGCCAACATTCAAACCATCATTGGTGATGCGAACTTCACCAACACCATCGATGGTGAACTGAACGCTGCTGGCAACGGCTCATTTGTCGTTGACCTCTCCCAAGAGCTGCTGACAGTCAACATCAGCACACCAGGTGTTGGGCCTTTTACCTTCAACGTTGAAAACTTCGACAATGTTGACGGTACCGACAACACCGACAACATCAAAGGCAACGACAACGACAACGTCTTTGGTGGCAGTGCAGGCAACGACGTCTTCAACGGATCTGGTGGTACCGACACCATCGACTACACCGGTCTGGGTGCAGGCGTGACTCTCGCTGCAACAGGCTTCGTCCGTAAGGGTGGAGTCCTCGGCGGTCTTGGTGAAGACAACTTCACGAACGTTGAGCGGATCGTTGCTGATGCAACACAGGTCAACACCATCGATGGCGAAGTTCCCGGTGGAGCGACCGCCTCTCTTGCTGTTGATCTTGCTGCCAATTCTCTGACAGTGAACGTCAACCTGCCTGCGGTTGATCCAATCAACTTCGAAGTCTTCAACTTCGACAATGTGGTGGGTACTGACGTCGCCGACACCCTCAGTGGTGACGATGGTTCCAACATCATCGCTGGTGAGGATGGAAACGACGTCCTCAACGGTCGCGGTGGTGCAGACATCCTCACGGGTGGTGCAGGCGCCGACGAGATCAATGGCGATGCAGGTGCTGACAACCTCGTCGGTGGCGTTGGCAACGACAGCCTCTTCGGTGGCGAAGGCAACGACGTGATCAATGGCGTTGGTACTGACTTCGGCGCCAATGATTTCGATCAACTCACTGGTGGCATCGGTGAAGACCTCTTCGTTCTCGGTTCTGCCGATCAGGTCTTCTACGAAGGCATTGGCTTCGCTCAGATTCTCGACTTCGAGACCGGAGTGGATACCATCCAGCTCAGTGGTGCGTTTGGCGATTACAACTTCTCCAACAACAACACCATCACACAGAATGGTGACCTGATTGCCACAACGATTGGCAATTTCAATGTCGCGACCGATTTCGACTTCGTTGACGTTCTCATCTGATCTGTCTTTGAAGTGATTCCAACCCCCGTTGCTTGCAACGGGGGTTTTTTTTTGCGTGTCTACAGGAGCGTTGTTGGCATCGCTCAAACACTGAACGTCCAGAGCGTCGTTAATTCCAACAAGCTGAGTCGTGCGTTGGCGAACAGTAGAGCTCAAAGAGAGTCATTGAGCATTGGTCTAACCCATGGAGATTGCATTGCTGAGGTCGTCTCGTCACGACAACCGAGGGGACATGTACACGACTGATTGAAGCAAGCTGTTCTAGTCGTATCATTATCTACAGCTCTGTTTCAATGAAGTTCTGATCACGACGCGATCGTTGATGAACTTAGAGAAAGCAGCCCAAACATCACGACCTTTGATCGACCAGGAACAACAAAACAGCACACAAAGCAAGAGCCAACACTGCCGCTAGCTAGAAACACGAAAACGCTGGCCAATTCAGGTCAGCTCATCGCGGACCACTCAAAAGTGACAAGACTCACGACACCACATAGAGAGTGCCGGAGTGTTCAAAGATGGGAACATCTGTCCCCCGCACACTACACAAAGCGCTTCATGCCAATTGTTCACCAGTGGCTCAAGTCATGGCTGAAGTGCGTTGTTGTGTCGACAGCCAACCGAGAAAAGAAAACCATCAAAAAAGCCCGCCGAAGCGGGCTTGCAAAGCTGAATAAACAGTCCGTTAGAAGCCAAAAACAAGCTCAGACAAACTGAATTTGATTCTCTGCGTTAACGATGTAAGTTCCGTCTTGCAGAAGCAGGAATTGAGTGTCAGCGAAACCGCCAACCTGCTCAATATTGGCCAGGTTCATTGTGATGCCAGCGGAAACCAGTGTGCCAGCAGCGGAATCAAAGAGATACTCTCCTTCACCCAATTGAAGAGTGTCAAGGCCACGACCACCATTAAAGAAGCCCGTACCAAAACCGAGAAGTTGGTCGTCACCAGCCCCTAACTTCGTCAGTCCGTCGCCATTGAAGCCTCCGAAGGAGGCATCAACGAGGTCGCTGCCACGACCCATTTTGATCAAGCCAAAGTTCGTGATTGCAGAATTGTCTTCAGTGGACAAACCCCATCCCAAGAGAGAGTCTTCACCAGTTCCAGCATTGATCACACTGTTTTGATCAACAAAAACACCAGCATTAATGAGGCCTCCAGAAGCGAGACCTTGGATCGCATCTTCTCCGCTACCCAATCGAAGTCTTGATGACACAAGAGCGACCCCAGAAACCTGTTGCCCGCCTTGAGATTCACCTAGACCAAACACAAAATCTTCCCCAGCTCCTGCGTCAATCTCTCCCTGCAAGCTGATCACTCCTGAGGCCGATGTCGCGCCAGCAGCCAGTGCCTCACCAAACAGACCATCTTCACCGGAACCAAGCTTGATGAGAGAGATTTGATTAGTGATACCTGCAATCCGACCGGAATCAGTCACAGCATTCACAACAGCCACCCCCTCGATGATATCTTCACCAACACCGGCATCAATCAAGGAGTTACCACGATTGAGGATGCCGCTCATCTCGCCAGATTCCGCCAAACCGGTCAAATCGTCAGCAAAGCCGATAATCTGATCTTCACCTAAGCCTGTACGAATCACGGCGGAGTTGTCATTATTGATTCCAACAACACCATCGGTTCCGGCTGCTTCACCATCAATCAGGTCATCACCACGACCTGTGATGATTTCACCACCACCGCTATTTTCAATGCCAGTGACATCGCGAAGACCCAATGCATTACCGATAATCTGATCGCCTCCAACGCCGGTTGTCAGCAGACCTTCATTCAAAATGCCATCAACACGGATCGACCCTGTTGCTGTTCCGCTGACCAGGTCTGTACCGAAACCAGTACTCAGAAGGCCGCCATTCGCCAAACCACCTGTGATCGCAAGGATATCAACCTGACCAGATACAAAATCGATGACACCTTCATTGCTGAGGAAGCCGGAGAAAATGTTATCTCCCAACAAACCATCATCAAAAATTGTCCCTTGATTCAGAACAATTGGAGAGAAGATTGAACCATTTAAGCGAAACTCCTCCCCTTCGTCGACTATAAAAAAGGGCTCCACAATTATGTCTCGACCCTGAACAAAATTCTCAACAATAACTCGAACCAATTCATTCTCTACGCCAACAGGTGAAGCATTAAAAAACTCACCATTAACCTGATTCTCAATAGCCTGAACTTTGTCAAGCAACTCTTGAAGAACAGCAGGATCCAGGGGTTCCAGGCCCAGAGTACTGATGACCTCCTCAATTTTAGACAGAGAAAGGCCAGGAATGACTGCAGCCATGATTGAAAATCGAGGAAAGAGAGGACATTTTCTCAATCAATCTGAGGCAAAGATTGCTCAGACTGTTAAAGATTTAAACAGCGCCAGCACAAACAAGGCAACCGTTCAGGAAAAGATTAGCAAGATTCAGAACAATATTCGCAATCGAAAAACAACGAGTTGTGAAGAAGCAAGCAAGCAAATCAAAGCTTTTTGTGAATATCTGAGCAATAGCAATTACCTGTTGTACATCAGAAATCGACGGCAGCCTAATTTCACCTTCCAGACGCCCTCAGCAGCCCGAATCAGGGGCAGATTGTTGCGCTCACGGCCGTAATAAAGATCAGAACCAAGCCCAGTGAAGAGAAAACCGTCAATGCCGGATGCGGCTCCAACGCTTCTGGCCGGATTTGGGCCAATGAAAGGGATCAGGTACTCCGCTCGTCCGGTATCGCCCGCATGATTCCAGATCGCCGATCCATAGCCCTGAAAACGTGATGCGGTGAGTTCAGCCTTGCGCTGGCCCGCCTGGGTCAAGTCCCCCCGCCAGAGCCCAAGCGGTGCACCGGGTTGCCGTGGCAAGTGCCAACGGATCTCTGCTTCAGGTAAAACCGATGACTGAAGCACACACTCCTCAAAATCCTGGCTGGATCCCCTGGAGCCAGCTCCAAAGCAAGCATCGGAAAGCACAAAAACCGTGACCAGCCCCCCAGCGAGCACCCGTCGGTTGATGATCACCCTGAACAGCTCGAAATGATGCCGCATAGGGATTTGATAGCCGATCAAACACCTGTTGGCAAAAACTGGCCTGGCGTATCAATCGAGAACACTGCATCGAACACGGTCCAACCACGTTATCCGCGCCATGTTGAAGAATATCCTGATCAGCATCGGCCCCAGGGGGCAGATGGCCTCGACTCACCATTGTTGAACAGAGGGCCATCGAAGCACCGACACATTCGACCACCGAACAGAAGAACCTCAAAGCGACGTCCGAGCGCTGGGTCTGACAGAAGCAACACAGAGCTCGGTTGCACGAGATCAATGACCAAACACCTCAATCACCACAATGGTCATCATCAGTGGTACCAATGCACAAAGAACAATCATGGCTAGTGACTGTGGCTACTCACACGGATACGCGTGACCGACCGGTAGTGCAGTCTTGAAGATGGCCACAGCAACAATGATGATCTCAGCCACAATGGACTTTGATCATGAACATGACAAGGAGCTGAAGGATACTGGGCACGAATAAGTGTTGTGCAACGAGTACATCTCCTGGGATAGCCAACACGGACCCGATGTGTATGGTGCGGATGAGCTGAAGCAGCTGTCGCACCGAAAAGGGTGGAACTAAGGATTGTGAAAGCAGAAATAATTTTAAGTGGAACATGCATAGTCAGAGAAGGTAAGTGAGTCGCCACTGATTGGCGATATCCACACCCTCACTGATTCACGCGTCAGTTCTGATGAGAGCGATCACCCGCATGAGTGAGATCCATCACAAGCACTATTTGTTTTCCTAACCAGTACATCTAAAAACCGACAAGGAGCATTGCACTGGCAGCCGCCAGGACAATCAAATGCCGCGAACACCCTCAATGCACTTGGCACTCGCCTTGGGCTGCCATTCAATGATGCGTTTGGCATTCTCTGAACACTGTTCCATGGATGCCTGGGGAATCTTCTCCATGGCAGCAGTGGTTCGGTGAGCGCCATAGGTCGCCCAGGTGATCACAAGCCAGGTGATGGGTTCCATAACAGCTGTCTTCAGGGCATCGATCGTAAGCACATCGGCCGTGAGATCACCGCATGGCCTGCCGCCA
Organism: Synechococcus sp. WH 7805; assembly: GCF_000153285.1. Taxonomy (NCBI): domain Bacteria; kingdom Bacillati; phylum Cyanobacteriota; class Cyanophyceae; order Synechococcales; family Synechococcaceae; genus Synechococcus; species Synechococcus sp. WH 7805. The sequence goes on along the minus strand of NZ_CH724168.1, from coordinate 123,921 downwards.
CCATGTCCTGCTGAACATTGATGCCGTTCACAAACAGCTCAGCAATAGTGAGGCCGTCGCGATCCGTGTTGATCCGTCTGATGACGACAGACTGGCCTTTCACCAGCGTGTTGAGGTGATCGCGGGATGCATCGGCATCCGTGTTGTCGTACGCGTAGGCCTGCATCGATGTCGCACGAAATCGAGGCATCTCCTTCCTTTGCGGAGCATCAATACAGGCGAGCCTGATGCGTTCGCCTGCGGTGGTTTGGCAGGTATCGCCTTCATCGCAGCTGCGGATCGTGACCTTGTCAGCCGATGCAGATGCTGCTTCGAGGCCAAGGGCCAGAACAACACCAAGCGCGCGCGCGATGGATATCAGCCTGCCCCCAGAATTCAATGCGACTGGCTCCTGGCCACGATCCCTCGCTCCAGTCAAGCTGAATCCATGCAACACCGCGGACCAGAGCCGCTGCCGGCTGCTGGAGATGAACATCGATGAAGTCCATCTGCAGCCGGCCTATCCGGCACACTCACGATCCTGGTCACCGGCTCCGGTCTTCTGTTGCTGATTCGGCAGCCGCAGAGAAGGCCTGAGGATCAAGGTTGAGATCGGGTTTGAGGCGCAGCACCATCCACAGAAGCATGGCAGCACACTCGTCGTCGCTGGCTCCATAGTCGTACTGCCAATCTTTCACCATCGCCGCCAGCTCCTGCTGGGCAGAGCTGATGAATGCGTCGGTCCATTCCTCCATCACCGGCCTCCGATCTGATCAGAACACGCAGAAGCGCACATCCGAAGCGTCACCCATGACCATCTTGCAGCGGCAGGCAGCAACTGCATCCCTTGATGCATTGAGCGCAACGCCAGCGAGAGTGCCATTGCGAAGCGATAGCAAAGAAACAACGCATCCAAAGCCCTATCACAAAACCCTTCGACCACCATCAAAAGACGATGAGATCTACTAAAGATCCTCACTAAAAGACACTGAACGAATCCAAATCAAGAAGACAATATGAAATCCAAATGCTGAGACAATAAAGCAAATTAAGGTAGAAAAAGATTGCAAACGATAATTCAATTGCAGCCTTTTACGAATCAACATTGACAGAAATTTGATGGCTAATTTCATTGTCAACAACCTTAACGACAGTGGTAGTGGCAGCTTACGAGACGCCATAGAGCGAGCAAACGCTAACAATTGTGCTGACAGCATCACGTTTGCCGAAGGATTAAGTGGTGTCATCACCTTGTCGAAGGCACTACCTGATATTTCCGACACTCTGAGCATCAATGGTCTGTCATCCGGTCAGACGAAACCAATCATTCAACTTGATTTCTCCGGCAACCGGGGAATCAGCTTTGCTGCAGGGAGTGATGGATCATCACTGATTGGCCTTTCCCTAGTTGGTGCATCGGCAGCAGGCCTGACGCTGATCAGTTCCAGCAACACAGTTCAGAACAATTACATCGGTGTTGATCTCGACGGCCTAAATGCCATTGGCAACGAAGGGAATGGCATCACGATCACGGCCAGCTCAACAAGCAACCTGATCGGCAGCATCACGCCAGGCAATAACACCACCTGGAATGACCTTTCTGAAGCAGAGGATTACGACATCAACGCGATCCAGGGCATCCGCGATACCAACAACGGGACGGAGCCTTACATCCTCTGCGGAACTGGCACAGAGGGCAACGCGAGCCAGAGCATCGGCGTGGTGCGTCTTGGTGCCGCCAATGGCAATGGCCCCTGGAACAGCGTCAATGCTGCCAACGCCTTCGGTGGCAGCGATCGCTCCATCACCAGTTGCTATGGACCGGAACAGCTGGATGCCAACACGGTTCGCGTGGTAGGTGCATACAACAGCAGTGGCGACATTCCCCCTAACGACACATCTGCGTTCATCTACACAGGCGCCATTGATCAGGCCAATGGAACCACAGAGGGATTCATCGAGTACCAGTATCCCGGGGCAAAGTGGACGTTTTTTCACAGCACCCAGGAAGGCTTGGTCGTTGGCAACTGGGATGACACCAAAACCATTCCAGACACCGATCAGCCAATCATCGGTGCTGGGAAAGCCTTCATCTACGAGGTGAGCAGCGGCATGTCGATTGCCGACATCGTCTACCCCGGCTCCAAATCCACAACCGCGTATGGCATTGCCAAGGTCAACGACGATCGATTCGCGATCACTGGCTCTTACAGCCTCGATGGCGAACCCGACGGTGTGGCCCATGGCTATCTCGTGTATTACAGCCCAAGCGACAACAGCCTGACCGAATGGACCAGCTGGGATGTGAATAACGAGACGCTGGGGAACATCGCCAGCCATGCCGATGGCATCAGCTACAACAGCAGCGACAACACATTCACGCTGGCGACCGTCGCCTTCGATGTCACCACCGGTGATCCACTCAACGGCTATCTGATGACTGTGCAGCGCACTGCCGATGGAGGATTCGGGGAGAAGCGTTGGACCGAGGTCAACTACAACAATCAGTCCGGCGGCGTGACGATACCAACCTCTGTAGCCGGCGATGTGATGACCGGTGCCTATGTGGCCTCCAATGGCAGCGAAGCAACCTGGTCATCAGAGACCAGCTTCGTTCTGGATCCAAGCAATCTGATCAGCGGCAATGGAGGCAATGGCATTGCCATCCTCGGCTCGAGCACAGCCGTTGAAACGAACAACACCATCGCTCAAAACCGAATCGGCACCAACGCCGAGGGCACCACTGCATTGGCCAATGGGGAAAACGGCATCTTGATCGATTCCAGCAATCGAAATCTCATCGGTGGCACCTTGAGCGGAGGCAATGACCCCACCCAAGGGAACACGACACCACCACCCCTCGGCAATCTGATCTCTGGAAACAGAGGCAATGGTGTATTGATCCGCAACGAAGCATCAAAAAACACGCTCAGTGGCAATTTCATTGGCACATCCGCCACAGGAAACTCCAAACTGGGCAATGGAGGGGACGGCGTAGCCATTCTCAATGCAGACAACAACCAGCTTCTGGGGTGTCAACTGGAAAGTTCACCATTTGTTTATTACAACGTGGTGAGTGGGAACGAAGGGAACGGCTTACGCATCACGAACAGCGATCATTCAATTATTCACGCCAACTTCTTCGGACTGGCTGCCAACAATCTCGACCCATTAGGGAATCAACAGAATGGCGCCCTCATCGAAGGAGATTCAGCGAATACTCAATACGGCGGTGTGATCCCCCTTGGCAATGTGAATTCAGGAAATTCTCTGAATGGCATTGAAGTGAAGGACACAGCCAGTGGCTTTATCACCTTCAACACCTTCGCAGGCACCACCGCGTTTGGAGGCATTGCTCCGAATCAACGCAATGGCATGCTCTTCACCAGCACTGGTGGCGACAATACGGTTCGTACGAACGTAATCGCTGGCAATATTAATCATGGTATTCATATCACTGGCGGCGCGGCAGGCATCACCGTCGATCCAAACATCATCGGACTGAATACCACTGGCGATTCAGCCACATTTACAGATTCTAATGGTGAGATTATATCTTATGCCAATGGACTCGATGGTATCCGCATTGATGGCGATGCTGAAAACATTTCAATCGCTGGTACCAATTCATCCGTTATCCCCCAAAACACAATTTCCAACAACAATGGATATGGGATCCGTATTGCCGGCAATGCCAAGCAAGTCCTGGTCGCGAATACCGCAATCGGCACTGGATCGATCATTGAAAAAACAGAGGAACAGTTTGGCAATGCTCAAGGAGGCATTTTCGTTGGCGGCAATTCCAATGCAATCACCCTGGGAGATTCCAGTGGTCAAGGCAACGCAGACCTGGTGATAGCTAATAATTCAGGCAATGGCTTAACGATCGAAGGCACGCTCAATAATCAACTCTCAAATACAGTGTTTAAAAACAACACTGAGTATGGCCTGAGCTTCCTTGGCCTCAACAGAATCGAAGCCGACCAACAAATCAATCAGGGAGTAACTTACCTCGACAATTCTTTCGGCGCAGTGGCGATCGCCCCTGGTTGGGCCAACCTCAGTCTGAGCAAGGAGATTGACACAAACAGCTTCAGCGTGGCCTCCGACACGGACATCAGTCTGTTGCGGCAAGACACCTCCGATGCTGTGGTGAACTTCGGCTTACAAAGTCAATCAACAGGCACCATTTTGCCGCTGACGCCACTCGAGGCAGCCAGCAGCCAGTCGTTAAACCTTGAGAAGATCGTCGAGAACACTTGGTCACAAACCGAGGGAGTTGCTCTTGGTGGCCGCATATCCACAGCGCTAGCGGAGGGTACCTGGATTCCGGTTGCCACCGACCAGAATGGCAACGTCTTAGATCTGCAAAATTTGTCACTTGCAGGAAACAGCGCGACTGCAACATTTTCAGGGGATATTCAAGCGGTGTACTCAGTTGGGGGGACAGGGGTACTGGCAACCGCGGCTGAGGAACCTGTGGCCAGGGTCACAGCCACGATCCGGCGCTTAGGTGGTTTCGACAATGGGCTCGCAATTTATGAGTCTGACCCTCTCACTGGAGCAGTGAATAATCTCCTTCCAGGTGATGCTGGCTACTTACAAGCAGCTCTCGACAACGCAAAGCAGGCTGATCGAGTCTTCTCAGCATCGCAACTACCTGGGTATAAGCAAAGCGGCACTATCGATTTCACTGTGTCAACACAAAGCAACTACGGCATCTTGATCATTGTCGACGGAGATGAATCACTTCTCTACAGCTCGTACGCAGCAGCCAACCCAGGTGAAAGCAATCAATTCACGAGCTTCACAACACCAGGGGGTGGACTGACGATCGGGATCGAGGATCTGCTGACCAATGGAGTGTCAGATCAGGATTTCAACGACTTAATCATTTCGCTTCCTCCAGCTATTTAGCTTTGAAATCAACAGCAATTCCGATCAAAACAGCCACTTATGGCTTCAACTGATCCAGGAGGGTTCGGGTCAGCGCCAACTCGCAGCGCATCGTGAAAATGCCGTATCCCCGTGCCCTGAAACGCCACAGATTTGGAGGGTCTGAAACACCTAGTGGCTACCTCACGGGCTTCCAGAAGAAGCGCCTCCAGTGCCTGAACCAGACGTAGGTCCATCGCCTCTGCGCTAAGGAGAACACCTCAGAGGCCCGCGTCGCGGGAGGCAGCAGAGGCAGGAGGAAACTGGCGAGCGCCAGGGGGAGGGAGACATGAGCAGAAATCAGACCTCGCAGGCTGTTCACTCCTTCATCCTTCAGAACCTGCAAACTGAAGTTAAGTGCGCCCCCGCCCATGTTGCTGATGCGGGCTTATCAGCGCCTGTTCCAGGGCCTGGCGCTGCTGTTGCCCTTCCCTCAACCCCGCAAGCTCATCGGCGCCGGTGCCCTGCGGTCATTGCCGGCGCAGATGCGAGGGCGTCGCTGGCAACGGCCACTGCTGGTCACCAACCAGCAGCTTCTGCAATTGCATCTGCCCCAGCCCCTGCTGCAGGAACTCGAAGCGGACGGACGGACCTGCCGGCTGTTTGATCAGGTTCCCGACAATCCCACCATTGCAAGCGTGGAGGCTGGATTGCAGGCCTACCGCGAGGGCCATTGCGACAGCCTCGTGGCCGTGGGCGGCGGCTCGGTGATCGATTGCGCCAAGGCCATCGGCGCCCGCGCCGCCAACCCCTGGCTGAGCTGCCGGGCCATGGAGGGGCTCTTCCGAGTGGTGCTGCCGCCACCGCCCTTGGCCTGCGTACCCACCACCGCCGGCTCCGGATCAGAGGCCTCGATCGCAGCCGTGCTCACCGATGGCCAACGGCAACGCAAACTCGCCATAGCCGATCTCAAGCTGCTTCCAAAGATCACGGTGATCGACCCCGAACTGATGCTCGGTCTACCGCCAGCGATCACCGCCGCCGGTGGCCTCGATGCCCTCACCCACGCAGTGGAGGCCTACATCGGCCGCGGGGGAACCCCCTTCAGCAACCGTCGCGCCCTCGATGCCACCGCCGCCATTAGCCGCTGGCTACCGCGGGCCTATTCCCATGGGAGCGACATCGAGGCCCGCCTGCAAATGGCCCTTGCCGCCCATGCCGCTGGTGAGGCGTTCACTCGCACCAATGTGGGCTATGCCCATGCCCTGGCCCACGCCCTCGGCTGCGCCTACGGCATCCCCCATGGCCTTGCCAATGCGCTGGTGTTGCCGAGTGTGCTGCGCTTTTCCCTACCAGCCTGCGAGCCAAGGCTTGCTGCGTTGGCTCGGGCCGCAGGGCTGGGCCCATCGCAAGACAGCGACCAGAGGCTCGCGAGGGACTTCATCAACTGGGTGGTCGCACTCAACCAGCAGCTGGGAGTGCCTCCATTGATTGCACCGCTGTGCAGCATCGACATTCCCCGAATCAGCGCCGATGCCCTCAGAGAAGCCCACCCGTCCTATCCGGTGCCGCGGTTGATGGGCCGCAGCGATTGTGAAGCCCTGCTTACTCAGCTGCTTCCGGATGCGGCGTCGCCGTCTGGTGCATGGTTTCGATCAACGTCTCCGCCAACGGCTGGCTCTCCTCAGGAGGAATCATCACCTCGAGGTAAGCGCCGCCGTCATGGGCATTGATCGCCACCAGCGCCTGCTCCAGCTCCGCCACTGTGGACACGCGGCCGCTCCACCAGCCCTGGCAACCGAAGGCCTCGGGCAGCTGGGCATAACGCCAGGGCGGCAGGTCGTTGTAGGCATGCCCCGTTTCACTGAGCAGGGCCTCCACGCCGTAAAGCCCGTTGTTCAGCACAATCACCACGGGCTTGGCCCCGGTGAAACCCATCACACCGATCTCCTGCACGGTGAGCTGGTGCGCCCCATCACCGGTCACGAGCACCACCCGTCGCTCGCTGTCGGCCAGGGCACACCCCAGTGCCGCCGGCGTCGCCCAGCCGATCGAGCCCCAGAGGGTCTGGCTTTCAATCGCCACCCCATCGGGCAGGCGCATGGCATTGAGCTTGAGCATGCAGGTGCCGGTGTCGGTCACCAGCAGATCCGTGGGCCGCAGAAACCGCTGCAGACGCCCATAGAAACTCGCCGATCCCGTGGGCTGATCTCCTTCACCACGCAAGGGGAGCAGGGGCTCAGGCTGCACAGGGCGCTGCTCCCCCCAGTGGCTGGGCCTGGAACCAGTGGCCTGAAAACGCTTGATCAACCCCGCCAGCACCTCACTGATGCTCACGCTGGTGAACACCTGATCACCCGCCTGAACCCAGTCGGCATGCAGGGAAATCACCCGGCTTGCATCCAGATGACCGCTCCAGAGGCCTGTGTTGAGGTCCTCCATCACCAAGCCGCCGAAATCGATCAACAGGTCGGCGTCTTCCACGACGCCTTGGAGGGCCGCCGGTGTGGAACGCGCGCCGTTGTACATCCCCAGGAAGGCGGGATGCCCCTCGCTCAGCAGCGACTTGTCCATCGGCGTTGTGGCATAGGCCAAGCCTGAAGCCTCCAGAAACGCGGCAAACGTCTCCACCAAACCGAAGCGCTTGAGGGTGACCGTAGGCATCACCAGAGGACGGGCCGCCTCGGCGAGACGCCCCATCACCAAATCGAGCACAGCCTCCAGCTCCACAGCCACACTGGCGTGTTGATCGACCGCGCCCATGGGTGTTCCCTGGATCGGCGTGCCGGTGATCGGCATCAGCGCCAGATCCATCGGCACCGTGAGGTAAGCAGGCCTCGAATCCTCGAGGGCCTTGTCGATCACCCGCTCCAGTTCCACCACCACGTTCTCGGGGGTGAGCCTGGCACTCACGCAACCAGCTGCAGCCGAGATCGCCTCGAAACGGTCGTAACGGGTATCACCGAGGGTGTGGTGGCAGATCAACCCTTGGCGCACGATGCGCACGCTGGGGGTGCCCACCAGGTGAAACACAGGCACTCTCTCGGCCATGGCGCCCATCACGCCATTGAGGGCACTGAGTTCTCCAACGCCATAGGTGGTGCAGACAATCCCTGCTCCACGACGACGGGCATAGCCATCAGCGGCGTAGGCGGCATTCAGTTCATTGGCCGATGGCACCCACTGCAACCGCGGATGCACCTCCACCGCATCGTTTAAAGGAAAGGAGTAGTCCCCAGGCACTCCGAACACATGGCCGATGCCGAGATCCGCCAAACGATCCAGCACGTAGGTCACTACAGAGGGAGACATCAGCAACGATCGGGGATCACGGCGTCAGTTTGGCGCTAACGCTTCACAGATCAAGTCGTCCGAGAGACGAAACAGATCGACGGCCTTCTGAAGATCGGCACCCTCGGCACTGGTTTCAGCCTCAGAGAAGCGATGGACACCGGGACGCACCAACCGGTTGCTCCAATAGCTGAATCCTGATGCTGCATAGCCAGAGTCGGTGATCAGATCCGCCAACAACCGACCAGCGGTCTGCACGGATTCGGTCACCCGAAGAACATCACGGGCCACCAACGCAAACAGCAGCATCCCCAGAGGATTGCTCTGGCGGTTGTGGCGGAAGAAGCCCCCGCTGCTGCGGGGAATCACCAACCCGGGGCTCCAGGCAATCACTGGCATCATCGCGTCAAGCTGGCGGTTGAGTTCGCGTCCCAGCAGCACGTTGCAGAGTTTGCTGTCTTTGTAGGCCTTGTCGCCATCGAAGCTGGCACTGCCATCGAGCATTGCAAAACCTGCGCCGGCCTTCAGTCCTGCCAGATCGCCCAGATCCGCCGGTTGGCCCACGCGCCCACCGCCGCTAGCGGGGTTGTGCACATCGGAGGCGGTGATCACCAACCGGGGCTGCGATCCCAACCGCAACAGCGGCAACAGGCGCGTGGCGATCAGCTGATGGGCCAACTGATTCACCGCAAAGGTGATCTCAAGGCCCTGGGGCGAGAACACCGGCGCCTCGGCCCCCGCCCGTTGCTGCCCGGCATTGAGCACCAGAGCATCCAAGGGTTCAGCGCGATCCAGCAACTGATCACAGGCGCTCTGCACACTGCGCAGGTCGGCGAGATCCGCTAACAGCCAGCTCACCTGGCTCGGCATTGCACCAGCTGCGACCAATTGCGATCGGGTCTGCTCGCCGCGCTCTGGCGTGCGGCAGAAGAGCGTGAGTTGATGGCCGCTCAGGGCAAGCCGCCGGGTGGCCTCCAAACCGATGCCGGAACTCGCTCCGGTGATCAGGATCCGCTTCATGCCAACCACGTCATGCCAACCACGGCCAACGCAAGCCCAGGGTCTCCGCCGTGCTCATCACCTGGGCATTGAGTGCACGTCCCAGCAGCACCTGGGGTTCATCGGGTCGGATCGGAATCACCTGGTGCTGAGTGCTGCCAGCAGACTCCGATCCCTTGATCACCCTTCGCCGGAGCAGGGAATTGGCCGCCTCCAGCCCGCACACATAGGCCCGCTCCTGGCAAAGCCCTTTGGCGCCGAATTCCCGAGCCCCCATCCGCACCCAGTCGCCGGCGCACACCAATGAAGGGATGTTCGTCTCCAACGGCGGCCGCTGCCGGAAACTCCCCGGTGAGAACCAGGCCACCGACCCCGGATAGCGGCGCACCTCAGCCTCCAGCACATTGGCGGTGTGAAAGGCGGGATTGGCCACCGGCAACAGCTCGCGCATCAGCAACGCCACGATCTCCTCATCACTGAGGACCGCGATCGCCGTGGCGTTGTAGAAGTCGCTGGCGATCACTGATCCCCGGGGTTTCTCACCTCCCCACAGGGCTGCTTCCGTCTCCTTCTGCAGCTGATCGAGCATGAAGAAGGTGCCGCCCGCCCCCTGCAAGGCCTCGAAACGAGAGAACACGTTGGCGGGATCGGCAACCTCCAGGTAGGTGTCCAGCCACAACCGCACCGACACCACATCAATGGCCCCGAGATTGCCGGCATCCACTAGTTCAGGGGCTGCAGCAGCACAGGCCGGCGAGTTGCCCAGTAGTGCACCCATCCCCTTGGCACCCACCGTGAGCACAACCGCATCTACGGCCTCGATCAGTCCCTCGTCACCAGTGGCAACAGCCCGGGTGTCCACCGATGCAACAGCCTTGGTGTCTGGATGGAGATTCAAACGCGTGGCCAGGGTTCCGCCGAGCACCTGCAGCCCGTAGCGATCGATCAGCCGCTTCGCCAAGGGGGCAATCAACTGTTCCGCAATGCTCCTGGAGCGAATCCAGCGCACATCGAAGGAATCCTGGTGCGCAAAGGAGTAGTAGTAAAGAAGCTCCATCGTCACCGCCGCCGAGAGTTCTTCCGGCGGCTTGAACAAGCCCACCAGGAGCGTGGGACGGAGAAAGTCGTTGATCATCCGCTCACTGATTCCGAGGCTTCGGAACAGCGTCAGCGCATCGATGGTGTCGTAGCGCTCAAACACCTCGGCGCTGCGGTTGAGATCGAGCATCGCGTAGAGGAGCCCGGCAATGCTGAGGCGGTCAGCCACGGGAAGCCGTTTGAAGTTGGTGGTGGTAGCCAACACCTGCCCGATGGGACTGGGCCATCGCTGGGCATCACCGAACACCGGGGCTGTGGCTTCCAGTCCATCGGGCGACCAGAAGGCGCTGGTAGTGAACTCCGTGAACACGTTGCTGAGCCCGAGCTCAGCGGTGAGGGCATTGATGTTGGGGTAGTCCTTCCAGAACCCGCGGGTGCCGGCTTCAAAAGGTTTGCCGCTGCTGGTGGTCAGGGGGGTGCTGCCCGTGGGATCCGCCATCCCATCCAGCATCGTCACGCGCACTCCGGCTTCACAGAGGGCCTTGGCGGCACCCCAGCCTGCCCACCCCGCACCGATCACCACAACATGCGACGGGTTGGGAGTCGATGGGACTGCCTCTGTCATGGTCTGATCCTGCAGCCGATCCCGAACCCCACGCTAGGCAGTGCAGGTGCCTGTCTCGCCAGACTCCACATCAGCCCTGCCAATCACCGCACCACCTTGGTGATCCGCATCCTGCTGCTGTTGCTCTCCCTCAGCCTCACCCCCGGCAGCGCAGCTCCGGTGAGTCGCGAGGATCCCGAGCAAGCGGACACCAGAAAACAAACCATGTCCACCGCCGCCGGTTCGGCGGTGGTCGTCACTGCCAACCCCTTGGCCAGCAAGGCAGCCCTGGGCGTTCTTGCCAGCGGTGGCCACGCCGTGGATGCCCTGGTCGCAGCGCAGGCGGTGCTGGCTGTGGTGGAACCGCAGAGTTCCGGACTCGGAGGCGGAGGCTTCCTCTTGCACTGGGATGCCCGTCGTCAGGCCCTGGAGGTTTTCGATGGCCGTGAAACGGCCCCGGCGCGCAGTCGCAGCGACGACCTTCTTCAGCCCTCCGGTGAACCGCTGTCCTACCGGGCGGCCACCCGCCATCCGCATGCGATCGGAGTGCCCGGAACCGTAGCCCTGCTCTGGGAGGCCCATCAACAGCTGGGGCAACGGCCATGGTCCAGCACCCTCACGCCTGCCATCCGTCTGGCCCGCGATGGGTTCCTGCCCAGCCCGCGGCTGCGCCGCTCCGTGGCCCTGGCCCAGCGCCTCGGTGCCAGCCATAACCATGCTTTTCAACAGCTTTACCTGCCTGGCGGAACGCCGCTGCCAGCAGGCCGTCTGTTCCGCAACCCAGCCCTGGCCCGCACCCTGGAGGTCCTGGCCCAGGAGGGGGGCCGAGCCTTTTACCAAGGCCCGCTGGCACAACGGATCCAGCGCGGCGTCAACGCTCTGCAGAGTCAAGAACCAGGCTTCAAAGGCTGGACCGCCGCGGATCTTGCCTCCTATTCCGTGGTGCGCCGAGCTCCCCTCTGCCGGGTGCAAATGAAACACCGCGTCTGCACAGTGCCCCCTCCGAGCAGCGGCGGACTGGCGGTGTTGCAGACCCTGGCCCTGCTCGATGCAACCGGCAGCTTCAACGATCCATCGAACCCACAAAGCTGGCGCCATCTGGTCCTGGCGGAATCCTGGGCCGACGCCGATCGCCTCTACTGGGTTCACGATCCAATTGATGGCACCATTCCCACCCAGGGACTACTGGATCCGGCTTACATCCGGGCCCGTGTCCAGGCCATGCAGGCCTCACCCGAACGCGTGGCGCAGCCGGGTCTGCCGCCAGGGATGAAGCGGTTTCCCTTCGGTCGCCCCGGGCCCGGCACCGAACTGGGCACCTCTCACGTCACGATCGTGGACGGGAGGGGCAATCTCGCCAGCTACACCACAACGGTGGAAACCGTTTTCGGCAGCCGCAATCTGGTGGAGGGCATGGTGATGAACAACCAGCTCACTGATTTCGACTGGCGGCCAGTGGTCGGGGGCCTCCCCGTGGCCAACCGCCGCCGTCCAGGGCGCAGGCCGGTGTCGTCGATGGCACCCACGATCGTGTTCAACGGTGACCAGCCGGTCCTGGCGCTGGGCAGTCCGGGGGGAAAGCGCATCCCCCACTACATCAGTCGGGTGCTGCTGGCCGCACTGCCGTGGGCTGAGCCTCCGGCCCGATCGGTTGGGCTGCCGTTGGTGTCTCCCCAGGGAAACACCCTTGTGATCGAGAGGAAACCGCCGCTCCCCTGGCCCGTCAATCCCAATGAACTCAATGCACCCGGCCGCGAGCTGCGCCTCCAGACCCTGGGCAGCGGCATCGGCTTGGTGCAACGGATCGGCAATCGCTGGCATGGAGCCGCCGACCCTCGTCGGGAAGGAACAGCCCTGGCCCTGCCGTGAAGAGCTTGGCGCTCACGCGATCAGAGCAAGCCATCGCTGGGTTCGGGCTCCCCAGACGGATGCTCATCAGCGGGCTTCAGTGACGCAGCGCCTTCATGCCGTCCCGGACTCGCACATCACGGAAGTTAGGAACCGCTGCGCCGGTGGAGCGCGTGATCGCCAGGATCAGAGCACCGATCAGAGCCAGGTTCATGAAGAAGCCGGCATCGATCGGAAACGTGTGAAAAATCAGGGTGGTGGGCACCAGAAACACCAGCAGCAAGGAGGCACCCAGCCGAGTGTTCGTGCCAAACACCAGCAACAGCGAGCCGGCGATCAGCATCACGATCGCAGCCACCAGCAGCACACCGGCCAGGGGCTCGGCAACTCCCTTGGCTGTGATCGAGGCAGCGGTGTCCGAAAAATTGCTGAACTTGCCTGGTAGGGCGTTCACGAACACCGCTGCCAGACACAGGCGGCCCAGGAAGTCGAGCACCTTGGAGGGGGCCAGGGGATGGAACATCTCGAGCGAAAACCGGACCAACCGGTTCTGTAGCGAATCGAACCTTAGAACCCGGCCCTGCCTCCCTGCAGGGGGCAGCAGAAGCCGCTACAAAGACTCAAATCCCTTGCACTGTCGATGCCATGGGGCAATCCCAATTCCTCACCTTCCTGCTCGGGACCCTGCTGCTTGGCGCGGCTGTACCTGAACAGGCTCTGGCGACTATCAAAGATGAATACCAGCGAGCCCACTCCTGTGACTACTTCAAGGCGCCCTTTGTGAGCGATGTTGGGCTCTACAAGGATCAGAAAGTGCGTTTTTGCATCAGCGCCGATCAGTCGGAGCTGATTTACGTGATGGCGATGGGCACCTCCTGGGTGGTTCCTTTTAATCGCGAGTACCGCACCGATGGAGTCAGGCGCCTTTACACCCTCGAGAAAGACGATCTGGTGCTCTACCAAAAGGAGGACGGCGTGGTGAAGCGCATGGTGCTCGGCCGCCGGCGATGATCGCTGAACCGAATCTCAAGCCATGGCCAGCTTCGACAAAAGCACTCCTTTCATGCTGCTGGCACGGATTCACGTGAAGCCCAACTGCGTGGAGGCCTATCTCGAGCTGGCGCGAACCACCGACGCTGCAGTGCAGGCCAGCGAACCGGGAATGCTCCACCACACCTTTGATCAGGATCCAGATGACCCGCAGGCCTTTGTGTGGTCAGAGCTCTATGCCAACGACGCCGCCTTTGCCGCACACGTGTCGAATCCTCCAGTTCAGGAGTACCTGCAGAAGCACGCCGAACTGGCCGACGACTTCAGGGTGGAGGTGTATGGAACGGTGGGAGACGAATGCCGCACCTTGATGCAGTCCCTCGGTCTCCCCCTGAAGATTTTTGAAACCCAACTGGGGTACAGCCGGGTGTAACGGCCATCAACGCGCCAACTGAAATCCGGCTCCGGGCTTCACTGGCACGCCGCCGTTGCAGAAATTCGAGGCAAACACCTCCTTGTCCTGAATCGTCCAATCAGGCTTGTTGGCCTCATACCAGGCCAGGCTGTCGCTGTAGCAGGTGTTCCAACGGGTGGATTGTTCGGCAATCGGTCGCAACGACAGTGCGATCGATACCGAACTGGCTGTAGCGATGAGGCCCAGCACCGGAAACAGATGGGCGTTGATCATGTCGCGGGCGTTGGACATCTCGAACGGAAGCGTTGGGTTCATTGTGAACCGTGTCCCCTGCATGCGATCCACTCCAACCTGGAGATTTTTCGTTTCCAGAAGTGATGTCGAAATGAAATTTCCTTGAGGAAAGGATCAGGCCAACGCGTAAACCGGGTTCATTCGCTTCAAGCCCATGGCGTTTGTCAGCCGCATCTGCGCCACCTCCCGCGGATCCACCATCGATGCCGTCGGCAATGGTCGCTACCGCGTCTGCGACCGCGACTCCCATTGTGCAGAAGTGAACGGTCTCTGGCAGGCCTACGAAACCCTGCGCCAGCAGGAGCAACGCCCTGTGTAGCGCCTCAACGCTTTTGCTGATCCATTCAATCGGCGTCGGGCTCTAGCCGCTTCTGGGACCGGTTCATCCAGCACTGGAGAACCCTGGAGCCGGATGCGGTCGACGACGAATGGTTGGAGACGTTGCAGGCCGGCTCGCGAGCCATGAAGAGCCGTTGGGCCGTGTTCTCCTTTCTGGCGGGCTGCTGGCGGCGCAAGCTTCCAAACGCGGCCATCGCCACGCTGGATGGCCTGCTTGCACAGCTGGCTTCAGGCCATCAACTGCTGATAGGCCTCGTTCACGCGGCGAAAAGCATGCGCCGATCCACCCACATCCGGATGATGGCGCTTCACCAGGCGACGGAAGGCCTGCTTGATCTGCTCCTGGGTTGCACCCACCTGCAAACCCAGCACCGCCAGAGCCTTCTCCTCTTCGCTCACTGCTGCTGCTGAAGGCTCACGATCCGTTGTGCGCCGGTCACTGCGGGTGCGCCGGGTCTGGCGACGATTGGCCTGGGTCTGGCGACGACTCGACTGGGTCTGGAGCTGACAAAGCTCGCTCACGACCCGAGCCGGATCTTCTTCGAGCCATTCGCTGGCCCGCACGCCGTAAAGGGCAAAAGCGGCCATCACCGCAGCCGTCTTCTTGGTTGTTCTGGGGCCGACAGCAGCAAGCAGATCGGTCCCCAACCCGCTTACCAGACGATCCAGTCGCTGCTGCAGGCTCAATCGAGACGGAAAGCTGTTGCGGTTGAGCTGGTCGATCAGCGCATCAAGAGCAACTTGACGCAGCTGACTCCATCCCGGCTGCCTGGCCATGGCCGCACCCCAGGCCTGGACCTGCTCCGAACTGATCCGTGCAGGTGCCTGGGCTGAGGGCTGCTGCCACTGGGAACGACGCGCGCGCTCGAGCTCCTGTTGCAAGCGCTTGACCTCCCGTCGCAGGGCATCGTTCTCGCGGAGAATCGCTTCCACATTGCTGGTCACCCGCTGGCCAGACGTCGACCTCGGCCAAGAAGCCATATCGCGGTGCGGCGACCATTGGCGCGGATCGAACCCCATGACCCGCACTCCCGAATGTCAGCAATGTACGGCTGGGGATCCTTGCCATCTCAGCTCACCAAGGCAGCACTTCGCCATTGGCATGCCAGAAGGTGCCACTGGTCTCGAGACTGAGCGCATCGATCCGTGCCAGTAGACCGCTCACGGCCTGCTCAGGACTGATGCCGTTGGGGTTGAAGCGGATCATGCGGGTGCTCACCAGCCCAGGATGCAGAATCGCCACAGCGATGCCTCGTGATTTGAGGTCATGCGCCAGCGACTTGCCAGCGCTGTTGAGCGCAGCCTTCGACATGCGGTAGCCGTAGGAGCCACCGGAGGTGTTGTCGTCGATGGAAGCCATGCGGCTGCTCATCAGTGCCAGCTTGCCGCCGCTGGGGATCTGTCTCACCAGGGCCCGCACCAGCCGCAGAGGAGCCAGAGCGTTGACCTCGAACTGACGGCGGATGGACGCCTCATCCAGTTGATCCAACGCGATCGACTCCAGGATGCCGGCATTGAGAATCACCCAATGCAGCGATAGGCCATCGAGGCGGTGGATTAAGTCCGCGGGCATGCCGGGATCCGCCTGATCCAGACCGGCCTCGATGCGGACATCAAGGGCCTGCAGCTCGTGTGAAGGCTCCCGGCACACGGCAATCACATCGAAGCCACGGTCTCGCAACTGGCGGCAGTACTCCAGGCCGATGCCGCGATTGGATCCTGTGACAAGAACCGATGCCATCAACCAATCGCAACCAAGCCACATCCTGCCCAAGCAGGCGGTTCCATCACTTGGAGAGGCTTTGAATGGCGGGATCCAGGCCTGGCTTGATGACTGCTGAACAACCTGCCCGACCTCCGCTGATCACGCTGCTGCTGCGGGCCCTGCGCATTGCCGCCAGCACCGTGGCCCTGGTGGAAGCGCTTCGCAATGACTGGCTGAGTGCAGGCCTGGCGGCACTGGCCTGGCTGGTGTTCATCCAGGTGGAACGGTCCCGGGCTGCAGGCACCGGAGAGGAGCCGAGCGACCCATGAGCATCCGGATTGCGATCGAACAGTTGGCCGCCTTCGCGGAGGCACCATTCCAGGGAAATCCCGCCGCCGTGTGTTGCCTGGACGCCTGGCTGCCGGACCCGCTGATGCAGGCGATCGCCACGGAAAACAACCTGTCGGAAACGGCCTTCCTCATTGGAAGCCGAGGGCGCTATCAACTGCGCTGGTTCACCCCGAGCTGTGAGGTGGATCTCTGCGGCCACGCCACCCTGGCGGCCGCCGATGTGGTGTTCCGCCGTGAACCGGAACAACACACGCTGCAGTTTGAATCCCGCAGCGGGACGCTCAAGGTGCAACGCGAGGGGGATCGGATCACCCTCGACTTTCCAGTGCAGCGGGCTCACCCATGCCTACCGCCAGCAGGCCTGCAGGAGGCCATCGGCGCTACGCCTCAGAGCTGCCTGTTGGGAGTGGATCTGATCGCCGTGTTCGCCGATGAAGACACGATTCGAACACTGCAACCAGATCCGGAGCGCGTGGCCGCCCTCCCGGGGCGAGGCTTGATCGCCACCGCTCCAGGCAAACACGTTGACATCGTGAGCCGTTTCTTCGCGCCGGGATGTGGCATTCCAGAAGACCCCGTGACCGGGTCCGCCCACTGCAGCCTCACCCCCTACTGGTGCGAAACACTCGGCAAAGCCGTGCTCAACGCCCGACAGCTCTCCGCCCGAGGTGGCTCGCTGCGCTGCACGTTGCAGGGAGAGCGGGTGCTGATCAGTGGACGGGTGATTCCTTACCTGAGCGGCACCATCCAGGTGTGATCACCAGCAATACCACCCAGCGAACGGCGATTAAGAAGGGGGATCGAGAGATGGCAGCAGCCCGTCGGGATCCCACTGTTTCTTCATCTGCCGCAGCCGGGGTAGATCAGAGCCGTAGGCGAGCTCCAACTCCCGCTGGTAGCGGATCGTGCCCGGATGCCGCTCCACCAGGTAGACGTGGCAAGCCAACGACTCCAATGCATCGAACACCGCATCCGCCCAACGGCAGGCGGCCTGCTGATTCAGAGCATCGCCCGCCGACCAGAAGCCGGAGATCACAATCGACCACTGCGCATGACGGCCCCGGTACAGGCTGCTGGCCATCGGCCGGTCGGCGACGGCTCCTCCGATGTGCTGGAGATCAATGCGGCAGAGCCGGTTCGGCGCCTTCCGCATCGCATCCTCAAGGCGAGGTGCCAGCTCGTGACTCAGGCCTGACGGCACACTCACGGTGTAGATCCAGGAGCGAAGGCGGCGAAAGCGATCAGGCTCCACCGGTGGTTCAGGCGGCAGCACACCGTTTCGATCAGGGAGATTGAAATCGGGCAGCCACTCCTGGCCCGCCACATGGTCATGCCAGCACTCCTGGCCCTCATTCAGAAAGGCCGGCAGCATCGACTCATCGCCCTCCTGGAGCACCACGTAACGCATCAGCTGTGCTTGCTCCTGGTCGGGAGGGACACCAAGCACGAACGAGCAGGCAATCTGCCGCGGCAAGCTCTCGGCACAGTTAAGGGCATCCACAAGGAACGGGAGGGCATTGAGCTGTCGGATCCCATGCAGCGGGCGACGGGGATAGGTGCGCAAGGTCGTCTCCGTGATCACCGCCAGAAAAGGCGCCGCGCCACGCAGCAGTCGCCAAACCTCCGATCCATCAGCCTCTTCGGCTCGAATCTCGAATCGGTCCCCATTGGCACGCACTCCACGCATCGCCACCACGCAATCGAGGGTGAGTCCGAAACTGCGGCTGAGGTGACCGATGCCACCCATGGTCAACAACCCGAAACCCGGCGTGGCGTGCGTCCCCACAGGCACCATCCGGTCGTGGGGCTCTAAGGCCCGCAGAACAGCCCCAACACCGCAGCCCCCCTGCACCGTCACCAAATCTCCACTGACCGTGACGCCCCTCAAATGAGCCGCCAGGTCAAGCATCAGGGCACCGTCACCACTGCAGAAGCGACTGTGGCCGCCACTGCGCACCCGCAGAGGTCGCTTCTGTGCGCAGGCTTGTCGAACGAACGCCGCAACCTCCTGCTCATCGCGAGGCTGGGCGATGGAGGCCGGATGGGCTGCAGCAGCATCGCCATTGAACACTGCGGCCAGCGCGGTCTCATAGGCCGTTTCGCCTTGGTGAAGCTCCATCGAGCGCTGCCGTCAGTACCGCCGACCTCTCGATAGCAAAACCACCACGGTTGCCATCAAAACAACATGGTGAGCTGCAGCAGTCCGCTCAAAGAGTCATTGCCTGCATCTTTGTTACCAACACGGGGCAGCAGCGTGAGGGTTGGCTGAAGGAAGAGGGCCTCGGCCAGAGCGATCTGGGCATATCCCTGCAGCATCAATTCATGAGAGTTAAAAGCCTCGGAGAGAAAGCCGCGGGTGTTGAGGCGAGCCCATGAAAGACCCACGCCAAGGCTGTCGTTCGGACGCGCCTCAAGAGGGCCCTGCAACGTGAATCCTCCGGTGATCGACGCATTCATCTGATTGGTGATGGATGGCGACCAACCAGCGCTGAAGAATGCATTGATGCCGCTGCTGTCTTGGTCCGCTCGAAAACTGGAGAGACGCTGATCCAATAGCACATACAGTCCCCAGGCGCCCAAGTCGCTGATGCACTGCTGAGGGTCAAGAGGATTGCACAGCAACGACTCACCCCCCTGAGACCAGACCCCCACACCAAAGGAGCCGGGCTTACGGGCATCGCCAACGACCCAGCCGCTTCCCACCTCCATGATGTTGAACAGTGGACCGCTGAGCGACGGCAACGTCAACCCCGTCTGCACGGAGGCAGCGCCAAGTCCTCCCCGTCCATCAAACACACCGGCACTCAAGTACGAACGGTTGTCAAACCATCCCGGCTGAAGGGTGAACCTCAGGCCAAGCGCTGAATTGGTGTAGCCGGGCAGTCGACCCAGAAGCGTCGGCATGGAATACACCGGCGTGAAGGCCAGACTGGTGAGGCTGGAGACTTCGTAGCGGGGATCGTCGGTGGCGTCGGGCCGATTGATATTGGCGAACACAGTGCTGGCCGACTGCTTGCCGGCAACAACCCGCAGGCGCCCTTGAAAAAAGTCCTTGCGGATGGCGTACTCGAACAGCTCGGTGCGGTCCAGGGGTGGCGCCGCCGCAAGGCTATTGCTGCCCTGAACACTGCCACTGGCCGTTCCGGCGTTGGACGTGGCATTCACCTGCAGTCCCTGAACCCAGATCCAGGTGTTCTCAAGACCAATCGCCTTGCCCAGATCCAGGCTTGCCTCCACAAGCAGTGCCTGCGCTTCATCGGTAGACCTGGAGAATCCTCCAGACCACTGCTCCGTGGCGTTCCCCACCCAAACACCACTGAGTCGGAGTGCCCCATCCTCAGGGAGCCCAAGCAAACGCCCGAGTTCTCCAGTCCCAGGAGCGCTCTGGGACGCTGCCGGGTTCCCGGAAGGAGGAGGAGTCTGGGCCATTACTGGCGCTGCCAATGCAAAAACCAGCCCCAGAAGATGGCTTACCAAAAGCGACTCTGAGGGGAGATTCAAGCCACAAGTGAATCTCATCCTCTGGCGTCAAATCTGATCTATTTAAACGTGTTGACCAGATCTGACCACCACAAACCTGTTGCAACAAACATCAGAGCAACGAATTCAGAGCGCTGAACAGAACAAGAAAAAGAAACAGAAAACCAACAATCGTCAGACTGTGAATCCAGTTCCAGCGCTGAGACCGATTCGACAGCCAACCGCCATACACCCGACTCAACCAGGGGACTAGCCACCAACCCGTGACAGCAACAGTGATGGCATTGCTGATCAGCATGTTGAGAGGCAATGGCAAACGTCCCAACGTGGTCTGACCGATCAGAATCAAAATCATCACAGAGGGATATAACGCCAACCACACCAGAAGATTCACTTTCCAGGTTGGAGAACGTTGACCGCTGCGCACCGCAATCCATTGATCAAAGGATTGCGGTTCCACACTGGCGCGATAGCGATAGCCGATGGCACCTTCAGCCTCGGAGAGCAGATGCCGACGCACAGAACTATCCAACCAGCTCAGGCAAAGCTCAAGGCTTGTGAAACGAATCCGTGCGGTGCATTTAATCAGACCATCGCTCTCAATGACCTGATAGGACAATTCTTGTCCGAGATAGCCTTCGAAAGCCTTGGCGGCAACATCCAAGTCGGCTTGCAATTTGCTGAAGGCTTCCACCTGTAAGGGCAACAACTCGTTATGGAAGGTGTAAACGAATTGTTCATCACTCTGATGATGCTTATCCATGAGCTTCAGAGATCCGTCCCGTCGCTTTAACGCTGAACATCTCAGTACCGGGCACCATCGGGCAGCAAGCGAAACTCTTTCCAGACAGAACAAGCTTCGTCCTGAAGAATCTGCGTGAGCTGGATCTCCCTTTCATCCCTGGATTTCTGCATATCTTCATTGATTTCCTGATCCGAGAAGAGATCGGAATAATCCGACCATGCCGCGGCATAGAACACTTTCCGGATCCCAGCCCAGTAGGCGGTTGCGTAACACATCGGGCAGCATTCGCAGCTGGTATACATCACGCAGCCGGTGAGATCCCAAGTCCCCAGAGCTTTACAAGCCGCACGAATGGCATTCACCTCAGCGTGAGCACTGGGATCGAGGTCGCGCACCACACTGTTGCCGCTGGCGGATACCACCTTTCCATCTTTCGCAATCACGGCACCGAACGGACCACCTGATTTGTTCACCACTCCGGCTTCGCGCATGAGGCGGATGGCCTCCTTCATCAGTGTGCGGTCCTGATCAGTCGCCATAAAACCAAGGGGAAGCCGTAATAACTCTGATCGCGGTTGCATCGTTTGTCGACAACGCGTCAGCGTCGGCTCATCCAGCTCCAGACAAACCAGACAATCAAGGCCAGCAACACCCAGGGCAAAAGCGCTCGCAGCAGGATCGCCGCTACGAACAGCACCAACACACTCACGGCTGCACGCTTCACAAGAGCTTTGCTCTCATCGGTCATGTACTGCCAGCGGGGAAGAAGGGCCATGGATCCAGGGCGTCGATTGCATGTTTAGCTCCTTTGAGACGAAGACGATGCATGGATTGATCGGCAACATGAGCCCATGACTTCCCATCTCCTCCACCTCAACACCGACGCCCCCTTCCAGTGCCTGTCACTCACCGCCGAACTGCAGCGGTTTGTTCAGGTGCATGGCGAACGCGATGGAGCCGTTGTGGTGTCAACGCAACACACGACCACCGGAGTGATCGTGAACGAACTGGAGGAGAGGCTCCTTTTGGATCTGCAGCAGTGGCTTCGGCAGCTGGCACCCCCCACCACAGCTTGGAAACACAACGACCTGGAGCTGCGCCCCGGCATTCCCGACGATGAACCGCGGAATGCCCATGCCCATCTGCAGGCGTTACTGCTCGGCCATCAGGCGACCGTCTCGGTCTGCAACGGAGCGCTTCAACTTGGGCGCTACCAGGACGTGATCCTGGTGGAGCTGGATGGCCCGCGCCAGCGCACCGTGGCACTGCAATGGCTCTCGGCCTGACCGCTGGCAGCGAAAGAGCGCATGATGACGAACAGAGATGCAATCAAACGTTGATCGCACCGGTCCTGATCACCGAAAACGGCAGCGCGGTGGAAGAAGCCGTGGATCGCCTGTCGTCCAGCGTGTTTCCCCAGGCCACACTGGCGCAGCTGCTTGCCACGCTCCTCGTTGTGGGCGTGCTTGCGCTGGCGGTGGGTGTGCCCATTGCCAGGCGACGCCGTCACGTGAGGCAGTTTGAACAGCGGATTCGCGAACGCGAGGATGCGCCGGAGACGTGATGCGCTTCAGCCGTTCGTGCAGTGGATCACTGGGCCGGAAACCGGATCGGTGACGCCCAGTTCCGGGGACAGCTCCTCGAGCAGATCTCTCACTGAATTCAGATGCTGAATCATCTCCGGGCGAGCCTCCACAAGGGAATCCTGGCTGTCCCAGAGAGCCACGAAGCAGAACGCGCGCTCACCTGTTCGCGCCAGATAGCGCTCACGCATTCCCTTGGGAGACACCCAGGCCTCCACAGCATCGAGATAGCGCTTTTCACAGCCCTGCTTCACCACGACGCGAACACAATTGAGAAAATCCGCCATGGGCTTTGCGCGGGTCCACACGCACTCTCTCAGAGTTGATGCCCGCGACGCCGACCCAAGGGCTCAATCCAGTGGTCGCGAACTGTGCGGTGCTGCAGCAATCGACTCGACACTCTGCAGCCCAGATTCACGATCCCTTCATCGACCAAACGACCCAGCCGCACGGCAGCGGCTTCTTCCGTGCGAGAAAACCCGTGCTGATGCGAGGTCAGCCACTGCATCTCATCTTCCGTAATCACTCCCGTGGACAGGGATTCGAGGAAAAGCTCGCCAACTGTCATTAGCCCGATGTAACGAAGTTGTTACATCCTGACAGGCGCCGAAGCGCATCGCGGAATCGGTTTTTCCTTTTTGCAGCAGAAACAACAGCCGATGATCGTGAACTTTTTTTAAGGTGTCGTCATTCAAGCGCTGTTCCATGCAGCTGTCCCTCAGCCAAAAATTCGAGGTCGAGTCGCTCAAACGCTTGATCGACACCACCGAAAACGTTCAGGAGTTGCGCTCACTCGCTCGCGAGCTTGCCGACTTGTACATGCGCCAACGCGCAGCCACCGCCTGGGTGATCGCAGAACAATGAAACGACGCAACTGGCACAGTCTCTTCAGCCAACTTCCGGACGCCGAGCTCGACAAGCTCGCCTTGCTTCGCCTTCTCGAATGCAGCAACGGCGTGATTCAGCATCAATTCCGCGATGGCCACGAAGATGCCCTTTCTCCCGAAGAAACACGAGCGGCGATGGCCTTCTCGATGCGCTGCATCAAATCCATGGAAATCCCCTTGGGCGACGACACCATCCGCTTCGAAGGCGAGACGGCCGACCTCTTCCAAGACATCCGTACGTTGTACGTCAACGGCATGAAGCGCAACGACCCTGAAGCCCGCGAGGAATTCTTCATTGCCTCCAGTGCCAACCTTCAGGCCATCGGCCTAACCCGGCTTGAGCAGGCCAAACGCCGCTTGTTCAACGACTGCTACGAACTCCCTGTCCACACCCTCGATTGGGGACTGGATTACATCAGGGGCTTTCTCACCTCCAGTCGCCTTTGAGGCAACCTCGCCTACACAGAGGCCTGCACCGGAACGCCTTGACCCAAGCGAATTGCCGGGCTAGTACAGATGTACTCGCCCGTTCATGATGGAGTCCTGGAGCATCCTCAGTGTCAGCGATCTTCGGCTCAGCCGCGGTTCAAGCGTCTGCATCACATGCCAGCACTTCCGCTATGGCTGTGACGAGCAGGGACGCACCCTGCTCGCCTGCGAACGCCAGCATCAACAACTGCCTCAGGGAACGCACCTCACGCACCATTGCCGCCAGTGGGCTCCCAGCTGGCACCATCAGGTCGGCTGGGCCCCTGAAGTCGCCTGAAACTGGATCGATCAGACACCGAAAGCAACGGTGCAGACCGCGTTCACCAATTGCGCTTGTCCGCGACTCTCAGGAGAACGACCGTTGAGATAGCCACTGCTGCAGTCGGCGCTCATCGGAGCGCCATCAACCTTGAAGGTGATCAGATTGCCGTTCGCACGAACGCTGTCGTAATCAAGCGCATAGGAGCTGTCCGGTACCGCAATCGTTGCATTGCTCGCGTCGAAGGCACTGCTGACAAGCCCCCCGATCACGGCAGCACCAGCAAGCGCGCCAAAGGTATTCCAATTCCAACGGTTGGCGTATCCAGGTCCATACCAACGACCGTGATGGCCATACCAGTACCCCCTGCTGTAGCGGTGGTGATAGTGGTGATCGCCCGCATGACGATGGCCATCGCCGTGGTGCTCGTGATGGCCGTGATTGTGACCATGGCCGTGATGGTGACTATCACCGTGATGGTGGGAACCAGCCCAGATCTCCCGCGTGGAAACACCCTGCAAACCCAACACGCCAACAAGCAAAACTGTCGCTCCGATCCGGCAGCGATGCATTGGTCAGGCTCCTTTTTTCCTTCTACTCAAATAGTTAGCAAGAGCTGTGAAAACGTCAAAGTGAGTTGAGGCAACCAACAATGAGATCAAAGACCTGAACACTCAACAGCCACCACGCTGACGGTTCTCGGTTTCATTCACTGTCCTTCGCGACAGACCCACCTGACCTCTCTCGATCTTCACCCAGCGAGCACATTTCATGGAGCCTCAGCAGTTGCCACCGATCGCCGGACGGGAGAAGACGATCCACACACTCAGGCTGAATCCCCCTGCCCCATCAATACTCCCAGGGCACAGCAGCCTTGAAGGCCTGCAGGCCGCCTTCGCCTGCGCGCTGCACATGCATCAACCCACCGTGCCAGCAGGAGTTGATGGGGCCCTGATCTCCCACCTGCAATACATGATCGAGCGGCCGGGGGAGGGAGATAACCACAACGCTGAACCCTTCGCCCAGTGCTATCGGCGCATGGCCGATCTCATTCCCGAACTGATCAGAGAAGGCTGCAAACCCCGGATCATGCTCGATTACTCCGGCAATCTGCTCTGGGGTGTGATGCAGATGGGCCGTGATGACATCACAGAAGCCCTGCGCTATCTGGCCTGTGATGATCAGATGCAGCAGCATGTTGAGTGGCTCGGCACGTTCTGGAGCCATGCCGTGGCGCCTTCGACGCCCATTCCAGATCTGGCGTTGCAAATCAGTGCCTGGCAGCATCAATTCGCTGATCTCTTCGGCGACGAGGCTCTGCAACGGGTGCAGGGATTCTCCTTGCCGGAGATGCACCTTCCCAATCACCCAGACACCCTGTTTGCCCTTGTGAAAGCCCTGAAGGAAGCGGGCTATCGCTGGATGCTGGTGCAGGAGCACAGCGTGGAGCAATTCAACGGGACTCCCCTTGAGCACGCTCAGCGGTACCTGCCCAATCAGCTCATCGCCCGAAACTCCTCCGGCGAGGAGATCAGCATGACGGTCTTGATCAAGACCCAGGGATCTGACACCAAACTGGTCGGCCAGATGCAGCCTTGCTACGAGGCCATGGGGCTGGCGTCACAGCATCTGAATGGAAAGGACGTGCCATCGCTGGTGAGCCAGATCGCAGACGGTGAGAATGGTGGCGTGATGATGAACGAGTTTCCTGAGGCATTCCGTCAGGCCAATCGCCGAATTCGGGATGGAGAAGGCAACATCACGGCGCTCAATGGGTCCGAATATCTGGCGCATCTCGATGCCATTGGGGTTGAGACCAAGCATTTCCCAAGGATCCAGGCGGTGCTGCAGCACAGGCTGTGGCGGGAGGTGGGTGAGGCGACGCACCCTGACGCCGTCTCCACTGCGATCGAAACACTCACATCCCGTGGCGACGGTTTTTCGATGCAAGGGGCGTCCTGGACCAACAATCTCAGCTGGGTTGAGGGCTACAGCAATGTGCTGGAACCCATGCAGAGCCTGAGCGCCCAATTCCATCAACGCTTCGACGCAGCCGTTGCAACGGATCCATCCGTCACGGCCACCCCCGCCTATCAACAGGCCCTGCTCCACGTTCTGCTGCTGGAAACCAGTTGCTTCCGCTACTGGGGACAAGGGCTCTGGACAGAGTTTGCCCAGGAGATCAACCGCCGGGGGCAATCGGCACTGGCGACCGAACCATGACGATCCGGCGGGCTCAGCTCCCGGATCTGGAACGGCGACGCACAACCCTCCGTCCGTCGGGCATTTGCTCGACCTCTGAACCAGCTTTGGCGTCTGAACTCTCCTCACTGAGCGTGACGTCCTGGCCTTCAGGCTCATTCTCAGGGGGCTCCTGCTCAGCGATCAGACCGACCACCACAGCGGCCTGAATCTGATCGCTGAGATCACCGATCACCATCAGCGCCTTGAGAGTGATCTCCAACCGTGATTCCCGTGGCAGACCAGGGCGCAACTTCTTCACTGAGCTCCAGAGCTCAAGCGCCACTTCTCTGAGGAGTTCCTTGTCTGCCATTCCAGGGACGAGCGTTCCGATCGTTTCAATCAAGTCAACCTACCGTTCAGGGTGGAACGGGCCGTTCAGCGGATTGAAAAGGTCGGCTCAACCCGCGTGACCACTGCCCCCGAACAGATCGGGGAGCGATCGTGCCCGTTGCTTGAGCCTGTGCCTTCCCTAGAGAAATGGCACTGAGCATTGGCGATGAAGCCGCAGAACATCTAATGAAAACGCCAAGATGGGTCGATGACTTTCACACTCGTCTACGACGGAGGTTGTCCGTTCTGCCGGCATTTTGCCCAGCGCAGCGAACTTCTTGGGGGAGTGCCCGACCTGGTCATTCGCGATGGCCGCAGTGATCACGAGCTGAGAACCAACCTCAGACAGCGCGGATACAACATCAGCAATGGCGCAGTGTTGATGAACGGCGATCAGATCTGGCATGGAAGCGAAGCCATCGCCATGCTCTGCAAGCACCTGACGCCGACCGACCCACTCCTACGTCTTCTTCACGGCCTCTTCAGCGACACACGGCGAGCCAACCTTCTGTATCCAGGGCTCCTGGCTGCACGACAGATCGCTTTGGGACTGAAGGGTCTTCCTCTTGATCCAGATCAAAGCAGAGTCTGAGCGCCCAGACTCTGCTCAACAACGGCGGGCACATCATCTGGAGAATGTTCAACCTGGTAGGCAAACTCGTCGAGTTCAGCCTGTAGTTCCAGGAGCATCAGAGCGAGCGAACGCGCAAGGTCCCTGCTAAAGCAAGTCTCCATTCGGGATCTCAATCAGGGACTCATCAGTTTTAGATACGCGCGATCGGCAGATGTGGCTTCTGTCAACGTGCCGTCACAGACGAGCCTCAGCCGTGCTCCCTCTGCCACCGGCTGTAATTGGCGGCGGAGAACTTATGGCCATGGCGCAGGCCCACTTTGGCGACACAGATTGTGTCGCCATCACACTGATCCACCTCCCGTCGGATGTCGTCATTGCCACTGGCCTTGGCCAAAAAAGTCTCCAGCTGTTTCATCGACATGGTCAGAACCTCCAAAGGGGTTCTTCATCAGTAGGAACGGCAGCTGTGTATCAGGCAATACGTTGGGATTTCTTCGACTGCTGACAATTCGACAATTCGCTCACAGGAGCACACCTGGCTTGGCTGCAGGCTGACGGCCTGGAATCGGCACAAGCCTGCCTGGCCCCTGCTGGGGGACCACCCAAAAACGCACGCGTGTTCGCACCTGGGATGCACAGTGTGTGATGAGGCCCACAAGAAGCACAAGAACCAGTCCGGTGGCTGTGCGTTGCGTCATGGTGAGACCTCTCGCCTGGGGCAGATACTGATCAGCAACAGCACCAGAGAAGCGGCGGCGATGGGGCCATTGATCACGGCACCTGGCGCTGTGGCCGTGGTCGGGATCGGACGAAACGCCGGGATGTAGAGGGCTCTCACGCCGTATTCGATCAGCGTTAGCAAATACATCAGAGGGATCATGGACTTGTAGCGCAGCAGAACCAGCAGCTGCAGAAACGCCAGAACCAGCTGACTGAGCCCCCAGAGGGCGAACAGGCCCACGATCGTGGCAGCCGCCGGTTCCGGGTAGACGTTGAGGGGAATGTGGGCGATCGACTGGGCGCCACCATCGGCAGCCAACAGGTGATGCTGACTGCGCCAAAGCGTGACCACCATCAAGGGGACGAACAACCAGAGCGCGAGACGACGCCCTGGGAACACATTGGTGATGACAGTCGGAAGAATCAGCCCGGGATCAAGGCGAAGCATGCTGTGAACCGGTTCAACGCCGCCCGACAATCACCGGCGGGGTTCCTCCCGCGCCTCCAGGCAGGCCGGGCACCACCTGGGTCTGACCATCCCACTTATCAAGAAAGAGCTTGTACAGCACCTGGTCATCAAGGCTTTGGTTCAGCGTGTCGTAGCGAAGGGCCTCCTGTTCAGCGATCTTCACCTCGGTCTGCGCCCGCAAAAGCTGTTGTTCAGCGATCTGCTTCTGCTCAATCGCTGCCCGGTATTCCTCGGCGATCTCCAGACCGGTGAGATCAAGTCCCACCACTTTCACGTAATCGAACTGATCCAGTTCCTCCGCCACAGTGCTGGCTACCAGAGCGGAGATGTCATTCCACTCCGACGCAATCGTGACCAGCTCGTACTGCGAGAACACAGATTTGAGCGCTTTCAGAAGAGAGGGTTGGATAATCCGCGGATACACATCCCGGTCGCTGCTGGCGATCGTGCTGTAAACCCGACCGGCTTCATCAGGACGCAGGGCGTATTTGATGGTGGCTGTGGCCTGAATGACCTGGAGATCCTTCGTGAGCGTGGCGAAATTCTCAGGCCGCACCTGGGTGCGGACACTGAACGGCCACACCTGCTGAACCAGGGGCGCTTTCACGTTGAGGCCCGGTTGCCGCGGCGTCCCACTCACCTTGCCCAGGGTGGTGATCACCGCCACTTCGCCAGCGGGAACCACGAACAGAGACTGCGCAAGCAGCAGCAGACCAGCCAGCACAAGGGCCACGATGGCCACCAAGCCCCCCTCCGGACCTCCGGAGTTGACAGAACGCATCGGGGATGGACTTTGCATGCGGGGGTGGCGTCAGAGACGAATCACTCCCCACGTCCTAGCGACAGGAAAGCCGCAGTGCTCGCAGCACCATCAGAACCCTGGTAGCGTCCCACCATCCTGCCTGGGTCCCGTGCTGAGAAGCCTTCTCTCCCTGCTCTTTGCCGCTGTGATGTGGGTGCAGGTTCCCCAGTGGCAAAACGACTGGTCCCAGTGCGCTGTTGATGTCCCCGATGTGAACTGCCATTGGTACATCACAGCTCCGGACAACACCTTCGGAGAGGGATTCGACTGGGCTACGGCTCCCTGGTTCGACGTGAACGGTCTGTCCGATGTCGCCGAACTCACCGACACCCTGGCCAGCCTGCAGCACTGAGCCATGGTCAAATTTTTTGCTGCGGGACTGATCGCGCTGCTGATGCTGGTGGCCCAGCCGGCGCTCGCCGCCGACCTGCCCCTCACCGGCGTGTCGTTGGCTCCCTGTGATGCCGCAGATCCAGGAGCCCAGCCCAGCCCCTCAGCGGCCAGCAGACCCACCATCACCAGCCCGGAAGGAGCGAGTTGCTACGTGCTCAGCGGCATGGTGAACAACACCTCACGGCGTGCGGTCGTCGATACCGACGTGTATGCCCGGATCCTCGACCGCAGTGGCGAGCCCGTTCTTCAGAACCGCACCCGGGTGGGATCCATCGGTGATGTGGAACCTGGAGAGCATCCTTTCGCTCTGCGACTGGCCGTTCCCACCGGCACGCCGGGCCCGTTTGAGGTCAGGAATGCCCGCGCCAGGGGGTTCAGCGCACCGGTTCGCAGTCGAGCAACCGATGACGATGATCTGCTTCCTCTGGAACAGGGCGTGGTGCGTGCATCTCCTGCAGTCCCTCTCTCCTGACCGCAGCGATGCGAACCGTTCTCTTCCTCTGCACCGGCAATTATTTCCGCAGCCGCTTCTCGGAATTCTGGTTCAATCACCAGATCGCCCTCCAGGGCAAGGGTGATGACCTTCACGCCGGATCAGCCGGCCTGAAGGTGACATCCGGCAACGGAAACATCGGAGCGATGGCCATCGAGGCCCAGATCGCATTGCAACAGCGTGGATTTGCCGTGGATCCAACGCAACTGGCGATGCCCCGTCAGGTGAGCCGAGATGACGTGGAACAAGCCGATGTGGTGGTGGCCGTGGATGCCGAAGCCCACAGACCGATGGTGCAGGAATTGTTCCCAGATCTGGAAGCCAAGATCCGCTTCTGGAGCGTGAAGGATCTCGGCGAAGACGAGGGCACTGATCCGATCTCGCTGCTGCAACACCAGGTCGATCAACTGATCAATGCTCTGACCTCCAGCCATTGATGTTTCGGGTGTATTGATGTTTCGGGTGTTACGCGCTGGTGCAGTGATTCTGCTGATGCTGATTGGCATTGCCCTCATCGGGTACCACCCACGCGCCCAACGTCCCAACGACGGAATGCCGTCCCTGAGAGACAACAGACTGATGCCCCGCAATTCCATGCGCCGCTTGAGGGAGCAGCGCCGATGAGCCGATCTCCAATTCAGCGCATCGATCAGACCCTGTTCAACGCGCTGGCCGCGGAAGCCGCCCAGCGACCACGGAAACGCTGCAACCACAACTTCCACAAAGAAGCCGAACGTGCGTCCCCATCGCCATGTCCGCGACGTGGCAGAGGCAGGTTTCGAATGCTTTCTCGTTCTGCAGGGAGCGATCGGCCTGATGATCCTCAGCGCTGAGGGAGAGGTTGATCAACAGGAAACCATCTCAGCATCGGGTCCCATCCGTGGAGTGGAAGTGGCCGCAGGTCAATTTCACACGCTGGTGGCTCTGGAGTACGACTCCGTGATCTTCGAACTCAAGCAAGGACCCTATGTTCCTTGCCAAGACAAGGACTTCCTCCGGAACTTTCCCCAGGAAGGGACTCCTGAAGCCGAACAACAGGAACGCCGCTGGCGCGATCGGTTTATTCAAGCCGGATACCAGAACCGTGAAGCGTCCACTGCACAGCCAACGCAACCAACGCCGGCAATCACTCGACTTCACCCATAGTCCCGACTGAACACGAATGAATTGTTGCCAACACACAGTCGACTCGCTGAAATAGTGGAACCTAACGATGACCGACCTGCGTGGAAGGAGGCAACCGAAAGGTTCATCCAATGCTTCAGCAGACAACGATTACGGCTCTCTTTCTGCTTGCAGGCTTAACGAAAACGGTTCATGCTGAGGAGATCGGCGTCACGCCACGCTCGATCTTGCTCGGACAATCGGCAGCATTCAGCGGACCATCGGGTGAGCTCGGTCGAGAGTATCGACAAGGTGCGCACTTGGTTTTTGACCACGTGAATGCACAGGGAGGCATCCATGGACGCCAGGTCGTCATGGTTTATCGCGATGATCAATACAATCCAGAGCTAACACTAAATAACACCAAAAAGTTTATCAACAAGGATAAAGTCTTTGCCCTATTTGGCTACCTGGGAACACCAACAGTCAAAGCCTCACTGCCCTTGATTGATCAAAGCAAAATTCCTTTAATTGCACCGCTTACTGGGGCTCAGATCATTCGCTCGCCGATGAAAAAGAATGTATTCAACATCCGAGCCAGCTATCACCAAGAAATCAAGGCCATTGTCAGCTATTTAATTCGTTATGGACGGCAATCAATTGCCATCGCCTATCAAAATGATTCATTCGGACGTGATGGCCTAGAAGGGCTCAAAAAAGCTTTGGCGAAACATCAATTGAAACCTGTCGTAGAAACAACAGTAGAACGCAATTCCTCGAACACAAGCGATGCGGCAAGAAAGGTGGCATTAGCACGACCTGATGCTGTTCTCGTTGTTTCGTCCTACGGAACGGTCTCAAGCTTCATATCCCAACTACGCCAATTTGGCAGCAACGCTCAGGTTTTAACTGTGTCGTTTGTGGGCAGCAACGCCCTAGCTCGATCACTCCCCAAGGAACTACGACACGGAATCGGGATCAGTCAGGTCGTGCCATTTCCTTGGGACCGGCGAACTCCAGTCGTCCGGGATTACCAAAATAAAATCAGCAAACTGAAGCCGGATATTCCCTATAGCTTCGTCGGCCTGGAAGGGTACATTGCAGCATCGATGCTGGTTCAGGCACTTCAGAAGGCAGGCCCTGACCTCACACGCAAACGCTTCATCACTGCTGTTGAGTCCCTTGGGACAGTCGACCTAGGAGGCTACAAAGTGACATTCGGGCCAAGGCAACGCAATGGCAGCGATATCGTTCACCTTACATTTCTAGTAGGCCGAGACGGCTCCTTTATTAATTAATTCCAGTCCCCATGAGTGATCTACTGCTAAAGGCCGGCGTACCACTGATCTACCTCGGATTTTTATCACTGACAGCGATTGCCTTATTCCTAGCCAAATGGGTGAAGGCTCGTGGCAGCTTAAAACTTCAAGCCTCACAACTTAGCCCGCTTGGATCTCTGTATACATTGACAACGGCATTTTTACTTTCGAATGTCATTTTCCAATTCACCAATCTGCGCAATGCTGTAACGCACGAAGTCGTTACAGTCAACAAACTTGTTGCGGTGATGTCAGTGCTGCAACCTGAACAACGCATTGAATCAAGGCGATTACTTTACACCTATGCCGACAAAGTTGCGCATACCGAAGTCGACGACATGCTCCATGGTGAAAGCAGCGAAGAGGCCAGGGATTCACTCGAGCGCCTGCGTGATTTCCTGGCATCAAGTAACGCCATTCAACCAAAAGGGCAAATGATCACGCCCGAATCGGCAAATTACATTAGAAAAGCAAGCGACTTTTGCTTCGACCTCATTGACAGTCGCGAAAGGCGCCTTTCGCTCTCGAAACAGGCATTTCAAATACGCCTAACCTTTGCAATCGCTTTGATGTATTTCGCGCTTGCATTGATGGTTTTTCTGGTCAATAGCGGCAGCTGGACCCTGACCTGGGCAGCCATTGTCCTCTTACTCTCAGCCCCTGTCCCAGTCATCCTACTTTTTATTTATTCCAATCCGATAGCTCATAACCTGATCAACATCACATCAACATTTGAAAGCATCATGGAGCGCATTCAATAATGTTCAAATCATTGATTAAAACGTCTCGTTTCAAGCTTCTCTCAAGCATAGTCTTAGCGCTACTTTCAAGCTGCAGCAATTCAGCTGAGCAAAAAAATCAAGACCGAAAACCTCTCGTTCTGAACGGTACGAGTAGCACGTTTGGACTCCAGGCCTATCTTCGCTGGTTCAACCAACTAGCGGTGAATGAAGACATCTATGCAGAAATCGAAAGCATGGGGTCCGGCAAAAGCATCAGCACATTGCTTAAGGGAACAAACGACTTTGCAGGAACTGATGATCCACCCTCATCAGAGGAAGTTAAAAAGGCTCCAAAAGGCCTCTTGGCATTCCCAGTCACAGCTGGGGCCATTGCGATTGCCTACAACGCCCCAGGATGCGATTTAAGGCTGCGCCGGAGCCAACTTGCAGGTATTTTCCTTGGAAAAATCGACAATTTCTCTCAGGTTGGTTGTAACGACCTTCCCATCACCGTTTTGCATCGGGCAGGCAAATCGGGAAGTACTGAAAGCTTCACTTCAGCCCTTTCGTCGATGGACCAAGATTGGAAAAATGGGCCAGGGAACGGGCGTCTGGTGAATTGGCCCATTGGTCTTGCAGTGAAAGGATCTGATGGAATGGCAACAGCATTGAACTCCACGCCTGGAAGCATCGGATACATCGAATCCGCATACGTTCGCGAACCACTGCAAGTGGCAGCACTCGAAAATCGCCAAGGGAAATTCCTACGTCCAACTCAGGAAGCGGCCAGTGCAGCTGTCAGCACCATTCGTCTGAATGAACGCTTAGTGGGCAAAAATCCTGATCCCAATCTCGGATACCCCATCGTCACTCTGAACTGGATGCTGGTTCCGGCCCGTGGACTCGGAAACAACACTGTGGCGTTACGACGCAGCCTGGAATTCATCCTGAGCAGCCAAGGTCAGGATGATGCTGAACGCCTCGGATACGTACCACTTCCAGATCAAGTTCGTGAGCTTGGCTTAAGGCAGTTATCAAGACTCAAACGCTGAAAATGCGCAACTTCAAAATACAACCATCGTCTGGTTATTATCTTGAGAATTGTTCAACCAGATCAGCAAAATAACGGCATCTTTTGATTGAGAGAAAAACGACTGAGGGATGAACCCCGAAAGGATGATGCAATGGCGATGATCCTCTGAGTGACGCACCACCCCTCAAGTCGCGGAGCCTCGATCAGTCAGTCCTCCATTGAGGCGAACAGAACTTTGTGATTGGCCACAACCTCGGCATCACTGATCGCTGGAGTGATCTCCATCTCCACGCCGAATTGTGCCCGCCAGGGTGCGAGATGTCGGAAGAGTTCCTCAGTGCCGCGGGCTTTCATCAGAGCCACCACCTGACCTTGACCAGGAAGGTGTGCCCGCTGAACCAATTCAAAGCCCTCGAAACAATCATTTTGACAACCACCTTCGAAGTAATTGATGAATTCCCGATAAACATCAAGCTGGCTGTCAATATCAGGCATCGTGCCGATTACAAAATAGAGCTGCATGAATCTTCGAATATCTGTTTAAGAAAGCTAAGGGAAACCAAGGTTTGCCATGGTGTCTTGCGACACGCTAAAGCCTTTCAAAAAGAGAGAGCTGATCACTGTCTCCAGGCTGATCACTGTCTCCAGGCTGATCACTGTCTCCAGGCCGATCCCGAATCCAACCGGTGGGATCCCAGCTTTCCAATAAGGGTTGCAAGGCCCTTAAGCCGGCTCCATCAACAGAAGCCATCCACGCGTCCTCCAACCCTGACGGGATCACCACAGGCATTCGCGGATGTAAAGGCCGGATGAGCGCATTGGGAGTGGTGGTGAGAATCGTGGTGCTCTCGATTTCACTGCCATCGGCACCGAGCCAGCGTTCCCAGAGGCCGGCTAGCCAGAACGGTTGTTGATCTCCCCGCCGGATCCGCCAGCCTTTTTCAAAGAAACAACTGGCCGGAATCAGGCAGCGGCGATGACGCCAGGCACCCCGAAAGCTGGCTTTGTCATTCAGAGTTTCAACACGGGCATTGAAGGGTCTTGGTCCGGCTAAAGGATTCCGACACCAAGCAGGAATCAGACCCCAGAGCATGAGAGCCGGGGAGGTCCCCCTCTCATCCCGGCGCAAGGACAGGAGAGGTTCTCCAGGGCGAATCATGTCGCGAGGCTCGTAACGTTCGCGATGCACGGGATCCAGACGCTCTCGCAGGGGATGCGGGAGAGCCGAAACCGAGATGGAGAGAGCAAAACGTCCACACATCAGGCCATGATCAAGCAATATGAATTCACCCGATCGATTGCCATGAAGGAAGTCAGTGTCTTTGAGCTGCTGATCCGCAATGTGGGACGTTTCGCTGCGGGTTCAGGTGTTGTGGCCCTTCTTGTCTGGCTCACCTGGATCATGCTCGATGTGCAGCATATGCAATCAGGATTCACCTTGCCTCAGTCGAGCTACTGAACGCTCCGACAATTTAAGGTTTATCTTTGAAAATCCGTTCGAGACTCTCGCGAAATTGGGATGAAGTCAGTGGGCGCTCACCCTTTGAGCGCCGATTCCTCACCATCAAAGAACCGATCCACCAAACTTGCAGAACTGTAAATAATCCCGCAAAAACAATCAGACTCCAAATTGGTGAACTGATTGAGCTCATATCTCAAAAGAAAAAAGGGCTGAAGTTAATGACTCCAGCCTAAACAACATTCAGTTCACAGAACCTGCAAAAGCGTCAGACTCAGAACTTTCAGACGACTCTGCAGAGGAGAAACGACGAACAATTAATTCATCGATAGAAAAGCAACCGGGTCCAACAGCCAACACCGCTGCGGCAGCGGCGAAGTAAAGACCAAGAAGCTCGAGAAGATAGATATTGAAACCGGCTGTGATCACGGCGTGATAAATCGCCACAGTGATCGTTCCGAGAATGGCCAGAGCACCAAAACGAGTCAGAAGCCCAGTAATCAAGAGCCAGCTACCACCGATCTCGGAGAAGGCGGCGATGTATGAGAGAACAATCGGAAACGGTAGATGCAGAGGGCGAACAAAGGCGTCCGCGAAATTGTCGATATTGGCGAGCTTCTCGTAACCGTGGTGAATCAGAAGAGTTCCCGTGAAGACGCGGAGAACCAGCAGGCCCACATCGGCGAGAAGAGGCTTCGAAAGAATGGTTCTGAGCACGGGAAAGCCTGAATAGTTTAGAAAATTTAACGAGACCGGGCGCAAGCCCGCGAGCATTCCCCCTAGCTCACTCGGCATTAAGCAAAATTACTTAGCAACATCTGGAGTCAGTCCACGGAAAGCGCTCAAGCCCGCCAAAATATTGTGAAAGTTGTACTTCTCTTGACATGAGCAGCGAAACCTTCCTCACCCTTTTCCTCGGCTTTGGCGCGGCCGTCACCAGCCTGGCGTTCTGGAAGTTGAGCCGTTCTCAATCCACAAACCGCTTGTAAAGCCAGCGCACAAATCCGCCCAATACCGGCACAGGTCCGAAGGTCGGCCCAACGAAATCGAAATAGTCACGGTGATCGCAAACTTTTCCTTCGGCGTTGAACCGCAGACGACTCGTGCCGGGATAGATGAATTCAATCCCCTTGATTTTCAGCCCCATCTCCCATTCGATGAATGCGATGTTTCCATCGACAGCGATCGAAGAAGCAGTGAGATAAACGTCGTCGCAACGGCGCATCAATCCATCCTGCGCCTCGATGTAAGCCTTGATGCCGTCGCGCTCCTGGGTTGGATCCTGGAAATGCACAGCCTCGTCATACAGCTCCCTCCACTGATCCTCTGTAGGAGCGGCCACGCCGTAAGGCTTGGTGAACAGGGACCGGAGGTGCTCTGCATCCACGACTGACATCGCAATAACCGGTTGAACCCTATTCAGAAATCAATCGTCTCTGCATAGGCTCCAACACGAACAGAGCTAACGCCATGCCCGAACCGCGCTTCCACTACGAGCCCGTTGAAGCGTTCGGAGAAGGTCTCACCACCAACCGCCCCTGGAACACCAGCGCTCTTGCCGGAGTGGAGAGGCTGAACGGTCGCACCGCCATGGTTGGATTTGCTGCTGCTCTGATCGGCGAATGGATCACGGGTTACGGCCCGGCCGGTCAAGTGTTGGCACTGATCCGCTGGTACCTCAGCTGAGGGGCGATTCAGCGGCGGTGAGCTCATACAGGGCGCTGTAATCACCAGCGTCCAGATCCGTTCCTTCCGCACGCATCAGCAAAGAAGACAGTCCTTCCAGAGCGTCGGCATTCACTCCAGCCAAGTTTGCCTCCCGCAAAAACAGGTTCAGATCCTTGCGCAGAAGGCTGGTGCTGAAGTTGGGATCGCTGTAGTCGTGGGCCAGCATCCGCTTGAGCTTCTTGTCCACCGTCGGCGCATACAGCGCCGACGGACGCAGCACATCCATGAAACTGTCAACGTCCAGACCGGAGGCCTGAACCAATCGCAAGGCCAACGAATAGCCATGGGTGAGGCTGGCGATCAGTTGGTTGAGCGCGAGTTTCGACGCTGCCCCGGTTCCCACAGGGCCCATTCGCTTCGGCTCTTCAGCAAGGTGGCTGAGCAGGACGTGCTGCTGATCAAACACCGCCTGCTCTCCGCCAGCCATCACGAGCAGGCGTCCAGCCAGTGCCTCAGGACGACTTCCCAGAACTGGCGCCTCTAGATACAGACCGCCTTGATGCAGCACCTGGGCCTCCAGAGCCACACTTTCGCTGATGCCCATGGTGCCCATAGGCATCACACAGCTCTGATTCAGGGCACCAAGCGAGGCCACCACCTCAGACGTCACGGGACCATCCCGCAGCACGGTGATCACCGTGCTGGCCCCAGCGATAGCTTGGGCCGGGTTGTCGAAGCACTGGGCACCCGCAGAGAGCAGCCCACCGCAAGCAGACGGCTGGCGATGGCGGAACCGAGCAGACCGGTGCCAAGAAGAGCGACTGTGACCGTCAAACAGTGATTGCCTCCATTTCTGGCTCCAGGAGCAGATCGCGGGCGTTGTTGAGCTTGGTCATCATCTCGGGATCACCGCCTTTGTCGGGGTGATGCTGAACAGCCAAGGCTTTGTGCGCCCGCTTCACAGCCTGCTCTGTCAGGCGACCGGACAAGGCCAAGCCGAGGGTCTGGCGGGCACAGATCGCCTCGAAGCCGGGATCCCGACCGAGGGGACAGCGTTCCCGCTGATGATTCGACTGCCGGGGCTTGCGTTTAGAGCTGCTGCGCTTGGCGCCAGCTGCAGAGGAGCCTGTCGCTCCGAATCCATCTCCAGCCATCGGAGCATCGAGTAAGAAGGCTCCCCACCTTGCTTGATCGTGGGGACCCGATCAGGTGCCCGAGCTGACAAACGGCCTTGGATCCTGATCGAAGCGATGCTCAAACGGCAGCGGAGACGGCTGATCAACTCCTGCCAGAGACGCCGTGCTTTCCAGAGCTTGTCGCAAGAAGCGGGCGCTGTGCAGAGGCATGTCGCGGGGCACAGAGATGCGATCCCGCAGATAGCGCAGAGCTGCGGCTGACCCCGGAGCTGGCATCACAGAGGTCCCAGCGATCAGCGTCGTGAGTGCCGCGCGCAAGGGCTGATCAAAGGCCTCCCCGAGAGGGCTGCGTGCCAGCAGCGTGCTGCGATGGCGCAGCACCCGCTCCAGGGCTCTGGCCTGGGGGGTCACCTCCCCTGGAGAGGGTGACCAGCGACATTCCAGGGCACCTAGCCCCTCACCGTGATCGACTGCCGCGGCCATGCGCTGCTGCTGGGCACTGCCATCCGACCAGCATCCGCCCATTTGCGGAGGCAGATCATGCGCATGGGTGTGCACATCACTCTGGGTGCCGCGGTAGGTCTCGAGCTGCTCGAGGGCTGACAGCCAACGGTCGATGCCGCCATGGGCCTCACGCAGAGCAAACCCCTTGAAATAAGCCAGTGATGCATTCATCCGCTCCACGTAGGGAATGAACACCAGATCCGCGGTGCCGGGTATCGGCCCCATCGGATCATTGGGATCCAGCCAATGTCCGCCACCACTAGCGATCGCCTCCTCCATCTGGGCGGCCACCCGCTGGAACTGGTCCCGGGCGCGACGTTCCTGATCCTCGCGAAGGCCCGGAGAGCAGAGCCAGACACACCAGGCACGGAACAGCAGCCGTTCCAGTTCGCGCAACCGCCTCACACGCCTGTCCGTCATGCCGGCTCCCACCGGCCCGAAGGCGCGTTCGAGGGCCTCGAGGATGCGATCGCTCTCGGTGATCAGGCGACCATTGAGTTCCAGGGCCGGCAGCATTCCGGAGGGAACCAGGGCCGTGAACCAAGGCTCCTTCGGGCCATAACAGCGCATGGTGACCTTGCGGATCCGGTACGGCACCCGGCGCAGCTCAAGCCAGAGCCAGACTTTCTGGCAGTAAGGGCACCAGGCGTGGTGGTCCCGGAACAACGTCACCTGCACGTCCGCCTCGGAGTGCCCGAACAGCCGCAAGCTGGCCTGGGCGTTGGTGGGGCCTTCCACCCGCTCAGCTGCTGCCGGTGCCAGAGCCTCGAGGGCAGCCCAGGAGAGCGCCTCCGCCTTCACCGAGTCCTCTGTCATCACGCCCCCAGGTCTTGCCGCAGTTTGGCGGCAAGACGGAGACGAACGACGGCTCAAGCCGTGCGATCAGCTGTAGACCTTGCCCATCAGGGGACCGGCCTGTTCATCGGTGAACACGGGTGTCACGGTCCAGTCGAGGCATTCCGCCCATTCGGCGGCGTGCTCGTAGCAGACGCCGGCATCATCGGTTTCCACCAGGATCCAGCCCTGAACCGATCCGGGTGCGTGATAGCGCTTCCACGACTTGCAAGCCGGCAAAGGAGCACCGGTCTCCAGGAACTTGCGAGCCGCCTTCTCGTGATAGCCGGTCTTGAACTGCCAGTGCATGAGGAACAACATGAAATCGCTAAGGAAGAGGCTTCCGATTAGCACGCCTGCGCACGATCCGACAGCATGTCGGCGACAGCGTCGAGAATTCCTTGTCCATTCCGATCACCACCGTGACAGGGAACGATCTGCTGACGCGCGAGCGGCAGGTTCGCCATCAGGGAAGTGGAATCAACGCCGAAGACCTGATCGGTTGCTGGCAGCTGCAGACCATCTGGCCCAAGGGACAAAGCGACGCCAACGCTCTGAGCGGATGGCTGCTGCGCAGCCTTGGCGCCTCTCTGGAGATCAGCCTGGCCGACGACAAAGGGCTGCGCTTGCGCAACGCCGTGAACCTCGGTGCCCTGGCCCTGCAGTTCAACGGACCTGGGGAGCTGGCTGGAGGCAGACCCCTGCTGAGCTTCCACTTCGAGCAGGTCAGGCTGACGCTGGGCGCCATCACCCTGCTGCAACGGTCGCTGCCGGCTCCAGCCGCCAAGCGCACGCCGTTCTTCGCTTTGATCCACAGGGATGCAGGCGGCTGGCTGGCGGCACGGGGCCGGGGTGGTGGGCTCGCCCTCTGGACGTTCAGGGATTGAGCCGTCGCTCGGCCCAACCCTCGCCTCGATCCCAGCAGAGACGCCGGTGGGGATGGGGTTTGAGATCGAGCTGCTCCACCCGCTGAATCTGAATGCGGATCAACACCAGGTGCGGGGGCTGAGGTGCCCCGTCGGCGACCTCCTGCGGCCAGGGGCCAGCCGAATCGAAGGGCTGCCCCGGATGCGGCCAGGCCCAGACCGAGCGCCCTCCGGGCGTCAACCGCTGCCAGTGGGCGTTCAGAGCCTCCGGATCGTCGCCATCACGGAACAACTGAGCGGCTCCACGCAAACGGAACTGTTCTCTGGCCTTGCGGAACAACCAACACAGCTCCACCTGCCCCTGCCCTCTGAGTTCAACTGGTTTCTCGCTGCGGGCATCGGTGAGCAGCTCGAGGGCGCCCTCATCACTCCAGCCGCGAAACACCAGCGTGCGAACCCGCGGCGTGCCATCGGCCGCCATGCTGGCCAACTGGAGCCAGCTGGCCCCCGGAGCCCGTCCCTCCCGCTGGCGGGCTCCCCGCAGCAAAGGCCGCCAGGGAGGCAACGGAACCGGATGGCTCGGATCAACCGGCATCTGGCATCCAGGGATCGAGAAAAGCCAGCGGACGATTCATCGTTTCGGAAAACCCGAGAATGCCGCGGTCCCGATGGACGTACAGCAGGGAGTCGTCCTCCTCCAACAGAAACGTGCCTCCCCGCTGGGTGATGAAGCGATCGTCGGGCACATACGTGCCCCAGTGGCGCAGAACCTCATTCATGTTGCGCAGGCGCACCGTGGCCAATTCGAACGGTCGTTGAAACCCGCCGCCACCGGCCCGGCGAAACAGTCCGGCGGGGATCGCCGGCAACACACCGGTGCTGATCACGTCATCGTCGCTGAAACGTTGGGGCGCGGTGCGATCGCCGGTGTAACCACGCAGAACTTCAGCCAGGGTGCCGGGAGAGCCGATGCCTGCACACATCAGCAGCAAGGAAGGCCACGCTCCGCCTGGGGCCTGAAGCCCTGGAGACAGCTCCAGGGCCTGGTGCAGGCGAGCATCAGGCTCCACCTGCAGCCGCTCGCTCGGAAAACCGGTGAATGTGCAGAACCGGTCAGCGCCCTCCCGGTCTCCGATGGCGATCGCCAAGAGCTGGATCCCCGCCTGATCCAGCTGGGGCAGAGCCGGAACAAGAGCCTGGGCGTACTCCAGGGAGTCGAAATCACCGAGCTGAGTGAGCAGCACCACCAGCCGCCGGCAGCCTCGTCCCATGCCCGAAACTTCGGCGATGCGCTCCAGCAAAGAATCGGGGGCTTTCATACCTGTCTTCAAAACGCCTCCAGGTTCACGCATCGAGCACGAAGCGATAGCGCACATCGCCCTTGGCAAGTCTTTCAATCGCAACATTCACCTGATCCATTGGCAGATGTTCCACCAAGGGGAGGATGTTGTGGCGAACGCAGAACTCCACCATCTTCAGGAGGCTGGCCGGTGAGGACGTGGGGCTGCCGGTGATCGACCGCCGCGCAGAGATGAGATCGAAGGCGCCGACCTGAATCGGCTCGAGCACGGCTCCCAGTTGATGCAAGCGTCCCCGGGGCTTGAGGGAGGCCATCACCGCACTCCAGTCGAGGGGATGGTTGACCGTATTGATCACTAGATCAAACCGACGCTGAAGATCGGAAAGCGCTTCCAGTTCCTCCACGTGATGAGCTCCAAATCGGCGCGCCTGTTCCGTCTTGGCGGGATTGGTGGTGATCGCAGTGACTTCACAGCCCCAAGCCCGCGCGAATTGCAAGGCGATATGGCCCAGTCCGCCGATGCCGACCACGGCCACATGGGCCGTGGGTGACACCGCCTCATCCACAAGCGGCGCAAACACGGTGACGCCACCGCAGAACAGGGGACCCGCTTCGGCCGGATCCAATCCGGTTGGCAGCGGAATTGTCCAGTCCTGCCGAGCGACAACATGACTGGCGAATCCCCCCTGGCGCCCCACGATCGTGGCCTCCAGAGAGCTGCAGAGATTCTGATCACCCCCAAGGCAGAGGCTGCAGTGGTTGCAGCTGCCGCTGATCCAGCCCAGACCGCGGACCTCACCAATCACGCCTGGATCCACTCCCTCTCCGACCGCCGTGACCCTGCCGATCACTTCATGGCCTGGCACCAAGGGATAGCGGCTCACTCCCCAGTGATTGCCGATCATCGATAGGTCGCTGTGGCAAAGGCCGCAGTGCATCACTTCCAGCACCAGCTCATCAGCAACAGGTTGAAGTGCAGGCCGCTGGGCGCACTCAAGCGGGGCCCCTGCAGACGGTGCTTGCCAGACGGAGATCAAAGCGAAAGCCGCAACAGTGTTCCCCTGTCTTTAGTCGTGCCACACGGACAACGCCACAACGCATTGACACATCTGTACTACCTGCCTAGAACAGGTGTACCAGCAGCGTCTCCATGGCTCCGAGTTCGCCCTACGCACCGTTCAAGGCGGAGGAGTGGATGCGCGCTTCTCTGATCACCCCCCGCAAGCGATGCCCCGTCACGGCTGGATCCAGGACCCAAGCACCCAGAACACGAAGCGCTTCCATCCCGATGAAAAAAGCTGGAACCGCGACCCCCGCGTGTTCGTGGATTCAGGGAGACCTTTTCCAGACCAGCCTCCTCTGCTGACCACCCGGGTGCACCTGCGGCGAGAAACCGCGGAGCAGCTGTGGAGAGAGCTTTTGAGGGTGGGCTGGCGACCCTGCCGACCTCAGTGGGGAGCCGATGTGGATGTCTGAAGACTGCAGCGCGTCAGCAAGGAGCCCAACGTTCAACCGAACTGGTAATGCTTGCGCACGGGTTGATGCACGGTCCACGTACACCTGAGCCCGGCAGGGAATTCCACCAGATCACCCGCCTTGATGTGCACGGACTCGCCGGAGTCGGGAGTGACCGTCACATCGCCTTCCAACAGCAGGCAGGTTTCCCTCTGGTCGTAATGCCAGGGAAATTCACTCACTTCACTGGCCCAGACTGGCCAGTCATGAACCCCAAGCGCCACGATCACGCTGTCAGGGCAGGGGGAGGTCACACGGATCATCTCCGAGCCGATGATGTCATCAATCAGGTTCCATAATTGCGCGGCGCCAGCCCATCACCGGCCGTCAAACCCCGCTCCCAACGCCGCAGACGCTGGAGAAGCAGACCAGCGAAAACGGCCAGCAGCGCTCCGCAGGCACTCAACCAGCCCATCTGCCCCAGACCGATCAACACCGCAGCCGTCCAGAGGACGACCCAGCACCACGGCTGCCCGATGCGAATCCACCGCAAGGCCTGGGAACAACTGCGGCAATGCACGGTATGGCTGTGATAACGATCCATCAGAGCGTCGACCTCCTGCCTGGGAGGAAGCGGCTGTCCGGCGAAGGGCTCTCCACCATGGTTGTTGATCCACCGGTGCAACGCTGCTACATACACATCCGCTTCAGTGGGCAGGAAAAACGCGCGTTCGGCGCCAGCGCTGCCGCCAGCAGACTCCAGCACCCGTTCCTGCCAGTGCAGAAACACCTGGTCGTCTTCCAGAACTTTGTGGTTGCCGATGTGTTGCAGCCAGCGGGGGCGCAGACCCACCACCACCTTCGGTAACGCCGACTTGAACTGAAACGGGAACCGGGCGAACAAACGGCACTGCCCGCGGCGAATCGGCACGGCGTACACCACGGTGAGAATCCGCGCGAACCCCTTGGCATCGAGGTCGTGCCACATCAACTGGGGAGCTTTGAAATGGGTGAACTGGGAACCCAGCCGCCCCCGACGGGGGCCCTCGTCCCAGACAGCTTCAAAACCCGAGTCATCCTCCGACTGAATCACAGCCAGCACAGGAGCGGCGTTCTCCCGTTTTCCGACGGTTTTGTGATGGGTGAAGGGCACATGGCTCACATCCAACACATTTTCGAGCAGGGTGAGCGCGTCCATGGGCAAGTCGCGAAACGTGTCCTGCACGATCCACCCATCGGCCCAGCCATCCCCCTCTTCCTGAAGCGAAGGCACCAGAGGCAGATCGTTGGACTCAGCCTTCTCCGGATCACCACTCCA
The DNA here is from genome assembly GCF_000153285.1 of Synechococcus sp. WH 7805. Taxonomy (NCBI): domain Bacteria; kingdom Bacillati; phylum Cyanobacteriota; class Cyanophyceae; order Synechococcales; family Synechococcaceae; genus Synechococcus; species Synechococcus sp. WH 7805. The sequence continues at coordinate 79,007 of NZ_CH724168.1, read as the reverse complement.
AACGAACAGCAACCCCTGGGCCGAGCGCGTTGGCAGGCTGGCGCAGTTGGACCGTCGGCCACGGGCTCTACCCGCATCCCCCATCTGGGGGATGCGGGTGCAGTGCCCCTCCCCGTTGAAACTCCAGCCGTGATAAGGACACTCCAGATCGCCCGCGGAGTTGATGCGCCCCTCGCTCAGGGGCACCAGCCTGTGCGGACAGACATCATTGAAGGCGCGCCAGGTGCTGTTGACACCGTCCCACCACAGAACGAGGTCCCTCTCCAGCAATGTGAAGCGTTGCGGCTTGCCCGGATCGAGATCACGCAAATAAGCCACCGGCCACCACTGCTCGGTCCAGCTGGCATGCATGGATTTGCCACAAGTGCAGTCATGATCGCCGTCTCGGAGGAGCGACCGCGACATCAAAACCATGATTGATCTCGGTGACTACGGCCATCCGCCCAGTACGCGGCGCCGGGACTACCCCCTGGTGCTGCTGCAGATAGCGCTGGTGTGGCAGCTGAACTTCGAGCTGCGTAATTTCTGGCATCGGGAACTCAGAGAGCTGCAGGGACGACTTCTCGATGGCCTCAAGCTGCCCCGCAACAGCAGCCTGCGTCAGCTCTGTCTGCAGCGGGCCGAATGGATCAGAGCCCTCTATCACCAAGGGCACATTGACAGTTTCGGACGGTTGCAGCTGATGCAGGTGGCCAATGCCTGCACGGAGGCCATCGGAGGACTGGAACGGATCCGCAACACACCGCTGCCCGCGTCTTATGACGTGTTCGTACGCCTTCTCACCTGGCTGTTCGGATTGCTTCTGCTTCTGTACTTTCACGAACCCGGGTCCAGGCACCAGAACCCCATCAGTGGAGTGCTGATTGTGCTGCTGTTCCTCATGGCGGAACGCATCGGCGCTTACGTCGAAGGACCGTTCGACTCCGACGGAAGCAGCTTCTCCCTTCCCCTCGACAGCATCTGCCTCACGATCAGCCACGATCTTCTCGATCGAGACGTCGATCATGTGCAGCATCTGAACTCCAAGGATCCAGTGCGCTGGACCTGAGCCGCCCACCCGCTCATCATCAAGTCATGCCCGCGTTTGCTCTCTTCGCTCTCCCCCTGGTGCTCGCGTTGTTTCATCTGGTCGGCCCGGTGCCAGAGGATCTGGGCGTCAATGGAGGCCATCTCAGCGCCTGCCCTGGGCCAGCGCACTGCGCGCGGGTCGAATGGGCTGTGACGGATTCCAGCGCAGCACTGGAGAGCCTCACCACACTGATCGAATCAACGCCCCAAGCGGAGGTGATCAGTCGGGAGGATGCCTACCTCCATGCCACGTTCAGCAGCCGCATCTTCGGCTTTGTTGATGATCTGGAGCTCAATGCATCCACACCCGAACGGATCGAAGCCCGATCTGTTTCACGCCTGGGGGACTCGGATCTTGGGGTGAATGCTCAACGCCTTCAGACCCTGGCCCAAGCGCTAGAGAATCAAGGCTTCAACCAACCTTGAAACCAACGCTCAGCGATGTTCCGTGCTGGGACGCCTCGATGTCGATCGCCCCGGTGTCGACAGAACCATGGTTTGCAGGCGACCTCGCAAGGCCACACATCCAGCGCACTGGCAGGGGTCATCGTCGTGGACGCTGGCGTGAAGCCGAACCGGCTGAAAATGCGATCGCATGGAAGGAAGCCTTTCCTCAGTTCTGACGCGCGATCCGGACCACAGCCAGCCTTAGCGGGCAATCTCGGGATTTTTTTTAGCTGATGAAACAAATCTGAGTGTTGCTTCAGCGACCGGACGCATCACTGCAGCGTTTCTGCCAGATCCAGCGCGCTCTTCAGAGCGCCTTCCGCCATCCCGAAGCCTGCGCCAGCAATCCAGTCGCCGCAGAAGCCCACCCGGGCCTGCGGACACCACTGCAGAGACCTGGGCAGCGCTTGATCCAGGGGCTGCGCCGCACCCCAGCGCATCACCCCGAGGCTTCGCGCCCCAGGGAGAGCTGCCTGCAAGGCAGGCCACGGCACAAGCAGCTGGGGCAAAACCGCCAGCAGTCGCTTCTCGTGATGCACGAGCAGATCCGGTTGGGTGTCCGGCCTGATCGCAGCACCATCGTCGAGGCCATGCACCACCAAACCGAGGCGGCCACCACTCTGTTGATGCAGAACCAGCCGTTCGACACCGCAATGATCCCGAGCCTCCGGTGTGAGCCAGATCTGTCTGGGAAACGGATCGCTGGAGAACGGATCGCCAGTGACCGAAGGCAACTCCAGCATCAGGTTCCAGCGCACGCTGGCCGTCATCACGGCAATCAACTCAAGCGCTGCATCAAGGCCGGGATCAACCCCAACAGCCACAGCGCTGCGCAATGGAACATCGGGCCAGCCCAGCATCGCCAGCGAGCGCGGATGGGCCAGCAGTGTTCCACTCAACACCAGCGTGTGTGCCCGCCAGCCACCGGGCAGCAACCAGCGTCCGTCCTCCCAGCTGAGCTTGCTGATCCGCTCCCCGAAGCAGGTGAAGACAGCGTCACCAGCGTCTGCCAACAGCGTTTCGGCCACGGCGGCCATGGTGGGCTGGCCGCGCCAGCGCGGACCGCAAAGCAACGGATGAGCGGGAGGCTCACACAGCGCGCCATCCCCATCGAGACCGACCACGGGACCAGCATCCGGAGCCAGAACCCCGCGATCGCAGAGATCGCCAACCAGCGCGCCCAACCGTCCCTGGGGTGAACCGCTGAAGCTCAGGGTCGGTGCCCCATGATCCAGTCGCCAGAGGGCATCATCCCGCCGGCGTCGCGTTGCACAACGGCCTCCCGGCCCGCGTCCGGCCTCGAAGATCACCATCGAGTCAACCGTGTGGTTGCGGCGAAGAGCCGACACCAGAGCACAGCCCGAAAGGCCGGCTCCGATCACTGCCAGATCCACATCAGCCATGAGCACGCCGTTCTCTGCGGAGAGTCTGAATAAAAAAGACGGGTGCCAGCCCGTCTTGGATCTCCCGGTTGACGCCCCAGAGCAATGCCCTTTGACGTGTCTGTTATCGCGCGGTCCCTTTGGTTGTGCCGTAGGAATCGATACTCAACATCGCCTCCGATAGCGGTTGCACGGTTTGCTCGGCGTTACTGGTGACCTCAAGGATCCGACCGATCGATCCCGGCGTATCCAAGGCCTCAAGGCAGCAACGGGCCACCAGGCGCCGGGGGATGGACTGACTGTCCTGTTGATCTGGCCCTGTCCAGACAACGCCCTCGTTCTCAAGCGACTCCTCCCGTTCCGAAAGCCCGCCAGGGCGGATCACAGTCCAATCCAAGCCGCTGCGTTCAAGACTGCGTTCCCCCACGCGCTTCCACACCAAAATCAGCCCAAACAAGTTGAGTGGATGCCTCCAGCGTCCGCTACAGAGAGAGCTCACCAGCACCACACGGCGCAGCCCCACCCGTTGGCAACTCTCCAGCTGCCGCTGCACACCCCAAGCGTCGACACGCATCGGACCAGTGAGATCCACCGACGGACGCGCTCCGGTGGCGATCACAAGCGCATCCGCGCCACGGAGGGCCCGATCCAGGGAGGAGGAGTCCATCAAGCTCAAACGGTGCTGCTCACAACCCTCCAGCGACGCTGGGATCTGTGAATCGGCGCGCAATAGCAGCCGCGGTTGATCTCCAGCCGCCAGCGCCTCTTCGGCAATTCTGAATCCGGTCTTGCCAGACGCTCCACTGATGGCGATCGTGCGCGGGCTCATGGCAGGGTCTCCTTGATCACATCGGCCAGGATCGCCCGCAAGTCTGCCAAGGCTGCAGCAGCCTGTCCCTCCATGATCTCCAGCAACGCGGCAAGATCCGTTTGGGGATCTCAGTAGCCGTTGGTGGTCATGCCCGGCTGACCATCGGCAACAGGCGAGCCCAAAGCAGCGGCATCATGAACTGCAGGCAATGAACGAAGGCTAGGTGAGCTGGAAAGCAGCCAAAGCATGGACAAGCCGCATCCCCCGGGGAGGGAGACGCCACTTCCGCCTCGTGCTCCAGGGGGGACGGGGATCCGAGCGCTGGGTGGAGCTGTGCTCAGTTCTCACCCCCGAGGTGCGGCTTCGCCTCAGCTGGAGAGAGCTCCGCGACCGATCGCTCTGGGACAGTGGCTGGCAGTCGATTCCCCCTGACGAATCAGAAGGAGACAACTGATGGAACGGGTTTGGTAGCGATCACCGCAAAGAAAGGATCGCCCTTTCCGCCCACCCATCCCATGGGACCAGGCTTGCGGGTCTCCTCAGCAACCAGTTCCGGCTTGGGCCAACCCTGGGCCATCAGCACCTCAGCGACGTAGCGGAGATGATCGCCGTCCGCTCCATCGGTCCAGATCTGGGGAGCTTTGGTGAAAAACATGCGATTGCTGAAGGCCACGATCACCTGGCCGTTGGGGCGGGTGATTCGGAGAAGCTCCTCGGCGATGGCTTCCGGTTGCTGCAGATACTGCCAACCAGCAACGATCAAGGTGCAGTCCACACTGCTGTCGTCAAGGGGCAACGACTGCAACTCGTTGAGGTTCTGAACCCAATGACGATCGAGGCGGGGATTGGCCTGCAACTCCTGGGCGTTGAGGCCATGGCCGATGACCTGCTCGTAACGCTGGTCGTCAGGGAGGTGACTCACCCAGCTGCTCATCAGATCGAGAACAACAGCACAACCGGGGATGCGCTCGCTGTAGAGCTGGGTCAGTCGCCCTCTGAAGCCAGCATCCAGATGCTGAACGAAGCGGGGTTCGCTGTAGAAGAGTGCGTCATCACTGCCATCCAGCTTGTAGCGCTCGTTGGCACTGAGAACCTGTACGACCACTGGCAGCCCTCGACATCGGCGCGGAACCTAAAGAAAGAAAAGGGAAAGCGCGTGTGGCTAAGGCCAATCGCTCCTTGGACTTGTTCAGGGCAGGGTCGTCAGAGCGCCAGGCTTTCGAGCAACTCAGCCTGGGCTTTCTTTCCGGTGATGGCATGGGCTGCCATCGCACCGCTGGCAGCCACCGGAGGGATACCGATTCCAGGAAACGTGCTGGCACCGCACTGCAGAAGCCCCTTCACCGGGGTCTGCACTCCAGGGAACAGGCCCTGAGCAGCGGAAAGGGCCGGGCCGTAGCTGCCGTTGTGCACCGACAAATAATGGCGGTGGGTCAGGGGTGTGCCCTCCATGACCACCTGGCACCGGCTACGGAGATCCGGAATGCGCTGCTCCAGCACATGCCAGAACACCTGACAGCGATCCGCACGCTGGCGTTCGTAGTCCGGCGTGGAGCGATCCAACCCGCTCCAGAGCTCCCAGGGTTCATTCGCTGGTGTGTAGGCATGCAGCACGTGCTGACCGGCAGGGGCCATGCCGGGGTCAAGCACCGACGGAATCGACACCACCACCGCGTTGCGCTCCGCGGTGATGCCACGCTCCCAGTCCCCGACCCAGACGGTGTGAATCGGCAGATCGTCCAGCCCAGAAGCATCAAACCCGAGATGAAGATGCAGGAATGAACCGCAAGCGGGCGTGTTCAAACGCTCCTGACGCCATCGCGACGCCCCATTCTCAGGCAGCAGCGCCGCCGTGCTCCAGGCGTCGGCATTGCTCACCACATGATCAGCATCCAGTTGCTCGCCGTTGGTGAGCTCCACGCCGATCACCCGATCGCCATCAAGCCTGATCTGTTTCACCCGGGCACCCAGTCGCAACGTCCCCCCATGCTTCTGCAAGCCCCGCACAAGAGCGTTCACAACACCGGCACTTCCACCCCTGGGGAAGTCAAGACAGGCGTCGGGATCAAACCACTCCCCGAACAGGGTGGCCATGGCCGCAGCATTGGTGTCCGCCATCGGCATGCCGCTGATCAGGAAACAGAGCAGATCAACCCAATGGCGTAAGAAGGGGTCCGTCAGATGACGGTCCACAAGAGGTCCAAAGGCACCGGTGAGATGCCGAAGGGCCGGAAGGTGAGGCAACAAACGGCCACTGCGTCTGAAAAGGGGCCCGATTCCATCGACTCCTCCCGCTGGAAGCGCCAGAAGGGGAAGGGCGTCAGCCGCCGCTGCGATCGGCTGCAGCATCCTGGCGAAACGTCGCCATTCCTCTAAGGCCGCATCACCGCGAAGTTGTTGCACCACCTGCTCAAAGCCTTTGGCGCCAACACCGATCCGGAGGTGGCCTTCTGGGAAGAGAACATCCCAGTCCCGGTAAGGCATCACCTCGAGGGGTTCATCGAGAGCTCGAAGAATCTGAGCGAGAGGATTGCTGCTGGGCCACCGGCCCAGTCCGCTCCAAAGCGATGGACCGGATTCGAAGTGATAACCCTGGCGCTGAAAGCCGTGGGCAGCTCCGCCTGCGGCCCCATGGGCCTCCAGGACGAGCACCTCATGGCCAGCGCGAGCACAGAGAGCTGCACAGCACAGACCGCCGATGCCGCTCCCAATCACGATCACCTCAGTTTTGGAGGTCATTGAGGGAATCGGAGAAGCGGTGAAGGATTCATAGCCGGTCACAGCTCCGTTCCGTTACGGACATGCCGGAAGACACCCCAATCCCTAGGGTTTTGATACGAACAAGAGTTATTCAGTGGGCGAAACCGAAACGCAGTCCCAACGCGAACCGGCGAGCGGCCTTCTTGGATGGATCCGCAGGACGCCCCCGCTGGTGCTGCCCATGGTGGTGCTCAGTGCCGGACTGGTGGTGGCCGGTGCTGTGGCCGTAAAAGGGGTACGCACAGCCGCGGACACCATCACCGTGACGGGAGCCAGCACGGAACGCATCCGCAGTGACTTCGCCGACTGGACCGTGGTTGTACTAGGCAGCGGAACAAGCCAACAGGCCGCTTATCAAGACCTGCAGCCTGATCTTCAGCGAACATTGGCGTTTCTGCGTACGCAGGGCGTCCCCGATGGCTCGGTTCAGCTCGCGGTTCTCGAATCGTCGAGCAATGACATCCGCAACCGCGTGAACGGGGCCTTGATCAAAACCGAGTGGTCGGCCCGGCAGCCGATCCGAATCAGCACGCCCGATGTCAACCTCGTCAGCAAGGTGTCCCGATCCATCGGTTCACTGGTGGGTGATGGCGTCTCGCTCACGATTCAGCCGCCCGCCTACACCTACACCAAACTTGCCGACAAGCGGGTCGACATGCTCGCCAAAGCCACAGCGGACGCGCGCAAACGCGCCGTGGCCATTGCACGTCAGGCAGGGTCAGGGATCGGAGCGATCACCAAAGCCGATACGGGCACGTTTCAGATCACGGTTCCGAATTCAACCGACATGGGCCGCTACGGCGCCTACGACACCCGCACGATCGACAAAGACATCACCGCCGTGATGGGTGTGACGTTCCGCGTGCAGTGATCGCGCTTCCGCTGGTCCTCCTCGGCATCGCCTGGCTCCAGGAGCTGATCGATCAACTGGTGTTCGCCGGTCGCTGGAACCTGGCCATGGGCCCGGGGACACCCTGGTGGTCGCTTGTCACGGCCCCCTTCAGCCATGGGGGCTTTGGGCATCTGCTCGCCAACAGCCTGGTGTTTCTTCCCCTCAGTTACCTGGTGCTGGCGCGCAACACCAGGGCCTATGTCGCCGTTTGGATCGCGGTCATCCTGATGGAGATCCCGGTGTGGCTCTTCTGGCCCGTCGGCGCCCATGGCCTCTCGGGCGTGGTGTATGGCCTCCTCGGCTACCTGCTGTTAATCGGCTTTCTCGAACGGCGGCCTTTCGCCATCCTGTTGAGCCTGATCACGCTGGTGCTGTTCGGCAGTGCCTTGCCCGGACTTCTTCCCTGGGCTTCTCCTGCAGGCGTGAGCTGGATCGGCCATGCCACGGGATTCATTGCCGGACTGATCACAGCGAAAGTCGTTCAGAAAGAGCCTCAGGCGTCAGGGTCATCCTGACGACCACTGCTTAGGAAACGTCCCGACGTCTTAACGGCCAGAACAGCAGCGGCCGCTCCATAGCCGATGAAGGTGGCAACTTGACCAAAACTGCCGGTCTCATAGAGGTCGGCATTGAGCAGAAGCCAGTCAACAAGTGACGAAGCGGTGCCCCAGATCACCACCCACACCGACACGTAAATCACTCCACGGGTTGTGCTGTTCAAGGAGGTGAAGGCCGCATCGAGATTGACCGTAGATCAGATCCAAATCAGCAGCTTGAGCACAATTCCATGGCTACAACCCTTTCAGGAACGACCATGGCCATGAGCGAACAGGATCAGCAACAACCCGTTGTGATCAAGCAGGGAGGCAACGGCTTCGGATTGGTGGTAGCCGCGCTGATCATCGGAGGATCCATTGTGTACGCCATCAACATCTGGTCAAACACCAAGCAGCAGATGATCAAGGCACCCGCCGAAGCAATCCAGAAGGGTGTTGAGTCTGTGAAGAAAGCGATTCAACCCGGGTCCTGATTCAGCTTCAGCCTCCCTCCATCGACTGCTGATGGCTGTGCTGTCGGTAGAGATCACTGGGGTCATCCTCTTTTGCATCTTTAGCCTTCGCCCGCCTCTCCGCCGCTTCCTCTTCTTTCTGCACCACCCGTTCATAGGCGTTCAGCGTGTCGGATTCGGGTCTGGACTCCTGGGAGCTCATCAACTGTGCCGTCAGCAGTGGTCGATGCTCGCATCCGGAAGAAAGCGCTGCAACGATGGCGTTTTCGTTTCAGCGTCATGAAGAAGCGCGAGCGGGCAGCCGTGGTTCTGGAGCGATTGAACGCGCACTATCCCGAGCCCCCGATCCCCCTCGACCACAGCGATCCCTTCACCCTGTTGATTGCGGTCCTGCTCAGTGCCCAGTGCACAGACAAGAAGGTCAATGAGGTGACACCGGCATTGTTTGCCGCTGGCCCCACCCCGGAGGCGATGGCCGCCCTGGAGGAATCAGAGATCCTCTCCCACATCCGCCAGCTTGGCCTGGCCAAAACCAAGTCCAGAAATGTTCACAAGCTGGCCCACATCCTTGTGAATGTGCATGCAGGCCAGGTTCCGGCGAGCTTCGAGGAGCTGGAAGCCCTGCCGGGCGTGGGCCACAAAACCGCCAGCGTGGTGATGGCTCAGGCGTTCGGAGTGCCGGCATTCCCTGTCGACACCCACATCCATCGCCTGGCCCAGCGCTGGGGACTGAGCAGTGGAGACTCAGTGGCGCAGACGGAAAAGGATCTCAAAAGTCTGTTTCCCAAGGACGCCTGGAACAGACTCCATTTGCAGATCATTTTTTATGGACGGGACCACTGCACAGCCCGCGGCTGCGATGGCACCGTGTGCCCGCTCTGCCGCGAGCTCTATCCCAGGCGTAGACAGCCAGTGGAGTGGAAAAAGCCCTGATCGGAGCCATTCGTCAAACAACTGTTAGGATTTGTTGCAATACGAGCGAAAGCAAGTCATGACACGTAATTCTGCGCAAGACAGCTGGTTTCAAGGTTCCGCAGCCCGGGCCATTCATGAGGAGCAGCTGGAACGGGTCGAGCGCTTTAACGGACGAGCCGCCATGCTCGGCTTTGTGATCGGCGTGATCACCGAAGGGCTGACTGGACAAGGAATCCTGCATCAGATCGGCCTAGGCCCACTGGTTGACGGCTATGCCGCCTGCAGCGCCCAGTATTTGCCCTTCTGCTTCTGATCGACACCACCTTCCACCCTCAGCTCTAGGGCTGAGGGCGGCGAGGAACAAGGGCGCTGAGCATCCACGTTGTGACTTTGCAGAGTTTGCCGAAGAGTCTCTGCACAAAATGGCTGATCGCAACATCGTGGAACTTGTGATTCTGGAGAACGGCGTCCTTGCTGCTTGTATTAAGACAAGCAATCCAAGGACTGCTCAATTACAGGCAGGCAAGCAGCGTTACCAGCAGGTGAAAGCAAAGCGTGAAGCTGAGCTAAAATGAAGTCAGTCAAATCGACTCTGCCTAGTTCAGTTGATTGCATTCAGCAGGGTTTGTGGGTGGCACCACTTCAAAAGCGCTTAGAAAACTAGGCACTTTTTTAATACAATCCAAAATGCTTACGCACGCTTACCATTCCAGTAATAATTAGCCTCGTCACCGCAATAGCCCCATATCCCCTTAAAGCTATTATCTTTAAACATAAAGGCCAATCTTCCCCAGTAATAAGTTCCGTTCTTTTCAAAATTGCACTTCTTATCTGAAACAGGTTGAAACCAGAAGCCTGTCAATGTCGCCGCAGAACGCCTGCTAATGTATGAAGTGACTATCTTTCCCCTTATTTCGTTAGTGCGAACAGGGTGAAAATAAATTCCCCGAATAGTTTTGCTATCAGGAGCTCGCATCAAAGACAGCAATCCCTCATCAGTCTCCCAATTGGTCAAATATTTCTGAGGAAAGATGTCATCTGACACTATCGTATCTACTGAATCCTTAGTGTCCGCTTTTTTCTTCGCTACCCGCGCATCAGCCGAATCCTTAGTGTCCGCTTTTTTCTTCGCTACCCCCGTATCGGCCGAATCTTTAGTGTCCACTTTCTTCTTCGCTACGTCCGCATCATCCGTTGTGATATCCGCAGAACTCTCGCCGCCGCCGGCTGTATCAGCAGTAGGTCGGTCAGACAGCCAAAAGCCGATGGCAATTAATAACAATACCAATGGTGCTATGAGCTGCCGCATAGCAAAAGGTTCCTAAAGACTACAAAGAGAATGTAGCAGGCATTGAGAAGATATCCCACACAATTCAATATTCATAGGCAATGTATCCACATAAGCAAGTGATTATCCATACGGGCGTGAGCCTATTCCGCATGAAAGAAAAAAATACCTCGTCAAAGGAGTTGCCAAATGTTCAACATTGTAAATTCAGTGCGGCCTGTTGCCGTGCTTGAAGCACCAGCATTTTTCAAAGGAAACACATGCCAAGTAGCAGTCGCAGCAACAGTAACGCTTACAGAGAAAGATGTACCGCTGATGGCTGCAATCCTCAGCCCACTCGAAAGTAATCAGCAGCGAACGATTACTGACATGTTCCGTGGATATCAGGAGCTCTCAGCAGAAGAGCAGGAGCAAACGATCCTGAATATTGGTGGGCTTAGATGGGTTTCCGATCACTATCAACTCAACACCACTAACACCGACGCCCATGAGTTCAAGGCAGCCGCTGAACTATTCCATCGTGATGTGGAGGCAGCGACAGGCCGGAAAATCACTGACCGATGCGGGTGCGACAAGGTGCGTTGGTGGGGAGGTCTGAAATCGCCAGAACATTTGCTGTTTGTACGTCCTGAGCTGGTTTCGTATGAGACACCAAAGTTAGTTGAGCGTGCTCAGAAGGATGTGGTGCGGGAGAACCCTTACCAATACAAGGCACGGGAGGTGGGCCAAAAAACAAGTGAAAGTGATTTGTCTCCAGCCACGATCTGGATTATCCATTGGATCTTTAAGAACATCCTTCCGCCACCAGATGCAGATGCGTACAACACTCTGGTAACTCCAGTAAAGGCCGTGACACGACTGGTCTCACCACAGCTCGACGAAGCTTTCTGCAACTGGATTGCACAGTCGCAGTACAGAATGCAGAAGATAGGGAATGACCCTCTTGATTTCCTCTACAGAGGAGAAGCATTCGATAACGCAAGTGTCGGCTGGTTCATAAGACGCGTCGATGAGAACGTTCCTGATTAGCGAGAATTATTTGAGGTCGAATTCGGCGCGTACACAAGTCTTGATTGTTTCAACCCTGATAAACGGCTGCAAGGAATGGTCAACTAACTGGATTGAACGCGCATCCAGGTCCAACCGGGTGGCACGCCATTCCCACACTCAACCAATTCGTCCTGGAGGGCAATGAGCGTTAACTCGGATAGCCATTAACTGCTGACGGGTGGAAAGTATGTCCATCGAGATCGGAGGAGCCCATGACGGACAACACTCCACCTGAGCAAACAGCAGAAGCAACCTGACTTTTTGGCCCCTGCTCCAACAGTTTCCACACATCAGTGAGGCTGGTCCTTTGGTAGGCATCAACTGAGCGCCACACCAATCGACACTCCAACTTGCACCGCCACAGGTGCCCCGGAGCTTCATCAGCCACACCCCTGGACTAAATGGCCCCAGGTGCCGCCACGCCAGACGCTTCGACCCTCGCCAGAAATGGCACTACGACTTGACCTCTGCCCTCTACGGGAATGAAAGGACAGTTGGTGTCGGAAGCGAGGAATAAGAGAGACCACCCCATTCCTGTCGTAGGTGGGCGGGCCTCTCAACCCCTGTTCATTCAAGGGTTGAACGATGCATGAACGAGCGACCTAGGCCGTCTTTCCATCGGGAGGGGCGGCCTTCCTCTTTGCGACTAGATGGCAATGCGCAGCAAAAACCTGATCACCGGCGCACCGTTAAGCGTGGCTGCTATCGCAAGTGGTGTGATCAGTCGTTTCATGTGGCTTGGTCGTCTGATGGCTTCGGGTTGTCCTCGGTGGGGTTTCAAGCTGTGAGCTAGGGATGCGATGGGTGATTCTGACCCACGTTGCAGGCGACGCACATCCCTAATGAGGAAGCAACAAAAACCCCGCCATTGCTGACAGGGCGAATGATTTGTCGGGAGATCGATAGCGACAACCACGCCCCCTGCTTTCCCCTTTCGGGTCTTGTATAGCTTTCAGCCCCGCTTTCCTGGCTTCAGGCTTCCCGACAGTTATTCAGCAAGACATAAATATCGCTTGCTCATATGTTTCGTTAATCGGTGAATTGCCGGAGATCCTCAGGGTGTCTACAGAGTTGCGCCCTTCATGAAGAAACTCAGCACCAATACTCATTTGACCTCTATTCAATCCATAAACCTTTTGATACCCATAACCGCCACCACTTAATGGATTGCGATTTTCTTCCGCATAGTAAACGCGCAATCTGCTTCCATCAGTAATTACAAATCTAGGATTGCCGTCATTTCTGCTAACCCCAACATTATGCTTAAGGCTATACAGCCTACCCGCTTCAGCAGGATTAGCGGTAATGAATGAAGTGCCGATAACAGCAGCGGCAGCGATTGCGTTGAAGAGTTTCATTTGAGTTAGGTGTTGTGGAGGTCGTCCCTCCGATGTATTCACCATCGCCGTTCTCTTTGGAAAGCACCTCCCCCAACTGAGGGATTGTGTTGCCCGATTTCAGGTGTCTCTATCCCCCAGCAGAGGGAGCAACAAAAAAACCCGCCATTGCTGACGGGGCTGGAGGTGGTTATTCGTTGAAGCTTATGTGTTTACTGAAAGAATCAAAGAATCAAGGAACCATCAAATAGCTCGGTGACATTCTTCAACATAATCTGCAGTTCCGCAGCAGGGTCACTGTCTGTATTCACACTAAGCAAGCCGTTAACAAAGTTGACTTGACCAGGTCTTGAGAATGAATCTGCGCCAATGAACACAAAGGATTGGTTGCCTTGGACAACAGGCTGAGCGTCAATCTCACTAAGGTCAATGGCGTCACCCTCCGAAAAGTCTGTAATCACATCACGCGTTTTCCTCGTCACACCAGAATCATTGATTGATCGGTAGACAAAGGTGTCATCGCCATTACCGCCATGAAGAGAATCGCGCCCGCCGTTGCCTATCAGAATGTCGTCGCCATTTCTGCCTTTGAGCTTGTTTCTGGAGTCATTTCCTTCAATGATGTTGGCGCGACCATTGCCAATTCCATTGATAGCTGCATCTCCGATTAGAACAATATTGTTATTGTCACTGCCTAGTTTCACGCTAGTTGATGACTCAACAATTCCAGGCTCTCTTATAATAATATCGACGCCCACGTCAAACGCATTAAAAGCCTTATTTTGCACGGCGACAGGGACTATGACTTTCGCAATTAATGTGTCACTAAATGATCTGGAACCAAGGCTCGTAACACTGTCTGGAATGAAGACCTCTGTTAACGGGTTTCTATTAAATGCACCCCCCCCAATTGAAGTGACGCTATCGGGGATAACAACACTTGTTAGTCGATTGTTAGAGAATACACCGACCCCAATTGAAGTGATGCTATCGGGGATAACAACACTTGTTAGTTTGTTGTCTAAAAATGCGTTGGCCCCAATTAAAGTGACGCTATCGGGGAGAACGACACTTGTTAGTTTGTTGTCTAAAAATGCGTTGGCCCCAATTAAAGTGACGCTATCGGGGATAACAACACTCGTTAGTTGATTATTGGCAAATGCATCGCTCCCAATTACAGTAACGCTGTCAGGGATATCAACACTCGTTAGTTGATTATTGGCAAATGCATCGCTCCCAATTACAGTAACGCTGTCGGGGATAACAACGCTCCTTAGTCGATTGCCTGAGAATGCACTCGCCCCAATTGAAGCGACGCTATCGGGGATAACAACACTCGTTAGTTGATTATTGGCAAATGCATCGCTCCCAATTACAGTAACGCTGTCGGGGATAACAACGCTCCTTAGTCGATTGTTAGAGAATACACCGACCCCAATTGAAGTGATGCTATCGGGGATAACAACGCTCCTTAGTCGTTTGCCTGAGAATGCAAAAAAGTCAATTGAAGTGAAGTTGTCTGGAATTATAATATCCAAGCCTTGCTCTTGAATCAGCGTATCGGCGTCAGAACTTGTTAGTACTGTCATTCAGGAAAGACTTACTTCAAGCAATAATCAGGACGAGTAAGGTTAGACCAATGCGACGCAGCTTACAAGCGAAAAAGTAGCCCTCGATTTCAGCCGCCCTCATCCGCCATCTGGGTCAGAGGCTCACTCCAAGGTGCCATGCCATCAGGCAGTCACGTTCCTCAGTCAGCGCCGTACATCTCGCCTACCAGTTCCTCCATTACCGCCAGAGCCTCTAGGTCTGCCAACTTCTTCTGCGCTTAGAGCACCCATACTCGTCCATGCGGAGCGCACTCAGCTACGAGAGCAGCACCCTCAGATGCCTCAACCTTCACCCGCTCAATGCAGGCTTTGATGCGCTCGCTATTGCTTGTGATGCCTTCCGTCTCTGCTGCCATGGCAGGTGTGATGCTGCTTAGAAGCAGTCGCTTGAGCGCAGCGTTAGCAGATTCAGGGGTGAGGACTGGCATGAAGCCATTGTCGCTAAGACTGATATAGAAGTCAAAGCTCACCAAAATTTATGCACTAAGAGTAAGGGATCAAATCGCATCTGATTTAAGCTCTATTATCGAGTAGTTTGATAAAAGATTCAAGCAAAATGTAATGCATAAAAGTAAACGTCCGATAAGTAGGCCGAAGAAGATTGAGAAGCGTGGACCTGGTCGCCCACGACGCACGCCACAATCCGGCGAGGACTTAAGACTTAAGGCACAGCAACGTGTACGTGAAGCCGCAGAAAAACGCAACGGCATCAGCACTCTTGACGTTGACGAGTTCGTTCACAAAATAGGAGGCATCACGGGTAAGCACAAATTCACTAGAGAAGAGATGGTCGAAATCCGCCAGCGGGTTGACCTTCTCTATCAGAAGTTTGTCACTGATAAGCAAGAAGTAGAGGCAGAAGCCAACGCAACATTCATAGACACAGCACGTCAAGCGGCTGCACTAAAGGGCGTTATGACAAGTACCAAGCAAATGAGCAAAGAAGAATGGGCGAAGGAGCATGGGCTACGCGCAAACTTGAAACACCGCAAGCCCGGTCCTCCTAAGAAAAAGAAGAGGCAGTATGGGACTTAGAACCAGGAGAGCGAGGCACTGCATCATCACCTGACGCTGCACCTGAGTTTGATATTGAAGCTGCCGAAGCCGAATACATCAAAGCAAAGATGGAAGAACACATCGCTGAGCGTGCAGAGGATGCTCAATTCCTCAAGGGCAAACACTTCAGACAAGATGAAATGCCTATCCGTCCTGCTGAATATCGCAAGGACTTTTGGATTTAACTAGCGCGATAACAAACCAATTGCTAATTCAGATATACACTGCTTAGGATTTTTTAAAACAAATCCGAGTGTATAAGGAGCCGTTGTATTGCACACCGGCCTACGCAATCTTTCGCCTTGACTGCGCCAGTTACGAATAACTTATGGCTGTGTACTTATTAAGAACAATTCCCAACAGCCAATCAAGAGTTACACACCCTTGATAATCCAGGCAAATCGATTGACAGAACTACGGCTAAGGCGACGGCACGCATCCGCAACGTATCCGTAACGCCACTGCATTTAACACGAGACTCATCAGCGCACAATCGTTTTGCATAGAAGAAATGAACTGAAGCCTGGCTGACGGCCCACTACTGCCCCGCCACATAGCACGTTCCCCTACGGGATACGGCTCAGCTGCCGCTGCCCAATGCAGACCAGCCGTGCCCGTCTCCGTATCGGCCCATAAGTAGGTGATTTACCCCTGGCAAGCGTGTATCGCTATGAACCACACTGAAGTGAGCGCAGTCAGAAGTCCGGACGGCACTGCGCCTCTTGGGGAGGCCCTGGGAATGCCCTCCCCTTTTTGATCTCAGCGTTGGCGTTTAAAGGTGTAGCAGCCCCCGTGGTAGCCGGTGAAGGGCTGGGCATAAGTCACCAGCTCCCACTCCTGGGAACCAAGCTCATTCATCAGATCTACCAGACTCACCTGTTGTGGTTGGTTCCTGGAGATCAGTTGCTTGTCGTCCAACCAAAGCTCTTCAATTTCACCTGTCCAGCTTTTGCCGCGTGGAACAAAACGGAGCTGCGTGTATTCCCAGGCCATCAACGCTTATGTAGACGGTGAATATTAAATCTAGATCTAGCGTCAGCACCTAGTAATTAAACCTCAGCTGCAGAAGTTGAGCCCATCGCCCAAGGCGTGGCGAGGGACCAGGCCTTGCACTTACGGATGAGCTGCATTCCAGGCGGCAGAAGCCGCTGCTTTAGATGACAAGACCCCAGCACCTGGCATTGAGCCAGGGATACGTACCTAAAGCTGCTGCAACTCGAGCAAGTCTGCGCCCCCTTGAAGCTCTCCAGATCACGGTCATCCACGAATGGCCATTCCTCCACGCTTCCTTCGCTGATAGTACCTTTGTATTAGCACGCTAAGTCCTGAGTGCCAGCGCTGCAACCACGCATTGCCCTCATCACCCCCTGTTGATCGATCAAAATCAGATAACAAAGCAAGTGACAACGCGAGTAACTAAAAGCAAACTCCAGCAAATCCATGCAGGCACAGACGCTCAAGGACGACTGCGCTGCAATCGATTCCAACTCTTCTCATCTATGTCTTAGACGCGAGAGTGCATTATGGTTGAGGGCTGTCAGATCAGAGGCATGCCTCGCAAGCGCCGCAAGCTCAGCAAGGAGATGGAGGCTGATATCAAAGCCGCCCAGAAAAAGGTTGAATTCATCTCCGCGATGATTCGGGATATCCGAGAAGAAGACATCCAGAACGAGTACGCGGAAGCGTTTTCTCGCGTGCACATGGCCAGCACCCACCTAGCCCAGCTCTATGAAACCGAAGGTTTCACAGAAGAAAGTGAGGGAACGCTTGCCCTCTACAAAGGGTTGCTGGCCCACTTCGAGGAGGAGTACGAACTCTGAGCGACAGAAAAGAGCGTTCAAAGTCATGCTGCCGCGTCCAGAACCCGGTACAACCGAGTTGATTGCATTGAACGGCTGCCATGACCGAGCGCGGTGACACGCGAACGCGTACGAACGATCCCCGCTGGTTCGAACTGCTCATGGCCAGTCGCTGGCCTCTGGCTGTGGTGCTGGCGGCCTGGGCCGTGGCCATCGCTGCCGTGCAGATTCTGAGAAAACCGATCCCCATCGGTCTGCCCCTCAGTCAGCCTCTGCCGGTGAAGCTCGTCGGTGGAGTGAGCGTGGAGCAGTTCAAAACCCCAGTGCGCGTCAAGAGCGAAGGGGCACTGTCTGTGGAGGCAGCCAAGGTTCTTCCAGTGAGCGGAAGCGTCAAAATTCCAGATGGAGTTGCTTTAAGCCGGCCGATCCAAGTGGACACCAGCACGCCGCTGGAGGTCAACAGTGATGTGAACGTGGCCTCCCCCATTGTCGTCTCTGAGGTCTCCAACCCAGTTTCAATTCGGGCGGTTGATGGGGAAACGCTTCAGGTGAGCACTCCCGATGGGGAGACGCTCAACATCATCGGCGGAGTCAAGGTGAACTCCGTGGGCGGCAAGATCAATGTCCGCCTTCGGGATGCAGCCCAGTCCATCCTGCCCGTCCCTTAACCCTGTGGCTTTGAGCGACCTGCCAGACCTGTCCGCATTGAACCTGGCCGTGATCGGCCATCAGGAATGGGTCACCTTTCTGGAGGTGGATTGCCTCCCCCAGCCCGGCCGAATCAGCCGGGCCTGCCGATCCCTCGAGGAACCGGCGGGCGCCGGTGCGGTGGTGGCTGTTCAGCTGGCACGTCTCACCGGAAGACGAGTGCTGTTTTTCACCGCACTCGGCAGCGATGCGATCGGACATCGCAGTGAACAACGGCTCAGGCAGCTGGGGGTGGAGCCAGTCATCGCCTGGCGTGACACTCCGAGCCGACGTGGCATCAGCCTGATGGATCCAGGCGGCGACCGTGCCATCACCGTGATCGGAGATCGACTCACCCCCTGCGCGCAGGATGCCCTCGGCTGGGAACGACTCGCGGACTGCGATGGCGTGTTCGTATCAGCGACCGATGCCGCTGGCCTGCGCCTTGCCCGCACCGCCAAGGTGCTGACAGCAACGCCAAGATTGCGTCTGCCTGTGCTTCGGGAAGCATCGGTTCCACTCGATGCCTTGATCGGCAGTGGCCTTGATCCCGGCGAACAGCTTCCCGAGGGAACCCCTGATCCCGCCCCCATGCTGCGAATCACCACGGAAGGTGCCGATGGAGGCCTCCTGATGCCTGGAGGTCGCTACGCGCCGGAGCCCCTCCCTGGGCCCATGGTCGAGTCCTACGGCTGCGGTGACAGCTTCGCCGCAGGGGTCACCGCTGGACTCGCCGCTGGCTGGGAGGTCGGCGATGCCGTCCGTCTCGGCGCCCGCTGCGGTGCTGCCTGCGCCACGCGCTTCGGCCCCTATGGCTAAAACTGTCGGTCCGCAATCCCACGCTGTTCGAGGTTGCCTTCGGCCCATGTGATGCAAGATGACACCATCTGGATTCGCCGGCTGCAGATGACCGGAAGCAAGAGAGGTCCACTCCAGGGCCACACCTTCGCAGCCAAAGATCTGTTCGATCTCAAAGGAGAACGGCGAGGCTGCGGCAACCCCCATTGGCGAAAACGACAATCCCCAAGCCTCAGCAACGCAACCGCGGTTCAACAACTGCTTGATGCGGGCGCAATCTGCACAGGCAGCACCACCATGGATGAGTTTGCCTTCGGTCTCAGCGGGGAGAGTCCCTGGACCGGGAGCCCACCCAACAGTGCCAACCCTGGGTGCATCACCGGTGGCTCAAGCAGCGGCAGCGCTGCCGCTGTAGCCAGGGGTGATGTGGACTTGGCACTGGGCACCGACACCGGTGGATCGATTCGCGTGCCGGCCAGCTGGTGCGGTCTGCTGGGTTGGCGACCAAGCCATGGTGCGGTGTCCGTTCAAGGGCTGCAGCCGCTAGCACCAAGCCTCGATACAACGGGTCTGTTCAGTCGTGACCCGCAGGTGCTGCTAGCGGCAGCCGAGGTGCTGCTTTCTTCGAACAAACAGCGCCAATCCGCTGAGGCTCCTGCGCCAACAAGGCTGTACTGGATCCCTGAACTTTGGACGGATCTCGAACACCCCGTCCGCTCGGCCTTGATCAAAAGCTCTGAACAACTCAGCCAAACAATCCACTGCGAGATCGAAGCGCTCCCCCTCGCGACCTTCGGTCTGAAGAATCCGCAGCAGCTCCAGAATCTGTTTCAGACGATCCAATGGGATGAGATAGCGGCCACATTCGCAGCACTGCCTAACGATCTGCCCTTGGGACCGGTGTTGGAACGCAACCTCGCGATGGTGCGGAACCGGTCCAAGGGTGCACAGGAGCAGGTGATTCAACACCGCCAGCAAGTCCGCGACACTCTGGCCACGGTGCTGGGTGATCACGGGCTGCTCGCACAGCCGATCACACCATGCACAGCCCCAGCGATCGGCAGCTTTTCCCTGGATCGTGGTGCGGGCTCGCTGGTGGGACAACTCATCCTGCTCAATGCCTTGGCTGGCCTAAGCGGGGCTCCTGAACTCAGCATTCCCACTGGGGGAATGGACAACAAGCCGCTTGGTCTTGGGCTGATCGCCTCTCCAGGACGCGACCGACTGCTGCTTCAGACCCTGGAGATGTGCGCTAGATCGCTGGCGGCCATCTGAGCTGATGGATAAGGTCCAAAAGTGGATGTAGACGCTTTCGATGTCAGATCTGAAATGCCCATTCAGTGGTCACACGGGAGCCGTTACACCTGCGGGGAGAACAGATAACAGCGATTGGTGGCCCAATCAGATCGACCTCGGGATCCTGCATCAACATCACCCGGCCTCCAATCCGCTGGGCGACGATTTCGATTACCCCTCAGCATTTACCGCACTTGATTACAGCGCCCTGAAGGCTGATCTTCAGGCCCTGATGACCGATTCCCAGGACTGGTGGCCCGCCGACTGGGGTCATTACGGAGCACTGTTCATCCGTCTGGCTTGGCACAGCGCAGGCACCTATCGCACGGGCGATGGTCGCGGCGGAGCAGGCCACGGCAACCAGCGCTTTGCCCCCCTCAACAGCTGGCCTGACAACACCAACCTCGACAAGGCCCGGCGGCTGCTGTGGCCAGTCAAACGCAAGTACGGCAACGCCATCTCCTGGGCTGACTTGATCATCCTGTCGGGCAATGTGGCCCTGGAATCCATGGGCTTCCGCACCTTCGGCTTCGCCGGCGGCCGTGTGGATATTTGGCAACCGGAAGAGGATGTGTTCTGGGGGACGGAAACCGGTTGGCTCAGCGATGAGCGGCACAACGAAAAGGGAGAGCTCGAGCAACCCCTTGCAGCCGTTCAGATGGGGCTCATCTATGTGAATCCTGAGGGTCCTGGTGGCGAACCCGATCCTGTGGCGTCAGGTCGCGACGTGCGTGAAACCTTTGCCCGCATGGGCATGACCGTGGAGGAAACGGTGGCCCTGGTGGCTGGTGGTCACACGTTCGGCAAGTGCCACGGTGCAGCTCCAGACAGCAACCTGGGCGCCGAGCCGGAAGGTGCTGCTCTCCATGAGCAGGGCCTTGGATGGCGAAACAGCTACGAAACGGGCAAAGGAGAACACACCATCAGCAGTGGCATCGAAGGCGCTTGGAAACCGAACCCCACCCGCTGGGATCAGGGCTATTTCCAGATGATGTTCACCTATGACTGGGAACTCACCAAGAGCCCAGCCGGCGCTTGGCAATGGACGGCCAAGGATGTGAAGCCCGAGCACATGGTCCCCGATGCCCATGTGGCCGGGAAGTCGTCAGCACCGATCATGACCACCGCTGATCTATCGCTCAGGCACGACGCGATCATGGAGCCGGTGGCCCGGCGCTTCTATCAGGACCAGGAGGCCTTCGCCGATGCGTTTGCCCGGGCCTGGTTCAAACTCACCCATCGCGATCTCGGTCCCCGTGCTCTTTACCTCGGCCAGGAGGTTCCCGAGGAGGTGCAGATCTGGCAAGACCCGATTCCTGACGTCAACCATGCGCTGATCGATGACGCTGACATCAGCAACCTCAAGCAGCAGATCCTGGCCAGTGGCCAAAGCATGTCCGCCCTCGTGGCAACAGCCTGGGCCTCAGCATCCACATTCCGCGGCTCCGATCGCCGCGGGGGTGCCAACGGAGGTCGCATCCGGCTCTTGCCCCAACGCACCTGGGAGGTGAACGAGCCCGAGCAGCTGAATGGAGTTCTCGCGGCCCTGGAGACGATTCAGTCCGAGTTCAACAGCAGCCGCACCGATGGCAAGTCGGTATCCATTGCCGATCTGGTTGTACTGGGAGGGTGTGCCGCCGTGGAGAAGGCTGCCGCTGATGGCGGCCAATCGGTCATGGTGCCGTTCAGCCCCGGTCGCACCGATGCCGGCCCGGAGCAGACCGACACCGCCTCCTTCAATGTGCTCAAGCCCTTGGCGGACGGCTTCCGCAACTGGAAACGCAGCGGCCTTCCCCTGCGGGCCGAGGAGTTGCTCATTGATCAAGCCCAGCTGCTCACGCTCAGCGCCCCTGAAATGACCGTGCTGCTGGCGGGTCTTCGCGTGCTGGGCGCCAACACCGGCGGCAACCGGCAAGGCGTGTTCACAACGAATGTCGGCGTACTCAGCAATGACTTCTGCGTGAACCTGCTGGACATGACAACCCGCTGGACACCGACCAACGAAGCCCAGGATGCGTATGTCGGTCACGACAGTGCAAGCGGAGCCGAACGCTGGAGCGCCAGCCGCGCCGATTTGGTGTTCGGATCCAACAGCCAGCTTCGCGCCATTGTTGAGGTGTACGCCCAGAACGACGGCAGCAGCCGCTTTGTGGCCGACTTCGTCAAAGCCTGGGTGAAGGTGATGGAGCTGGACCGCTTCGATCTACACGGCTGAGGCCATCAGGCTGAGGGCCTGGTGGCGTGCATCCTGAATCCAGGCATCAACCTCGGAATCAGCCGCCGCTAAGCGGCGCTTGTCTTTCACATCCCGATAGAGGTCTGCAACGGCCCACGCTTCCGTCTCGGGGATGCCGCTGGAACGCGGGATGAGGTGCAGATGGAGATGGCGCGCTCCCTCCCCGAAGGCAATGGCGTACACGCGTTCGCAACCGCTGGTTTGCTTTACCAGGAGCGAGGCACGTTGCACGATGAGGCCCCATTCCGCCGCTTCAACAGCACTGAAATCAAGAGGACCTCTGCAGTGGCGTCGGGCATCGAGCAGACACCAACCTGCGAGGGGACTGGGATGGGGATGGTGACGCAGCAACCAATGCTCACTTCTCCAGATCTCCATGGGTTCGAGCTGAGGTGAGTTCTGATGGAGCACACAGATCCCACAGGTTGGTTCTGTGGGGAGAGAAGCAGGGGGCATGAGGGCATCACCTGAAAATTGAGCCTGACGAATCAGCCAAAAGCAAGGCAACAAGAAGCCCCCCTTTCGGCGGGGGCTTTCCGATTCAACGGAAGCTGAATCTCTTGAAGACTTCAGCCTCAGCCGATGGCGGGAGCTCACAGAGCCACAGGAGTGGACTCAGCATCAGCCACGTCGATCCATTCATGATTCACTGGCACGAGGATCAATCCAAACTGCCATCAGCACGATCGCGGAGGCGATGGTGGTGTCAAGCATGCGGTTCCAGAGCGTATCGATCACAGGATCTCCCACTAGGGCAAAGGCGGCGATGATCCAGATGGTCACACCGACCACCGCTGCGGCGTAGTGCACCCAGACGTAGGCGATCAGGATCCCCGCTCCTAGCAGTGAGAGCGGTAACCAATGCGCTCCTTGTGGCCCGATCCACCGCACCACCAGTGCAATGAAACCCAGCCCTAAAAGAGTGCCGAGCAAACGATGCAGAACACGCTGACAGGTGCTGTTCAACTGAGCTCTGCTCATCCAAGCCACCGACATGGGCAACCAGTACTGATGAGGCAAGCCTGTCGATTCCGAAATAGCTGTAGCCACCATCAGAGTGATGGCCAACCGAATGCCATGCCGTACGTGCGCGTCTGATGTACGAAAGGTCCTTAGATGTCTCCAGATTGGTGGAATGCAGAGGCGCTCATGCTTCACCTGTTGGAAAGCACGAACCACTGAGCAGACGAGGGTTTGGATCACCCCCCCCAGCAGAATCAGCCCCATGTCTTGCAGGGCCGGAACAATGGGCCCGGGGTAGCCCACGTAAATCGTGAACACCACCAACGTGAGCAGACTGGTGACAGCCGTTCGCTTGTCGCGGCTTGCTGCAGAGGCGCAGATGAAGCCCATGGCTCCACTGGCGAAAACGGCCAGTGGCGTGTTTTCGCCAATAGCGGCGCCGAATCCAGCGGCGACCATGAGCCAGGTGGTGGTCCAAGCCATGGTGCGCCAGGGATGGTCGCGTCCTTGACCGGTTTCTGCAATAGCCGTGAACACCGACCCAAGGGTGAGTGGCAACAAGGCCCTGGGAGCGTTCAAGGTCAGGGCGATCCAGCCGAGCAGCGTGGTGATGCCAGCTCCGCGCATCGCATCAGTCCAGGCTGCATGCGCAGGACGGGAAAAATCCAGAAGTGAGGACAAGTTCCAGGGACCGTGACCGCTTGTAGATGGATCCATCGTTGCGACACGGTCTTGTTGGCATCGTGGCGATGCGTCCGTCGCTTCACAACCAAAAGCCCCCACCGTGAGGTGAGGGCTTTCCGATTCAACTGACGCTGAATCTTTGGGTTAAGAGACTTCAGCCTCAGCCGATGGCAGGTGCTTGCAGAGCCACAGGAGTGGACTCAGCAGCAGCCAGGTCGAGGGGGAAGTTGTGAGCGTTGCGCTCGTGCATCACTTCCATGCCGAGGTTGGCGCGGTTCAGCACATCAGCCCAGGTGTTCAGGACGCGGCCCTGACCATCAAGGATGGACTGGTTGAAGTTGAAACCGTTCAGGTTGAAAGCCATGGTGCTGACGCCCAGGGCAGTGAACCAGATGCCGACCACAGGCCAGGCAGCCAGGAAGAAGTGAAGGCTGCGGCTGTTGTTGAAGGAGGCGTATTGGAAGATCAGGCGACCGAAGTAACCGTGGGCAGCCACGATGTTGTAGGTCTCTTCCTCTTGGCCGAACTTGTAGCCGTAGTTCTGGGACTCGCTCTCGGTGGTTTCACGCACCAGGGAGGAGGTCACCAGTGAACCGTGCATGGCGGAGAACAGGGAGCCACCGAACACACCTGCGACGCCCATCATGTGGAAGGGGTGCATCAGGATGTTGTGCTCTGCCTGGAACACCAGCATGAAGTTGAAGGTGCCGGAGATGCCGAGGGGCATGCCGTCAGAGAAGGAACCCTGACCGAAGGGGTACACCAGGAACACGGCGGAGGCAGCAGCCACAGGTGCGCTGTAAGCAACGCAGATCCAGGGGCGCATGCCGAGGCGGTAGGAAAGTTCCCACTCGCGACCCATGTAGCAGAAGATGCCGATCAGGAAGTGGAAGACAACCAGCTGGTAAGGACCGCCGTTGTACAGCCACTCATCGAGAGAAGCAGCTTCCCAGATGGGATAGAAGTGCAGGCCGATGGCGTTCGAGGAAGGAACAACAGCACCAGAGATGATGTTGTTTCCGTAGATCAGGGAGCCGGCGACGGGCTCACGGATGCCGTCGATGTCGACGGGGGGCGCTGCGATGAAGGCAACGATGAAGCAGGTGGTGGCAGCCAGCAGGGTGGGGATCATCAGCACACCGAACCAGCCCACATACAGGCGGTTGTTGGTGGAGGTGACCCACTCGCAGAAGGACTGCCAGCCATTGGCGCCGGAGCGCTGCTGAATGGTGGTGGTCATGAGTACGGGGGAGAAAGCGTCAGGGAAAACCCGTCGGCGGTAAAGAAAGTCGGTTAACCGACCTTCACAATGTAAAGGAAGTTTGCTGCTCGACAACCAACTTCACACTGAAAACCCCTGACCATCGCTCATTTCAGGCATAAGCTCGGCTGATGAAACAGCCCGGACGGCGAGAATTTCTACGGCTCATGGCCGCCGCCGCGTCAGGCTCAGCCTTGGAGGTCCTGCTGAAGAAGGTGGCTGCGCAACCTCTCGCTTCAGGACAGAACAGAAACTTCCAGACACCAAACAAGCCTTTAAGGATCGGGCTGATCAGCGATCTAAACAGCTCCTACGGCAGCACCAGCTATGGGCCCACCGTTGAACGGGGAGTGAACCTTCTGTTGCAGCAGAAGCCTGACCTGGTGATTTGTGCCGGTGACATGGTCGCGGGCCAGAAGACGTCGCTGACCGACCGCCAGCTCGCAGCGATGTGGGAGGGCTTTGAGACCTTTGTGCGACGGCCTCTAGAGACAGCCGGCATTCCACTTTTGCCGGCGATGGGAAATCACGACGCATCAAGCCAGCAATCTCAGGGCCGCTGGATCTATGCACGGGAGCGTCAGCAGGCCTCTCGGTTCTGGAGCAAGCATCAAGATGCGGTGCCATCAGGACTGACGGAAGCGGACATCTTCCCGTTCCAGTACGCCTGGCATGGACCTGGTCTTTTCCTCGTTGTGATGGATGCCTCATCTTCAACGGTGAGCAGCGCTCAGCGGCAATGGCTCACCCGCACGTTGAACGCACCGCAGCGTCAGCAGGATGACCTTTGCCTTGTTGTGGGCCACCTCCCCTTAACGGCCTTCAGCCAGGGCCGCGCACGCGCTGGCGAATGCATTCACGACGCCGCTTCGCTGGCCGCTGAACTGCGCCAAGCCGATGTGGATCTTGTGATCTCAGGTCATCACCATGCCTGGTATCCCGCCGAAGCACTGGGTTTGCGGCTGCTGAGCCTCGGTGCAATGGGCAGTGGTCCCCGGCGACTACTCGGCAGCAGCAGCGCCTCACCGGCGTCTCTCACCCTGCTGGATTGGTCAGCCGCCGATCAATCGATCTCCGAGAGAACGCTGAACCTCAACAGCTTCTCTGAGATGCAGACAGACCAGCTTCCAACAACCATTGTCGCGCCTGGTTTTGCTGAAACACGTCGACGCCACACCCAGTGGCAGCGTCCTCAACGCGGTTAAGTCGTTCAATACCAACACGCAACAAAAAGCCCCCTCTCGCGAGGGGGCTTTCCGATTCAACCGAAGCTGAATCTTTGAGTTAAGAGACTTCAGCCTCAGCCGATGGCGGGAGCTTGCAGAGCCACAGGAGTGGACTCAGCAGCAGCCAGGTCGAGGGGGAAGTTGTGAGCGTTGCGCTCGTGCATCACTTCCATGCCGAGGTTGGCGCGGTTCAGCACATCAGCCCAGGTGTTCAGGACGCGGCCCTGACCATCAAGGATGGACTGGTTGAAGTTGAAACCGTTCAGGTTGAAAGCCATGGTGCTGACGCCCAGGGCAGTGAACCAGATGCCGACCACAGGCCAGGCAGCCAGGAAGAAGTGAAGGCTGCGGCTGTTGTTGAAGGAGGCGTATTGGAAGATCAGGCGACCGAAGTAACCGTGGGCAGCCACGATGTTGTAGGTCTCTTCCTCTTGGCCGAACTTGTAGCCGTAGTTCTGGGACTCGCTCTCGGTGGTTTCACGCACCAGGGAGGAGGTCACCAGTGAACCGTGCATGGCGGAGAACAGGGAGCCACCGAACACACCTGCGACGCCCATCATGTGGAAGGGGTGCATCAGGATGTTGTGCTCTGCCTGGAACACCAGCATGAAGTTGAAGGTGCCGGAGATGCCGAGGGGCATGCCGTCAGAGAAGGAACCCTGACCGAAGGGGTACACCAGGAACACGGCGGAGGCAGCAGCCACAGGTGCGCTGTAAGCAACGCAGATCCAGGGGCGCATGCCGAGGCGGTAGGAAAGTTCCCACTCGCGACCCATGTAGCAGAAGATGCCGATCAGGAAGTGGAAGACAACCAGCTGGTAAGGACCGCCGTTGTACAGCCACTCATCGAGAGAAGCAGCTTCCCAGATGGGATAGAAGTGCAGGCCGATGGCGTTCGAGGAAGGAACAACAGCACCAGAGATGATGTTGTTTCCGTAGATCAGGGAGCCGGCGACGGGCTCACGGATGCCGTCGATGTCGACGGGGGGCGCTGCGATGAAGGCAACGATGAAGCAGGTGGTGGCAGCCAGCAGGGTGGGGATCATCAGCACACCGAACCAGCCCACATACAGGCGGTTGTTGGTGGAGGTGACCCACTCGCAGAAGGACTGCCAGCCATTGGCGCCGGAGCGCTGCTGAATGGTGGTGGTCATGAGTACGGGGGAGAAAGCGTCAGGGAAAACCCGTCGGCGGTAAAGAAAGTCGGTTAACCGACCTTCACAATGTAAAGGGACTTTGCGCTTCCACAACCAAAGACACTGGCTGCGCACAACGAGGATTGGTGATGGCTTTGATAAGTCCAGCTGATCCTTGATTCAGAAGGCTGCACACGATGCGACCTGTGCGGATCCCCGCAAGGGCAGCGTTCAAGAGCGCATGAGCTCTCTATAAGCCGGAAAGGATCTGCTTTCCATCGCTCAATGGCCATCCGCATCGGCATCAATGGATTTGGCCGCATTGGCCGGCTCGCCTTTCGTCAGGCCATGACCTGCCCGGATGTGGAGGTAGTGGGAATCAATGATCTGATCGAGGTCGACTACCTGGCCTACCTGCTGCGTTACGACTCCACCCATCGTCAGTTTCAAGGCGACATCCGCGTGGAGGACGGAGCGCTTGTTGTGAACGACCAACCGATCCGGATCACCGCTGAAAGAGATCCCAGTCAGCTTCGCTGGGGCGAGATCGGCGCGGATTACGTACTCGAGAGCACGGGCTTTTTTCTCACTGCCCCGTTGGCCCAGGCTCACCTGGATGCCGGCGCCCGTCGCGTGGTGATGAGTGCTCCATCCAAGGACGACACCCCGATGTTCGTGATGGGTGTGAATCACACCAGCTACGCCGGGCAGGCGATTGTCTCGAACGCCAGCTGCACAACCAACTGTCTGGCCCCTCTGGCCAAGGTGGTGCACGACAACTTCGGGATCGTCAGCGGTCTGATGACCACAGTGCACGCCACAACGGCAACGCAGAAACCAGTGGACAGTCCCTCCCTGAAGGACTGGCGTGGAGGACGGGGAGCGGGGCAAAGCATTATTCCCAGCTCCACGGGAGCGGCAAAAGCCGTAGGCCGCGTCATTCCTGAACTGAACGGCAAGCTCACCGGCATGGCCTTCCGGGTCCCCACTCCTGATGTCTCCGTGGTCGATCTCACAGTGAATCTGGACCGTCCAACCAGCTACGAGAATCTGAAGCAGACGATCAAACAGGCCTCGCAGAATGGTCTTTCGGGCATCCTTGGCTACACGGAAGATCCAATCGTCTCCAATGATCTGCTGGGAGAAAGCTGCACGTCGGTGTTCGACGCGGGAGCAGGGATGGCTCTCAATGACCGCTTCATGAAACTGGTGGCTTGGTACGACAACGAATGGGCCTACAGCTGCAAGTGCATCGATTTAATGAGGCACATGGCAACACATCAGTCCTGAACGTTTGAACCCAAAACAAAAGCCCCCACCGTGAGGTGAGGGCTTTCCGATTCAACTGACGCTGAATCTTTGGGTTAAGAGACTTCAGCCTCAGCCGATGGCAGGTGCTTGCAGAGCCACAGGAGTGGACTCAGCAGCAGCCAGGTCGAGGGGGAAGTTGTGAGCGTTGCGCTCGTGCATCACTTCCATGCCGAGGTTGGCGCGGTTCAGCACATCAGCCCAGGTGTTGAGAACCCGGCCCTGACCATCCAGAACAGACTGGTTGAAGTTGAAACCGTTCAGGTTGAACGCCATGGTGCTGACGCCCATGGAGGTGAACCAGATGCCGACCACAGGCCAGGCAGCCAGGAAGAAGTGAAGGCTGCGGCTGTTGTTGAAGGAGGCGTATTGGAAGATCAGGCGACCGAAGTAACCGTGGGCAGCCACGATGTTGTAGGTCTCTTCCTCTTGGCCGAACTTGTAGCCGTAGTTCTGGGACTCGCTCTCGGTGGTTTCACGCACCAGGGAGGAGGTCACCAGGGAGCCGTGCATGGCGGAGAACAGGGAGCCACCGAACACACCTGCGACGCCCATCATGTGGAAGGGGTGCATCAGGATGTTGTGCTCTGCCTGGAACACCAGCATGAAGTTGAAGGTGCCGGAGATGCCGAGGGGCATGCCGTCAGAGAAGGAACCCTGACCGAAGGGGTACACCAGGAACACGGCGAAGGCAGCAGACAGCGGAGCGCTGTAAGCAACGCAGATCCAGGGGCGCATGCCGAGGCGGTAGGAGAGCTCCCACTGGCGACCCATGTAGGCGGAAATACCGATCAGGAAGTGGAAGACCACCAGCTGATAAGGACCGCCGTTGTACAGCCACTCATCAAGAGAAGCAGCTTCCCAGATGGGATAGAAGTGCAGGCCGATGGCGTTCGAGGAAGGAACAACAGCACCGGAGATGATGTTGTTTCCGTAGATCAGGGAGCCGGCGACGGGCTCACGGATGCCGTCGATATCGACAGCTGGCGCTGCGATGAAGGCAACGATGAAGCAGGTGGTGGCTGCGAGCAGACAGGGAATCATCAGTACACCGAACCAGCCCACATAGATGCGGTTATTGGTGTCGGTGACCCACTGACAGAAGCTTTCCCAGCTGCCGCGGCGACCGCTGCGAATTGCAGTAGCCATGAATCAAATGAGTACGGGAATGAATCCAAACGCTCAAATTGAAGGCCTGGATTCAGAATTAAGAGTATGGAATTGTCGATCAATAACCACCACTTCACATCATTCGAGTCATCTCGCAGCATTAATTCATAGCAGCTTCATGAATACTTCATGAATTAATGCAAAGTCAGGCGGCGCTCCAGTCGCTCCTCGCTCGGATCCAGTCGCGGGCCTGGTCTGCGAAAGCACGCAGATCGAGTCGTTCCCGGTCAGCGGCGCGGGCCACCAGCAACGGCGCCTGACGCTTGAGCTCTTCGAGGTCGGGCTCCGCAACGCCAGCATTGAGAGCCATCCAGTCCGCCATCGACGCTCCCACCACGCGGGTGAGATAGGCAGCGCTCAATGCCTGAACCGCGCCAGCCGCGAGCCAGCTCGCACCATCCAGCTTGGCCAGACCGAGCAGCGCCTGGCCGCTCCATTCCACAACGCCCTGGGCGAGAGCGGCACCCCCGAGCTGACGCACCACAGCCTGCAGGACGTCCTGACTCCAAGGGCAATTCCAGATTGCTGCCATCTCCTTCACCATCAGGCCATTGCCAACCACAACAGCCAGGAGGTCGACACTGGGAAGCGGCGACGCAGCCACCACACCGGCCACGATCCACTGGCTTTGCTGAAGCAGGGCACGAAACCGTTCGCGGCGAAACCCTTCCAGATCGGCCTGCCAGCAGCGGTGCAGGTCCCGAAGCAGTCGCTGACGGGTGATGTCTCGAACAGACTTTGGCTCATCAAGCTGACGACGAACGGGCTGGAGCACACTCCTGAGCGTCTCGGCCGTCCCGTTCCATGGAAGCAGCGATTGGTGCCAACGCTCCGGAAGCTGACAGTTCAGGGCCTGGATCTGCTCAGACCTGGACGACTCCGACTCGAGCAGCAACCACACGGGACGATCGACAGGCAGCTGCTCCAGCCAGAGCAGATCAGCCGCGCGCAGGGGCAGGGGCAGAACATGCAGAAGAACATCGAGCTGCTGCAGATCAGCTGGCCAGCGCCAGGACGTCCCAACAACAGGAAGAGGCCTTCCGATGCAGAGGTCGAGGTTGCGAACACCCGCCAGGGCGACCTGCAAACGCTCCGTCGACGGTAAAGGTGTGCCGTCTGTGGCTACCACCCCAAGACTGAGCGGCTCGTCGAAGTCCAGTAAGCGCTCGAGCTCGGCGGCTCTGGGCTTGCACAGATCGTTGAACCCGAGGACGGTCTCCAGTTCAGCGAACTGACGAAGAACATCGTTGCAACGCTGAATCCAGCCCTTGAGTGATTCGGGTTCCTGAAAAACAGGAGGCTTCACCGGACGGGACAGCCACCAAAGGCCGGCTCCAGCCGCCAGAACGCCGAAACCTCCTCCTGGGATGTGAGCGACGTCGGTGAGCAACCAGTGCCCAGCGGTGAGCACACCTGCGGAAACAGCCAGCCGACCTGCCAATCGGGGGGACAGAGACCAACCGGAAACGACCAGGTTGCGGATCGATTGCACCGGAAACTGCACGACGGGCCCACACACCCGGCTTTCCTAGCTCACCTCGATGCTTACGGCACCCGCTGATGGCCAGCCTGAAATCGTGCAGCGGGCAATCCGACCCTTCCTGACGGCCAGGACAAAGGTCTCTCCATATGGTTGAGAGGTCATCATCAGCCTTCCATGGCCAGCGATCGCAGAAACGAGGTGAAGCGGGTGCTGATGGTGGCCTTGACCATCAACCTCAGCATGACCGCACTCAAGCTTGCGGTGGGATTGGCCAGCGGATCCCTGGCGGTGATCGCGGACGCCATGCACAGTGCGACAGATGCTCTGTCAAGCCTGCTGGCGCTGATCACCAACAGCCTCTCTGACCCGAGGCCCGATCGCGACCATCCCTACGGACACGACAAATATGAGGGGATCGGAGCCCTGGCGATCGCCGGATTCATCTTCTTTACCGCGATCGAGATCCTGATCACGGGTGGCCAGCGCATTCTGGATGGACTTCCCCAGCTGAGGATTGATTGGCCCGAACTCCTGTTGCTTCTCGTTGTGCTGGTGCTGAACGTCGTGCTGGCCCGTTATGAGCGTCGACAAGGACGAAAGCTGAACAGTCAGCTGCTTCTGGCCGATGCCAATCACACCACCAGCGACATCTGGACCACGGTGATTGTGCTGGTGGGACTGACTGGTGCCTGGATCTTCAAAGTGAACTGGCTGGATCTCATTCTGGCCGTGCCCTTGGCCGTGATCCTGATCCGCGTGTGCTGGCATGTTCTGAGGGACAACCTGCCCTGGTTGGTTGATCACATCGCCATTGCCCCCGAAGCAATTCATGCGCAGGCCATGGGAGTTCCTGGAGTTTTGAATTGCCACGACATCGCCAGCCGCGGAGTCTTGGGACAGAGAGTCTTTATCGACATGCACATGGTGGTGGACGTGGATGACCTCGCGGCAGCCCATCGCATCACCGAGCAGGTCGAGGATCGACTGGAGACCCGGTTCGGACCGGTGCGCTGCACCATCCACTTGGAGCCGAGGGATTACGCGGAACAACAGATCACCTTTCGGGGTACCCACGGTTGAAACAGCTGACGAAGCTCCCCAGGACATTCCCTGGGCTGCGGTGATGCGTCACACTTGCGCCTGACTCCAGGCCCCAGGCCATGACTGATTCCTACAGCGATTCCCGCCAACAGGGCGGACCAGGTGAAGGCGGCCGCGAGGGCGGTCGTGGAGCCCGCGGCGGCCGCGGCCCCGGCAACCGAGAGGGTGGCGGCTTCAGGATCAGATTGAGCGACAACGAGATGCGATCCGCGCGGGCGCTCCAGGAAGCCCTGAATTTGCGCTCCACCGTGGCAGTGCTCGGATTTGCTGTCCGCACCCTTGGGCAGATGCTCGAGGATGGAAAGCTTGATGAGCTGGTGGCCCAGCAACGTGCCCAGGGGAACCGTGGCGGCGGTCGTCGTGATGACGAGCGGGGCGGTCGTCGTGGCGAGGGCCGGGGTGAAGGAGGTCGCAGCTCCAAGCCTGACCCGTTTGCACGACCCGCCAAGCCTCAGCCTCCTGCCCCGGAGCCCGAGCCTGAGCCCGAAACCAGCGCAGACGCTGATGTCGAACCTGCGTCTGCGGAGCCTGAAGCCGCAGGAACCGAACAACCTGCGGCCGAAGCGGCCCCGACCAGCGAGCCCGGAGCCTGATCGATGGGGAGGCCACGCGTTCTTTCTGGCGTCCAGCCAACCGGTGCCCTCCATCTAGGGAACTGGCTCGGAGCGATCCGAAACTGGGTGGATCTCCAGCACGACCACGACACGTTCTTTTGCGTGGTGGATCTCCATGCCGTGACCGTGCCCCACGATCCGAAACGCCTGGCGGAAGACACCCTCTCAACGGCGGCCCTCTACCTGGCCTGCGGGCTCGATCCTGAGCTCTGCACGATTTTTGTGCAGAGCCAGGTGCCTGCCCACAGCGAACTCTGCTGGCTGCTGAACTGCGTCACTCCTCTCAATTGGCTGGAACGCATGATCCAGTTCAAGGAGAAGGCTTTGAAACAGGGGGACAACGTGTCCGTAGGGCTCCTGGATTACCCAGTGCTCATGGCCGCTGACATCCTTCTCTATGACGCTGATCTTGTCCCCGTCGGAGAGGACCAGAAACAGCATCTTGAGCTCGCCCGTGACATTGCGCAGCAGCGCATCAATGCAAGGTTCGGAACCGAGGACGCACCGATCCTGAAGGTTCCCCAACCGCTCATCCTCAAGGACGGCGCTCGGGTGATGAGCCTCACCGACGGTCGCAGCAAGATGAGCAAAAGCGACCCGAATGAGGGAAGCCGCATCACCCTGCTCGACCCTCCGGACCAGATCACCAAGAAGATCAAGCGGGCCAAGACTGACCCGGAACGAGGCCTTGAATTCGGCAATCCTGAACGCCCAGAGACAGACAATCTGCTCGGGCTTTACGCCCTTCTAAGCGGCAGAGGGCGTGAGGCAGCAGCCGCGGAGTGCTCTGAGATGGGGTGGGGTCAATTCAAACCCCTTCTTGCAGAGGCCACGGTGGCGGCCCTCGATCCAATCCAAAAGCGCTACCACGAGCTGATGGAAGACCGTGCTCAGCTCCTCGCCGTACTGGAAACCGGCCGAGAGCGTGCTGGTGCCGTCGCGGATGCCAGCGCGCAAAGGGTTCGCGCAGCCCTCGGCTTTCTCAGAAGCAGCTGATCATTGGCAAAGGAACTAAAAAGTTTCACTAATACTTAATACATCCTGAGAGCCGCAGCGACCCGCCGGCGCCCTCTTACGGGGGATTGCCAGTCCAGAAGCAAGATCTCATGGGTCTCAGGCAAGCTCAGGCCTGAGTGTTTTTGCTCAGGCATACAGACTTCGTAGCGTCAAGGGCGACCCCGACCCACTCGCCAGAGCCCCTTCCCATTGACGAGGGTGGCGCTTCCAATCTTCTGGAGCGTTCCCGGCTTGCTGCGTCAAACCACCACGTTGATCCGCTCTTCCAAGACCTCCGGACCCAAGATCCTCGGCATTGGAGCCCTCAGCGTGGGTCTAATGATGACGTCGGGGACGGGCATCCAGGCCGAACGCTCCGAGGAGCGAGTGGATCAGGCTCAAACCGTGGCTGATGCTCTTCGTCGCCAAGAGCAGAAAGAGCGCACCGACGATCTAGAAGCCACTCCTTACACCATTACGCCGGAACGCAGGGCCCTGCTGAATACCATCCGCTACGCGGAAGGCACCTGGAAAGATGGCCGAGACCTCGGGTACCGCACCCTGTACGGCGGTGGGCTCTTTCAAGATCTGTCGCGTCATCCTGAACGTGTCGTGGTGAAGCGCTACTCCAGCGCTGCTGCCGGCGCTTACCAGTTCCTCCCCAGTACCTGGCAGGAAACAGCGCGCAAGCTCAAGCTCCCCAGCTTTGCTCCCAAGCATCAAGACCAAGCCGCTTTGCACCTGGTGAAAAAGCGCGGCGCCCTTCAGGAGGTCGACCGCAATGGGCTCACCAGGGCCGCCATGAACCGTCTGGCACCGGAATGGGCGTCTTTTCCCACCCATGCTGGACGCAGTGCCTATGGCCAACCCGTGAAGTCCCACTCCGAACTCTTGGCGTTTTACAGGAGCAATCTGAGCGAATTA
Organism: Synechococcus sp. WH 7805; assembly: GCF_000153285.1. Lineage (NCBI taxonomy): Bacteria > Bacillati > Cyanobacteriota > Cyanophyceae > Synechococcales > Synechococcaceae > Synechococcus > Synechococcus sp. WH 7805. Next base: position 43,700 of record NZ_CH724168.1, on the reverse strand, counting down.
CGAAACGGAACCGAAAGCTGATCAAGCGGGCTGGGGAACATCCAAACCAAACCAAAGCCCCAGGCGCACGATCCAATACAAACCGAGTCCAGCGCCGAGAACGATGAGCAGGAGCCAGCGGGACGATCCCAGCCTGGGCAGCTCTCTCCCCATAACCGCCTGCCGCCATCCGACCCAACCCAGGCCCAAGACCAGGGGTGGGCCGAAGAGATGAAGCTCCAAGGCTTCTCCGAGATCACCGTGCAGCGTGGCCAGAGCCGAACGGGTGAGAAAGCAAGTGGGACAGGGAATCCCTGTGAGAGTGCGCAGAGGGCACCCTGGCAACAGCAGAGGCACGCCACGTGCGCGAAGAACGAGGGCAGCAAGCACTCCCAGGCTGAGCCAACCGCTGCGTCGATGGCCTGAAGCGCTCCTCATCGAGACGTTCTGGACACCTGAGCCGCCAGAGCCCAAACCTCCATCACCAGCTGGTGCCACGGAGCCATGGCATCCATCGACACGGCCATCGCCTCAGGACTGGCGCTCACGAGCGCTCGTGTTGCTTCGATGGCCCTGAGGCCCTCATCCAGCCGCGCCGCCATGGCCTCACGGTCCTTTCGATCCATCACAGCGTCCGGACAGACCCTCAGCAACTCTTCTCCCCGATGGAACCAGTGATTGAAATCCCTCAACAGTGAATCCAGGAGGGACTCCAGCAGAGCATCGGCTTCAGGATCCCGATCCGGCTTCATCAAAGGGTGCAGGCAGTATCCCCATAGGATGGCGAATCCCGATCAGCAGACGGTGAGCAGCGCGGCAGCAACGACCTCAGCCCCCCCCAGCCCAGTGGTGCTGCCCAAAACCAGCGAGAACGAGCAGCTGCTCAAAATCCGCCACTCCATGAGCCACGTGATGGCCATGGCGGTGCAACAGCTTTTTCCCCAGGCCCGCGTCACCATCGGCCCCTGGACTGAATCCGGTTTCTACTACGACTTCGACAACCCGGATCCCTTTACCGAAGCCGATCTGAAGGCGATCAAGAAAGGGATGATCAAGATCATCAACAAGAAACTGCCCCTCGAGCGCGTCGAGGTGAGCCGCAGCCAGGCCGAAGCAAAGATCAAGGCCCAGAACGAGCCTTACAAACTGGAGATTCTGGAAGGCCTCCAAGAGCCGATCACCCTCTACACCCTGGGTGAGGACTGGTGGGACCTCTGCGCCGGCCCCCACGTGGATCACACCGGCCAGCTCAACGCCAAGGCTTTTGAGCTGGAGAGCGTGGCGGGGGCTTACTGGCGCGGCGATGAAACCAAGGCCCAGTTGCAACGCATCTACGGCACCGCCTGGGAGACCCCCGAACAGCTGGCCGAGCACAAGCGCCGCAAGGAAGAGGCCCTGCGGCGTGACCATCGCCGCATCGGTAAAGACCTTGATCTGTTTTCAATCGAGGATGAAGCCGGTGCCGGTCTGGTGTTCTGGCACCCCCGAGGCGCCCGCATGCGTCTGCTGATCGAGGACTTCTGGCGCCAGGCCCACTTCGAAGGTGGCTACGAGCTGCTCTACACCCCCCACGTGGCCGACATCAGCCTCTGGAAGACCTCTGGCCACCTCGACTTTTATGCCGAAAGCATGTTCGGCCCGATGCAGGTGGACGAGCGGGAGTACCAGCTCAAGCCGATGAACTGCCCGTTCCATGTGCTCACCTACGCCAGCAAGCTGCGCAGCTACCGGGAACTGCCGATCCGCTGGGCTGAGCTGGGAACCGTGTACCGCTACGAGCGGCCGGGAGTGATGCACGGCCTGATGCGCGTGCGCGGCTTCACCCAAGACGACGCCCACGTGTTCTGCCTTCCAGAACAGATCAGCGATGAGATCCTGAAAATCCTTGACCTCACCGAGCGGATTCTCTCCACCTTCGACTTCAATACCTACGAAATCAACCTTTCCACTCGCCCGGAGAAATCAATCGGTGATGACGCCGTCTGGGATCTGGCCACCAAAGGGTTAATCGAAGCGCTGGAACGCAAAGGCTGGGCTTACAAGATCGATGAAGGCGGCGGGGCCTTCTATGGTCCCAAGATCGATCTCAAGATCGAAGATGCCATTGGCCGGATGTGGCAGTGCTCCACCATCCAGCTCGATTTCAACCTGCCGGAGCGGTTCAAGCTCGATTACATCGCTGCGGATGGCAGCAAACAGCGCCCGATCATGATCCACCGGGCCATCTTCGGCTCTCTGGAGCGGTTCTTCGGGATCATGACCGAGAACTACGCGGGCGACTATCCGTTCTGGCTGGCCCCCGAGCAGGTGCGGCTGCTACCGGTCACCGATGAGGTGCAGCCCTACGCCGAACGCCTGCTGGACCAGCTCACCCAGGTGGGGGTGCGGGCCACGATCGATCGCAGCGGCGACCGTCTCGGCAAGTTGATCCGTACCGGCGAACAGATGAAAATTCCTGTTCTGGCCGTGATCGGTGCCAAGGAAGCTGAACAAAATGCCGTGAGTCTTCGCAGCCGCAGGGATGGCGATCTCGGTGTGGTGACTATGGCCGATTTACTCCGCGCTGTTCAGAACGCCAACGCACAACGTGCCGCAGGACTGGAGCTGAAGGGATGACGGAGTCTGCGATCACCTCCCTCGGAGATCTGGCCCGTCTGCGCGGGGCTCCGGAGCTCAGTCCTGAGGTCTGGGAAGGCCTGCGATCCGAGCTCACCGAAGCCATGGACAGCGCCAGCTGGTTCACCGTTGGCGTCATGGCCCCCTCTGCCGCTCAAGCCTTAGCGGCCCTTCGGGCGCTCGAACGCAGCCAGGCGTGGGAGCCCATGACTGTGATAGCCAGCACCGAGGAACAAGGACCTGTATTCCTCAAAGCCAATCAGAACGGTGGATCCATCCGCATCCGCATCGAACAGGGCCTGGGGGAAGGAATCCTGATCACTGGCCATGGTGATGACGAGAGTCATCCCAGCACCACTTGGGGGCCGCTTCCGCTGAACTTCTTCAATGAAGCTGGGCCAGAAGGACAACACTGACGACCGCGATCCTTGAAGGATGTCATCCAGATTGCTTGCCGTTTAACGGCACCATCTTCACCCTTGGGATCGATGCCAGACACCACCCCATGGCAGCCAAAACATTTTTGGCCGGTGATCTCGGAGGCACCAAGACCCTGCTGGCCATCTACAGCGAAACCGATCGGGGGCTGAACAAGAAGCATTCCCATCGCTATGCGTCGGCTGAGTGGAACGATCTTGAGTCGATGCTGGGTGATTTTCTCAAGACCCTGCCTCCAGGTGTGTCCAAACCTGAAACCAGCTGTATCGCCGTGGCCGGACCAGTCCAGAACGGCACGGCAAAGCTCACCAATCTCCCCTGGAGCATGAGCGAATCCTCGCTCTGCGATGCCACAGGACTGCAACGACTTGAGCTGGTCAACGACTTTGCTGTGCTCATCCATGGCCTGCCCCACCTCAACGCATCGCAACAGGTGGTGCTGCAGACCGGAAGCGGCCGAGACACTCCGACAGAATCAGGACACGACGGCGGAGCCGTGGCCATTCTTGGTGCAGGCACGGGCCTGGGAATGGCTCGCGGCCTTCCGGCGGCCAGGGGCTGGCTGGCCTTGCCCAGCGAGGGCGGTCACCGGGAATTCGCCCCGCGAACTGAAGATGAATGGCATTTGGCCCAGTGGATGCGACGTGACCTTGATCTCGATCGACTGTCGATCGAACGCGTTGTCAGCGGCACGGGGCTTGGGTATGTGATGTGCTGGATGCTCTCCACGCATGACAACGCCGATCACCCCCTGCAGGCCAAGGCAAAAGCCTGGAGGACGCTGCCGGCAGACCACCCGGAGCATGAAGACTTGCCAGCCCACACCAGCCAGGCAGCGGTTTCAGGTGATCCTTTAGCCCAGGCCGCGATGACGCTGTGGCTCGGAGCTTATGGATCCGCTGCAGGGGATCTGGCCCTTCAGGAACTTTGCATCGGTGGACTCTGGATCGGCGGTGGTACAGCGGAAAAGGTCATCGACGGCCTGCGCTCGCCGCAGTTTTTGGAGCCTCTTCGCCGGAAAGGACGCTTCAGGCCCCTGATCGAAAGCATCACCATTCGGGCCGTGACCGATCCGGAGGCCGGATTGTTCAGTTCAGCCTGCAGGGCACGCGATCTGGCGGAGTCGGGTGGGACACTGGCCTGAGTAGATCAGTAGGGATGGCGCAGCCGCGCATAGGCCAGACCGTTGTGGTGGATGTTCCAGCCACCACAGCCAACATCGGACCAGGCTTCGACTGTCTCGGTGCAGCCCTGGACCTGAACAACCGCTTCACCATGCGGCGAATCGAGGGGGATGGTGAACGCTTCGAGCTGATCATCGAAGGGCAAGAGGGATCCCATCTCCGCGGTGGAGCCGAGAATCTGGTGTATCGAGCCGCTCAACGGGTTTGGAAGGCTGCAGGTGAAGGACCTTTCGCCCTCGAGGCCAGAGTGCGCCTGGCGGTTCCGCCGGCCCGCGGCCTCGGAAGCAGTGCCACAGCCATCGTCGCCGGCCTCGTGGGGGCCAATGCTCTGGTCGGAGAGCCTTTGAGCCGCGAGAAACTTCTGGAGCTAGCCATCGACATCGAAGGCCACCCCGACAATGTGGTGCCCTCCCTGCTCGGGGGTCTTTGCATGACAGCCAAGGCGGCATCGCAGCGATGGCGGGTGGTGCGCTGCGAATGGATGCACAGCGTCAAGGCCGTGGTTGCGATTCCCGCTATCCGTCTGAGCACCAGCGAAGCCCGTCGCGCCATGCCGAAAACCGTTCCCGTGGGAGATGCGGTGGTCAATCTTGGTGCGCTCACGCTGCTCCTTCAGGGCCTGCGCACAGGCAACGGCGATCTGATCGCCGATGGCATGCATGATCGGTTGCATGAGCCCTACCGGTGGCGCTTGATCAAGGGAGGGCAGGAAGTGCGCCAAGCCGCTCTCGAGGCGGGAGCCTGGGGCTGCTCCATCAGCGGAGCCGGTCCAAGCATTTTGGCCCTCTGCCCGGAGGAGAAAGGGCCGAGCATCAGCCAGGCCATGGTGAGAGCCTGGGAATCGGTCGGTATCGCCAGCCGTGCCCCCCTGCTGAATCTGCAGACGACTGGGAGCCACTGGCAGCCTCGCGATGCTGGGTAGTTGTACTCAAGCTCACCCTCGGAGCTGATAAGTTCAATCACAATCTTGTGGACGCCATGGACGCAAATCTGCCTTTGACGGCTGCGTCCGACGCAGGCTTTCCCTGGTTGTCGCTGATCGTGTTGCTACCTGCGGCGGCGGCATTGCTCATGCCCCTGTTGCCTGGCGACGACCAAACCCCGTCGCCGGTGCCACGCAACGTGGCGATCGGCGTTCTGCTGGTGGATCTCGTCCTGATGCTGGCTGTGTTCAGCCAACATTTTGATCCGACGAGCAGTGAGCTCCAGCTTGTTGAACGAGTCAGCTGGCTTCCGGTCATCGGTCTGGAGTGGTCCCTGGGGGCCGATGGTCTCTCCGCACCTCTTGTTGTTCTCAGCGGTCTGGTCACGCTGCTCTCCGTTGCGGCCAGCTGGAATGTCACGCATAAATCACGGCTTTACTTCGGTCTGCTGCTGGTCCAGGCCTCGGCCCAGGGCCTTGTGTTCCTGTCCCAGGATTTCCTGCTGTTCTTCCTGGCCTGGGAGCTGGAACTGGTCCCCGTTTATCTACTGATCGCCATTTGGGGTGGTCAGAACCGTCAGTACGCCGCGACCAAATTCATCCTCTACACCGCTCTTGCGTCACTGCTGATCCTGATCAGCGGGCTGGCACTCGCCCTGTCCGGCGACACCTTCACGCTCAACCTCAATGAGCTCGCACAGCGCTCACCGGGAGGAAGTTTCGGTCTTCTTTGTTACCTCGGCTTCCTTGTGGGCTTCGGGGTGAAACTACCGATGTTCCCTCTTCATACCTGGCTTCCCGATGCCCACGGGGAAGCGAATGCTCCGGTTTCCATGCTTTTGGCAGGCGTGCTTCTGAAAATGGGTGGCTACGCCCTGCTGAGATTCAACGTTCAGATGCTTCCGGATGCCCACCTCGTGATGGCACCAGCTCTGATCATCCTGGGCATCGTCAACATCGTGTACGGCGCTCTCAATGCCTTCGCGCAGGACAACGTGAAGCGCAGAATCGCCTGCAGCTCGGTCAGTCACATGGGATTTGTGCTGCTGGGCATCGGTGCCGTCGATGCACTCAGCATCAGTGGAGCCATGCTGCAAATGATCAGTCATGGCCTGATTGCCGCGGCCATGTTCTTCGTGACCGGGTGCTTTTACGAGCGCACCAAAACCCTGTCCATCCCCAACATGGGCGGACTGGCCAAGGTGCTTCCGATCACCTTCGCCTTCTTCCTCGCCAGCTCCCTGGCATCCCTCGCACTGCCGGGCATGAGTGGATTCATCAGTGAAATCACCGTGTTCCTCGGCATCACCAGCCAGGAGAGTTTCACCACACTGTTCAGGGTCACAACAATCGTGCTCGCGGCCATCGGTCTGGTTCTCACTCCGATTTATCTCCTTTCGATGTGCCGTCGGGTGTTCTTCGGTCCGCGGATTCCCGCCCTCGCATTTGTGGAAGACATGCGTCCTCGCGAGCTGGTGATCGGTCTCACCCTGCTGGTCCCCACGCTTGTGATTGGTATCTGGCCCCGGATCGCCATGGATCTGTACGAAGCTTCCACCGATGCGCTGGCGGTGGATCTGGCCAAACACACCGTCGTGGCCATGCGCGCTCTCCTCCCCACCGGCTGATCATCCATGCCCCCATCGGAACTGCTGCGTTGCGAGGGACTCCCTCAATTTGACGCCATCGATGCCGAGCAGGTGGATCAACAGATCCCGTCCCTGCTGGCTGATCTCAGTGAAAGGTTCACCGCTCTGGAGGACCAGCTTCGCGATCGCCTTTCTGAACCAGACAGCACCCCCCTGTCCTGGGACGAACTCATGCCTCCATTCCATGCTCTGGGGGAACGATTGCGCTGGAGCTGGGGCGTGGTGACGCACCTCACAGCCGTTCGCAACACGCCGGAGTTGCGTGAAGCCCACGCACGTCAACAACCTGAGGTGGTGCGTTTCAGCAACAGGGTCGGACAAAGCTCAGTCCTTCACCAGGCCCTGCGTTCCTTGCTGGAGCAACAGAACAACACGCTTGATTCAACCCAGGTCCGCATTCTCGAAACCGAACTGCTCTCGATGCAGCATCGCGGAGTTGGTCTGACAGGGGATGACCAACAGGCCTTCAACCGCACCAGCGAGCGTCTGGCAGCCCTTTCCACCAGTTTCAGCAATCACGTTCTCGACGCCACCCAGCAATGGAGCCTCGTGGTGCACGACCGCAATCAACTGCAGGGAGTTCCCGAACGCGTCCTGGAGAATCTGGCCGTTGCTGCAGCCACCGCGGGGGACCGTGCCTCCTCCGGTGCCGAGCCCACCGCCGCGGAAGGGCCTTGGCGACTGGGACTGGACATGCCGAGCTACGTGCCGGTCCTGACCCATGCCGAAGACCGCGATCTTCGCGAAACGGTGTACAAGGCCTACGTGAGCCGAGCGAGCCAGGGTGATCTCGACAATGGCCCGCTGATCGAAGAAATCCTTGCTTTACGCCAGGAGCAGGCCCAGCGACTGGGCTATGCCAACTGGGCTGAGCTGAGCCTGGCCTCCAAGATGGCCGATGGGGTGGATGCGGTGGAAACCCTTCTTGAAGAGCTCAGGGTTGCGGCCATGCCCGTCGCTGAACGGGAGCTGAAGGAACTGAACCAACTCGCCGCTAGCCGCGGTGCCATGGATGCTCTCGCTCCATGGGATGTGAGTTATTGGGCGGAGCAACTGCGCAGGGAGCGCTTCGATCTCGATCAGGAAGCCTTGAGGCCGTGGTTTCCCCTGCCCCAGGTTCTCGATGGCCTGTTCAGCCTCTGCGAACGCCTGTTTTCGATCCGCATTGAAGCGGCGGATGGTGATGCGCCCATCTGGCACGAGGACGTGCGGTTCTTCCGAGTCCTCGACCGCAGGGGAGAGGCCCTGGCTGGTTTTTACCTGGATCCCTTCAGCCGGCCGGCGAGCAAGCGCGGCGGGGCTTGGATGGATGAGTGCCTAAACCGCAAACGGCAACCCAACGGAGACTTAACCCTGCCGGTGGCCTACCTGATCTGCAATCAGACCCCACCCTCTGGAGACACCCCCAGCCTCATGAGCTTTGAGGAGGTGGAAACCCTCTTCCACGAATTCGGGCATGGCCTGCAGCACATGCTCACCACAGTCGAGCACCCCCAGGCCGCTGGCATCAACAACGTGGAGTGGGATGCCGTGGAACTCCCCAGTCAGTTCATGGAGAACTGGTGCTTCGACCGCAGGACACTGATGGGCATGGCCCGGCACTGGACAACGGGTGAGCCACTGCCCGAAGCGGATTACAACAAGCTCTGCAACAGCCGCACCTTCATGCAGGGCAGTGGCACCCTTCGCCAAATCCACTTCGCACTCACCGATCTTCGGCTTCACAGCCAATGGTCCACGAACCTCGGACTGAGCCCGGATGCCTTCCGTCGCCGTATCGCCGAGACGACGACAGTGCTGCCGCCGATCGATACCGACCGCTTCCTCTGCGCGTTCGGGCATATTTTCGCTGGCGGATATGCAGCTGGCTACTACTCCTACAAGTGGGCGGAAGTCCTTAGTGCTGACGCCTTCTCAGCATTTGAAGAGGTCGGTCTGGACCAGGATGATGCTGTGGCGGCCACGGGCGAGCGATTCCGCAACACGATCCTCAGCCTGGGGGGAAGTCTCCGTCCAGCAGAGATCTATCGACAGTTCCGAGGTCGGGATGCCAGCAGCAAAGCGCTCATCCGCCATTCGGGTTTGAAAGCCAGTTGAGTCGACTACACCGAAGTGACACCTCAGCTTCAGACAGTGTCACCCGTCCGCAGAGGATGCGTCGCGAAGGAGGGTCTGCATCAGCACATCCAACGCATGAGGATTGGATATGAGCTGCTGATGGGTCAGCACTGGGATGCTCCGCACCGTTCCGACGGGGAGATGGGCTTGCCATCCGGGCACCACCATGAGATCGCAACCGCAGAAACAACTCACACAGTCGAGGTCTTGCAGTAGCGAAGGATCCGCATTCAGAGAACGCAGCAAGGCACTGCCGCGTTTCATATCGGCCAGCCCAGCCAACAACCAGCGGGGAATCCACTGTGCCGTGAGCGTGCCGCGCTGTGGACTGCCGACACTGATGAAGCGATGGGTTCTCCGGGCTCCCCCCAACTGCTGAAGCCAAACACGACTGATGATGCCCCCCATGGAGAAACCCAGTAGATCAATCACGCAGCCATCTCCCCAGCGTTGGCGGATGTGATCATCCAGACGTTCGGCGAGAGAGACAAGCGGCACCGCACCGAGACGATGGGGAAGGTGCGGCACCGACACCGGCCACTGGTAGGCATCCAGGCGGCGAACCAAACGATTGAAGAGACGGGGGGAATCCCAGAGCCCGTGAACAAGAACGAGAGGACGCCGAACTGACGAGGGCACCGTGACCGAAGTGGTCATCTCAAGACGGCCTGTTGCGCCAGCGCTCAATGCTCACCGTACCGTTGAATCCAGCGATGGGTGGGGAACATTTGCTGAGGCGCAGATGCATCGGCAGGGCTCCATAGAGACTCTCCAAGACCTCGAAGACCCGTTCGCTGAAGTGTTCGATTGTCTGGCAACGAATCTCAGCGGCGAGAACCTGAAGTGCGTTCACAGCCAGGCTGTAGTCGGCTGTGGCATCAAGCGCATCCAATGCCGCAGCACCGGAGAGATCCAGATGCAAGGCAAGATCCAAACGGAACCATTGCCCATCCCGGCGCTCATGCTCCAGCACTCCCACATGGGCCCAGAGGCACAGGTCATCGATGCGAATCACATCGAGTGAAGGGATCAGCGAGGGCATCACAACGGCAGATCCTTGTGCGTGAAGCGACTTGCACCCGTGGCGTAGTCCGCTGCGACATGGCCATCGCCGCGCAATCGGTAGCGATACGTCACCAGACCCTCCAGACCGACCGGGCCCCTAGGCGGGAGCGTCTGGGTGCTGATGCCAACCTCAGCGCCGAACCCATAGCGGAAACCATCGGCAAAACGGGTGGAGCAGTTGTGATACACCCCTGCGCTGTCGATGGAGCTCAGGAAGCGGTCAGCGGCGGCTTCATCCTCCGTGACGATGCACTCGGTGTGACGGGAACCAAAACGGCGGACGTGCTCAACGGCTTCAGCCAGATCCTCCACCACCTTCACCGCCAGGATCAGATCGAGGTATTCAGTGCGCCAGTCATCGTCCGTGGCTGGTTCAGACACTCCCAACGCAACGCTGGCGGCGTCGCCACGCAGCACCACCCCCGCCTTGCGGAACTCCGGGATGGCAGCGGAAAGAAAGGAGGCGGCCACAGAGCGATGCACCAGCAGGGTCTCGATGGCATTGCATGCCGCCGGGTACTGGGTCTTGCTATCCAGCGCCACCCGAACAGCCTTGTCCACATCCGCTGCCGCGTCCACATACAGATGACAGATTCCGTCGGCGTGACCCAACACGGGAATCCGGGTGTTGTCCTGAATGAAACGCACCAGTTCGTTGCTGCCACGGGGAATGATCAGATCAACCAGACCATCCAGCTTCAACAGGGCCAGGCTGTCCTGACGGGTGGTCAGCAGAGCGAGTGCATCGGGGGAGATAGCACTGGAGGCCAGCCCAGCCTTGAGGGCCTCCATCACCGCTTCGTTGGTGCAGCGGGCTTCACTGCCCCCTTTGAGCAGGGCGGCGTTACCGGAGCGAATGGCCAGGGAGGCGATCTGAATCACGGCGTCAGGACGCGCTTCGAAGATCACACCCAGAACCCCAAGAGGCACTGAAACCCTCTCCAGCGCAAGGCCTTGATCCAGTTCTCGGTGCAGGTCACGCCGGCCGAGAGGGTCCCTGAGACTGGCCACCTTGCGGACGCCATCGATCGCCCCCCCAAGCTTGGCAGCGTCGAGCTTGAGCCGGGCCATCAAGGCGGGCGCTAGACCCTCGGCAGCAGAGCGTTCCATGTCTTCACGATTGGCTGCCACGAGGGCATCAGAGCGATCAGCCAGGGCCTCAGCCATGGCCTTCAGAGCCTGCATTCGCTCACCATCATCAGCCATCCCCAGATCCACCGCGGCCAGACGCACGGCGCCAGCCCGTTGCAGCAGCTCAGGGGACGGCACTGGGACTTCGTTCATGCCTGAGGGCGACTCTCACTAAGGCCATCATCAATGCCGAGGGTCTGGCGGCGTCAACACGTCTCGACGTTCAGCTCAAGCGCTGCAAAGCGAGTCGGGCTGCGCCGAGACGACCGGCTCCATTGCCCAGTGCACAGGCTTCGATGCAGAGTCCTTCCCTCGAAACGGCCTGGACCCGCTGAGCCACCTCCTGGCGAACGGCTGGAAGGAAATGGGCACTGGCTCCGGCCAGCCCTCCACCCACCAGCACCAGTTGTGGCGTGAACACATACACCAGAGACGTGATACCGATCCCCAGCAAGCGGCCGTATTCACGCCAGATCGTCAGAGCCTCGGCATCACCGCGAGAGGCAGCTTCAGCGAGAACCGCGGGATCCTCATCGCTGAGACGCCCCAGGCCGCTGATGCTGGCAAATTGTTCGAGCGATCCCTGATTGCCGCTGTTGCAGTCAGGTCCCTCCGGGTTGAGGGTGATGAGTCCAGGCTCTGCAGCGGCACCGTTGTGGCCGGTGAACAGGGTTCCTCCAAGCATCACCCCCCCGCCGACGCCCGTTCCCAGGGTGAGGAGGACCACATCCTGGAACCCTCGCGCAGCCCCCTTCCAGGCTTCTCCCACCAGAGCGCAGTTGCCATCGTTGGCCAGGGTGACCTTGCGCTTGAGGCGTGGCTCCAGCCATGCGGCCAAGGGAACCTCCTCCCATCCGGGCAGATTGATGCACACCCTCGCCACCCGGGCCGCTGCATCCATTGGTCCGGGAAGCCCAATCCCCACCAGTGCTGCCTTCCTCTCCGGATCGAGAGTGTCGATCGCCTCCACAAGCTCCATGCACACGGATCCTGGAGTCGCCGGTTGAGGCGTGGGTCGCTGGAGATCAGCCAACAACATGCCATCCGCGTCGAACAGGCCGAGCTTGAGGGCCGTTCCGCCGATATCAACCCCCAGGACACGCGGCTCAACCATGAATCAGAAACGGAAAAACACCTGAAGCTGGGACTGCCACGTGCCCTGGGTATCCACGGAGGCGGACACGCTCGTTCTGGCATTGAGCTGGTAAGAAAGCGTGCCTTGGCCGGGAATGTCGTTGCGGTCAGGAGCAGCCAAAACGGAAAAATCGAAGCGGTCGGTCAGCGCCACACCCACTTCAGTGACCAAAGCGAGCTGGGGAGGAACCTGACCCGAGGTGCGCTCCTGATTGTTCTGAACTGTCGGTGTCACGTAAGTGGGATAGAGAGCGAACTGCAGTCTTTGGTTGAAGGCATCGGTCAAAGTCCCGAGCACCGGGGAAAGAAGCGACTGGCCGAGGACCGCCGCTAAAGCAGCGCCGGCACCGGCGTTGGAGAGACCGGCCAGGGAGTTACCACCGATCAGACCAAGCAATTGCGCCTCAGGCAGCGCAGGAGAGCTTCGCAACGTAATGGCATCAGCCAAACGGTCAGCCGGCCCTGTGGCCGTGAGGAACACTTTGATCAGACGCAACTGCCCACCGGCGCCGAGATTGCCGAGTCCATTGGTATCGAACACGGAGCTGGACACTGCGTTACTACCGGTACCAAGGGTCACGCTGTCGGAAACACGGCTGGTCATGGCCACATCCACGTAGGGAATCAGACCGAGGGATGGGGTGAAGACCGCCACATTCGGAGAACGCCGATCCAGGTTGAACGTCGTCGTAAAAATCGACACGCGCCCGGTCAGCAGCTGCACCACACCTCGAAGCTGCAGGCTGGGGTCCAAGGCACCGTTCAGGGTCAACAGCCCCTCCGTGGTGAAGTTCGCCAGGGGCTGAACCTCCACCCGAAGCTTGGGCCCCAGCCTTAGGCGCAGATTATCGAAGCCGAGAAAGGGAAGATTCGGCAGCGAGGCCTTGAGCGAGCGACTGCTGTCAGCTTCGATGTTGGGGCCAAGCAGCACCAGAGGATCCTGAAAATTCCATTGCTGCTCGAGCAGGGCATCTGCAGACACAATCTGCGCATCACCATCACCCCCTTGGAGTGACATCGTTGGTAGAAGCCCTGAAGCCTCCCTGCGCTTGGGGCGCACCAACATCGAGCGTGTCGGTCGGATCGAGCCATCGCTGACCTCCAAAGTGCCTCCCACCTCAGGCTTCACCAGGGCTCCGGTGATCGTGAGATCGGCACCAACCTGAACGTCCGCGATGGTGAGCTTGATCCGGGCCTTCTCCAGCTGCAGACGCAGCGGCTTGGCCTCTGGGGCAGGGCTGAGCAGTGCCAAGGAACCACTGCCTTTGAGCTGGCCGCCTGATCCAACCCGTCCCGTCAGGGACTGAACCTCCAGCCGGTCAAAGTCAAACACCATCGACCCGTTGACCTGGGTCAGCGCCTGATCCTGAGCTTTGAACGAGGCATTCTTCAGCACCACATAGCCATTGGCTTCAGGAGCCGACAACGGTCCACTGAGCAGAAGCCGCAGGTCTGCATCTCCCTTGGTCCAAGACACCATCCCGCCGGTGAAACCGGTCAGGAAACGCAGTCCGTCACCCAGGCTGACCACCCTCACATCGAGAGGTTGATCGGAGGCCAGCGGAATGCGGCCCGTGACGGTGACAGGTTGGGCAGCCTTCTCCGCCTTGAGCGCGAGGTCCAGCGTCAAACCACCGTTCTCAAACAGCACCTGCCCTCGCTCGAGAGCGATCGGGTTGTCACCAATCTGCGCATCCTCCAGCTTGAGATCGGTGCTGAGCTCCGGTGATGCTCCGCCGAGCTTGTAGCGGCCGGTGAGCCCAACAGCTCCTTGAAGAGCTGGCGGGACGGGGGCCACGAGGGCGAGCAGGCTGAACGGGAGATGTTCAAGGGAGAAACTCCCTTCACCCCCCTGAATCGGCCCTTCGATCCTGGCGATGAAGGGTTTGACCTGGAGGGCGTAGTCCTGGTCCTGTCCTTCGATCCAGAGATGGCCCCTGGCCTTGAGATCAAGATCAAGACGACTCAGCCTGGGACCTTTCACATCGATCACCGCATCAACCTGCCCCCTCAGGTCTTTCAGATGCAGCGGGTCTCTCTCACGGCTGGTTCGGGTCGCATTCAGCAGAGCCTCCCTGGCATCGCGAAGGGCCTGCAGCTGACCATCGAGCGTTCCACCAAAGGTATTCACCAGCAGGGTGCCCAGATCTTGAGCCGTCCCCATGGAGACAAGACGCTCATCGTTGAGCTGAGGCAGGCTGAGAGCACTGTTGGTCAGCCAGCGAGCACTGAGTCCTCGCGCTTCCACACGAGCATCCAAGGCACCGTTCAGTCGACCTTTGGCATCGAGAGTGATCTGGCCCGTATCCGGTGGGAGCAGCTCACCGGTGAAGGAATAGCGACGATCCTGGTAGCGGCCACTCAGCAGGATCTGACGCAATTGAAGACCCATCAGACCAGGCCGACTGAGGCTGAGATCAACGTCCATCGCCAGAGGCTGCAGACCCAGGGTTCCCTCTCCACTCAGCCGGCCGTAGAGCCCCTCCCATCGCTGCTTCGGAGGCAAGGCCAGCTCCACCCCATCGATGGAGAGTCCCTCAGCCGTCCAGCGGTAGGCCGCTGGTGTGCCAATCATCTCCATCCGTCCGCCACGCCGGGTGAGAAGCACCCGATTCGGTAGCCAATTCGCACCAAGACTGGCTTCGAGGTCCCCCTGCACCACCGCACCGACGGAGGCCATGGTCAGGAGGCCTCCTCCTCCGGCCAGCCCTTTGAATCGCCCCTTCCAGTTCTCGGCCAAACGAATCACGCCGGCACGGGGTGCATTGACTGCGATGTTGAGATCGGGTCGAAGCGCTTGGAGCGGTCCACTCACACGACCGGATGCACTGATCGATCCGTCCATTGGGGTGCCAAGCAGTGGACCGATGCGCTTCAGCGGATAGCGATCCAGCCTCAGATCAGCCTGCAGATCGCCAATCTTCAGGCCCTCAGCGCCTAGTTCAAGCGGAAGACGGGCATCCGCTTGAAGGTCAGGACTGCGGAAGTCCTTGATCAGCAGAAGACCGGTTTCGCTGCTCCATCCGGCCCTCAGAGACCACGCCTCAAGCAGAGGATTGCTGGCCTGAGCAAGGTCGAGGCTGATCACTGGTTTCGCCGTTTCTCCTCGAAGCTTCAACAGCCCCTGGAGAGGAGCCTTCGCCCCCAGAAACTCAGGGACCAACGGCAGTCGTTTCCAGGCCGGGCCCGCGAGAGTGAGCTGTTGGCTGGTCACATCAAGCTGAGGATGAAGCATCCCCCGCGCCTGCACCGCCACACCGGGTGCCTGCAGATCCAGACGATCCAGCTGAGCCGTCCAGGCCTTGCTGTTACGCCAATCAGCCCCCAGCTGCACGGCCAACTGCAGTGGCTCATCCAGAGCCACCGTTTCGGGCAGAGCCCAGCGCCCCTTGAGTTCAACTTTCGGCCGATACCAATCGCCCAGCACACGGAAGGCCACGCTCCTGTCCTGTCCGAGCTCCCGGAAGCCACCGCGGAGATCGAAGGCGCGATTCAGGCGCACCTGACCGCCAAGATCGGCGCGATAGGTCCCATAGGCCCACTCACTGGTGGGAATCGTCAGAGCGTTGCCTCGGCAACTGATCTTCAGTTGCTTCGAACGCAGGGGTTGGTCCAGAGGTTGACCACTCACCTCAACATCAACCAGGGAAATCCCTCCGCTGCAATTCGCCTGTCCCTGCCTCCAACCGAGCCGTAGATCTCCACCCAGCTGCCCTCGCAGTTGCACGGGGAGTTTCGCGGGCAAAAGCCCCTGATAACGCTCCAGCCGGATCCGTTCCAGGCGAGTGCTGAGCTGCAGTTCCGGTCGAACCCAACGGCCCCGGCCCTTAAGAGTGATCCGGCCGCGATCCGGGAGTGCCACCTGCAGGGACACGTCAGCTCGATTCTCATCAAGGCGAACCGATGTCCAGCCCGCTGCACGCAGAGCCAGTCCGGCGGGTGCAACTTGGAGTCGCGCCGGGTCCATCAGACGCACATCCAAATCCAGTCGAGGCGGCTTGCCACCTTTCGGCAGGGGACCAGGCACCCAATACGCCCCTTGAGGATTGCGGCGCAGGTCGAGCAGAGCACCCTTGACTCCCACGGTCACCACAGGCCGAAGCCGCTGCAGACTGGCGAGCGGGTTGAAACCGATCGTCAGCTGCTGCACGGATGCAGTGGACTGATCACGGCGACCACGCTGAACCTTGATGGGACCGACCGTGATCCCTCGGAGGCTCAACCCCTGAAAACTGCCGATGCTGACAGGGTGTCCCAGGGGCTTGCCCACCTGCTCTTCAAGATCCGGGCGCAGTCGCTCGAACACAGCCGAGACAATGCGATCTGCAGCAACCCAAACAACGGCACCGCCGATCAGGACGGCACCGAGTCCAGTGAAGAGCACGCTCTTGGTTCGTCCACCTGAACCGCTTCCGAGCATCAATCTCCGTCAATTGATTGGAAGCCGACGCAATATAAGGAGCACATCAACGAGAGACCACCCCATGCCCTTACCGGAGTTGCTTGAAACCTCGAGCGGCTGGCTGGCCTGGGGCGGAGCAGCGATGTCGGCACTCACGATCGTGGCCTTCATCGCCCGCTGGGGACTGCGATTCCGTCTGGTGGGGGTCAGCAGTTTCACCCTGCTGCTATCGGCGAGCTGCTGGGCCTTTTCGGTGAGCTACACCCCCACAGTGAAGGTGGATGGTGCCGTTCGCGTCCCCATTGTTTTCGACAATGGCGACGATCTTGTGGTGGCACAGGCAGGCGTTGACTTTCCCCCTGAGGCCGTGGCACCCACCCTTGAACAGCTTGCTCAGAATGTGAGACCAGGTGGACGGAGCAGCGCGGTGGTGTCAGTGCGACTGCGCCAGCTGCAACCGGCAGGCGATGGAGCCTCGAAGCCCATCGTCCTGGGGGAACTGGAGCGGAGCTTCGAGCCCTAATGAACCCCGCCGATCCACTCAGGGAGCTCCCCCAGGGACTACGTGATGAACAGGCTCAGCTTTTGGCCTCAGGACTCAACACCTGGGGGGACGTGCAAAACCTCACCGACCATCAGATCAGTCGCCTAGCCGCCTCAGGCAGGGCCTCAGCCCGCAACCTGCGCCGCCTCAAAGGAATGGCCGATCTGGGATGCTGCCTCGACCTGGCCCCCGCCGATGCGGCCCTGCTGATGCATGCGGGCCTGGCCACAGTCGCAGCCGTGGCGGGTTCATCACCCCCCGAGCTGGTGACTCGTACTGGGCGTTTAGAACGGCAATTGCGCAGTGGCCGCCCGCCGGTGGTTGACCTGGCTTTGGCAAGGACCTGGATCCTGAGAGCCAAGGAGAGGCAAAACACGAACTGACCGCTCCGGCGAGCAAGCGGTGGTCTCACCCGTTTCAAATGAGGGTCGAACAAGGACGGCGGTCCTGTGCACTCCCTCCACATTCAGTCTCGATTGGTGGCGGCCTCCATGGCGGCCGTCCTCTCTGTGGCCTCTCCAAGCTCGGCGCAATCCACCCTTCTTGAGAGCGTCAAACGCAATCCGAAGGAAGCCAAGGCCCTGTGCCGACAGTTCGAAGCGCTCAACGCCAACGGCAAATCGGCACTGTCAGGCAAGTCCATCGGCAAGCTCGCCAACCAGCGCAACCTCAGCACCACCGATGCCGAAATCCTGGCTACATATGTGATCGGTCTGCACTGCCCGGATGTTCGCTGATCACAATCTGATCACCGGCGACGGCGTAGCACTTGCATCCAGACTCTGGCGGCCCGATGCCCCCGGACCATGGCCATGCCTGCTGATGCGTCAGCCGTATGGCAGAGCGATCGCATCGACAGTCACCCTGCCCCACCCTCAGTGGTGGTGTCGCAATGGCTTCATGGTGCTAGTGCAAGACGTGCGCGGGCAGGGAGACTCTGGGGGAGTTTTTAAGGGATTCAGTCAGGAAGCCGAAGACACAGCCACAACCCTGGATTGGATTCGGGCCCACCCAGACTGCAATGGTCGGATCGGTCTCTATGGCTTTTCTTACCAAGGGCTGACCCAGCTGCTTGCCCCGGAAGACTGTGCCCCTCCCGATTGCATGGCACCGGCCATGTGTGGGCTGGATGAGCGCCATCACTGGAGCTGCGAAGGCGGTGCCCACTGGTGGCATCTCGGCCTGGGCTGGGGCCTCCAATTGGCAGCATTACAGGCCAGGAGACGGAACGATCAGAGCGCTTGGGGGGAGATCCGCGAAAGCCTCGAGAACGGTCGTTATCTACGCAACGGTCGAGATCTGCTGGAACGCCACGATCCCGATGGCATGGCCCTGCGCTGGCTGAAACTGCCTGCAGACCAAGCCGATGGTTGGACACAGCACCACAGCCCACGATCCTGGTTGCGTCGCCCCCTGCTGCTGCTGGGCGGATGGTGGGATCCCCACCTCCGCGGCGTCCTGGATCTGGCCGAAAGGTCCCGGGCCGCAGGCGGAAGTCCCGAACTGCACATCGGGCCAGCCACCCACCTGCAGTGGTGGCCTCAAAGCAGTGCACTGCTGCTGAACTTCTTTCAGCGCCATCTGCAGGACCACTCGGCGCCCGGTGAGAACGCCGGGATGTTGAGGCTCTGGGACCAGGGGAGTGATCAGTGGATTGATATGCCCTGGACGACGGCGGACAGTCCGACAGCAAGCGCGATCGGCTGGCATCTCGCCAGTGATGGCCTGGCCTGCCTGGATCCCAACGAAGGCCGTCTTCTCAATCCACCGGAAGGCTCCGGTGGAACCGTCACGGTTGTGCATGACCCCTGGCGTCCGGTCCCGGCCGTGGGAGGTCACCTGAGTCCTTCAGCAGGCCCATGCGACCGAAGCTCCATTGATCAGCGCAGTGATGTGGCCGTGTTCACCAGTGCTCCCTTGCAGGACACACGCGTGCTGAATGGACGTCCGGTCCTGCGCTGTGAGGCCTCGGCGGACCAACCCGGATTCGATCTCAGCGTGACCCTCTCCAGACTTCCTGCGGGGTCGACAACAACCCAGCAGCTATCGATGGGGCTCCGAAGGGTTCTTGGAGACAGTGCCCTCCGGCGGGAGGAACGCTTGGTTGAACTACAGCCGGTCTATGCCAGCCTTCAGCCCGGTGACCGCCTGCGACTCTCCTTCGCTGGTGCGGCATGGCCAGCGGTTGCCATCAACCCAGGCACACCGCACCACGCCTGCGGAGCACCAAACCCTGAGTGTCGGGTGATCAGCATCGCGTTGCATCTGGACAAAGCCTTGCTCTGGATCGATCCCTTGCTGGTACTACACCGTGATGGTATTCCGGCAGACTAATCGCGATTGTTCGGACGATTGCCGTGAAGCTCACCTCCTGTCTTCTGGCTGCAGCCCTGGCCACCAGCACGCTTGAGCTGATCCCAGCATTCTCCGTTCGTGCTGAGAGCCTTGTCAGCCAGGCCACCGCGGCCCCCCGCACAGAACTCAGCCCCCGCCAGGCCACCGAGGCCGCCACGGCTCTTCTTCAGGCGATTCAAACAAAAAATGCCGCGGGGATTTATTCCCTGCTGTCCTCCCCGCTTCAGGCGGCAACAAGTGTGGAGGCCATCGCCAATCGCTTGCAATCCGCACCTGGGATTGAAACCTTCCGCGTGGTTGCCGTAAACCCCGGCATAGACGACACAACGGTGGACACGGTTGCAATCACCAACGGTGGGACTCGGGAGGTTCCTCTCCTGTTGGTGCTCGACGATGAGGGAAAGCTGCTGGCCTGGAAATGGGTGGGCACCATGCGGCCGATTGAGCAAACGGCACTCAATTTTGTGAAGGATCTGGATGCAAGCCGGTGGGTGGCAGCCCGGTACTACCTCGATCTCGATTTTCAGAAGGAGATTTCGCCGGCCGATCTGCAACGCAAATGGACCAAACTGGAAGGGCTTCTTGGTGGTGTGAAGCGCATCAAGAGCGCACTGGTCGCCAGCCAGGGCGGTGACCAGCAGCTGGTGCTGGTCACCATCGAGTTCGGGAAAATCACTGACAATCTGTTCGTGATCTTCAACCGGCAGGGCCGGATCATCAACGTGGATTTTTCAGCGGATCTGGTCTGATCACTCGCTCAGTTAGGTCGGTGCGCCGAATGTTGGGAATTTCGGCTTAAGCTCCCGGCCAACGCGGCGTCCAAAGGCATGACCAACACTGTTCTCGAGTGGATGGTTGAGGACGCACAACGGTTGGCCGAGTGCCGTCATGACCATCCGTTTGCTGTCCTCGGCCCCCAGGCTCAGGACGACGGAGGTTGGATCATCCGTGTCTGGATGCCTGAAGCAGACAGTGTGACCCTGCTCCTGGGCGATCGGGAGATGGTGATGTCAACCCCTCACCACCCCTGGATCTTCGAAGCCTCCGTCACCCAAGACCCGGGCTGCAGGTACCGGTTACGGGTTCAGCGTGGTGGGATCACCCATGAGCAGCATGACCCGTGGGCATTTCGCCAGGAATGGATGGGCGAAATGGACCGCCATCTGTTCGCCGAAGGCAACCATCACCACATTTGGCGACGGATGGGTGCCCATCGATGCGAGCGGGAAAGCATTCAGGGTGTGATGTTCTGCCTGTGGGCACCGCACGCGCGCAGCGTGAGTGTGATCGGCGACCTCAATTCCTGGGATGGACGCCATCACCCCATGCAGCAGCGTCTGGGTGGCATCTGGGAACTGTTCATCCCCGAGCTCAACGAAGGCAACTTGTATAAGTATGAAATCCGCACCCAGGACGGCCACTGCTATCAGAAGGCCGATCCGTACGGGTTTCAGCATGAGGTGCGTCCAGACACCAGCTCCGTGGTGAATCACCTGGATGGCTTCCATTGGACCGACAGCGACTGGATCCAGAAACGGGACAGCAGCAACCCCCTCGATCAACCGATCTCGGTGTACGAAATGCACCTTGGCAGCTGGATCCACGCGGCCGCCAACGAGCCGTTCATCGAAGCCGATGGCACCCCACGCGCTCCGGTTCCAGCCGCTGACCTCAAGCCAGGAGCTCGTCTTCTCACCTATCCGGAACTGGCCGATCGCCTGATTCCATACGTCAAGGAGAGAGGGTTCACCCACATCGAACTGATGCCAATCACCGAGCATCCCTTCGATGGCTCCTGGGGATATCAGGTCACCGGCTGGTATGCACCCACAAGCCGCTACGGCACACCCGATGAATTCCGGGCGTTCGTGGATCGTTGTCATGCCGAAGGCATCGGCGTGATCATCGACTGGGTCCCAGGACACTTCCCACGCGATAGCCACGGCCTCGCCTTCTTCGACGGCTGCCATCTCTATGAACATGCCGACCCAAGGATTGGGGAGCACAAGGAGTGGGGGACCTTAATTTTCAACTACAGCCGCAATGAGGTTCGCAATTTCCTCGTTGCCAACCTTGTGTTCTGGTTCGATCAATTCCACATCGACGGGATCAGGGTGGACGCTGTTGCATCAATGCTCTACCGCGACTACCTGCGGCCTGACGGCGAATGGCTTCCGAACGATCACGGCGGCAGGGAAAACACCGAAGCCGTGCAATTCCTTCAGCAGGCCAATCACGTGCTCTTCCAGCACTTCCCAGGTGCCCTCTCAATCGCCGAGGAATCCACCACCTGGCCGATGGTGACCCAGCCCACGGACATCGGTGGCCTTGGCTTCAACCTGAAATGGAACATGGGCTGGATGCACGACATGCTCGATTACTTCGAGCTTGATCCCTGGTTCCGACAGTTCCACCAGAACAACATCACATTCTCCATCTGGTACACGTACACAGAAAATTTCATGCTCGCGCTCAGCCACGACGAGGTGGTGCACGGAAAGAGCAATCTGTTGCACAAAATGCCTGGGGATGACTGGCAGAAATACGCCAACACGCGGGCATTACTGGCCTACATGTGGACCCATCCCGGGAAGAAAACCATCTTCATGGGCATGGAGTTCGGCCAAAGGGCTGAATGGAATGTCTGGGGAGATCTGCAATGGGATCTTCTCAATTACGAGCCCCATCAAGGTGTTCAGCGCATGGTCGATGACCTCAATGGGCTTTACAAAGCCGAGCCCGCCCTCTGGCGTGATGATTTTGATCAGTTTGGATTCCAGTGGATCGACTGCAACGACAACCGCCACTCAGTGATCAGCTTCATGCGTCGAGAGAGCGCCAGTGGCACCTGGCTCGTGGTTGTGGCGAACTTCACTCCCCAGAGTCATTCTCACTACCGAGTTGGTGTTCCCTTGGCCGGGTTCTACGAAGAGATCTTCAACACTGATGCCAGCAAATATGGAGGCAGCAACCTGGGCAACATGGGCGGAAAGCCCACTGAAGAGTGGGGGATCCACGGCTACGACAACTCCCTCGACCTTTGCCTGCCTCCCTTGAGCTTGATGGTGTTCAAACACGATCCCAAAAGGAGTCTCAATCAGGCTCAAGTTTGAGCAGGCCTCTCGGCCTGAGACAGTTCTCTCCATATGACGAAGACCCCGGGATGGATGCATCCCGGGGCTTTTTGTACGCATCACTCAGGTAAGTTTCCGGCTACGTCGAA
Organism: Synechococcus sp. WH 7805; assembly: GCF_000153285.1. Taxonomy (NCBI): domain Bacteria; kingdom Bacillati; phylum Cyanobacteriota; class Cyanophyceae; order Synechococcales; family Synechococcaceae; genus Synechococcus; species Synechococcus sp. WH 7805. The sequence goes on along the minus strand of NZ_CH724168.1, from coordinate 20,940 downwards.
AGAGCTTGATGAGCGACTCTCTGCCCCTGTTGCTGCGCGCAGCCCGCGGAGAAGCGGTCGAGCGTCCCCCTGTCTGGATGATGCGTCAGGCAGGGCGTTACATGAAGATCTACAGGGATTTGCGTGACCGGTATCCGAGCTTCCGGGAACGGTCGGAGAACCCTGATCTCTCCTATGAGATCTCGATGCAGCCCTTCAACGCCTTCAAGCCCGACGGCGTGATCCTCTTTTCCGACATCCTCACCCCCCTGCCGGGGATGGGCATCGACTTCGACATCATCGAAAGCAAGGGTCCTCAGATCGGTGAGCCGATCCGGACCATGGCCCAGGTGGATGCCCTGCATCCTTTGAACCCTGCTGAATCGATGCCCTTTGTGGGTGAAGTGTTGGGTCGTCTTCGTCAGAGCGTGGGCAATGAGGCCGCTGTGCTGGGCTTCGTCGGCGCTCCCTGGACCCTGGCCGCTTACGTGGTGGAGGGCAAGAGCAGCAAGAACTACGCCGTGATCAAGGCCATGGCTTTTCAGGAACCGGCCCTGCTGCACAAGCTGCTCGATCACTTCGCTGAATCGATTGCCCAGTACCTTCGCTACCAAATCGACTCCGGCGCCCAGGTGGTGCAGATGTTCGATTCCTGGGCCGGCCAGCTCAGCCCCGCGGATTACGACACCTTTGCGGCTCCGTATCAGAAGAAAGTGGTGGATCTGGTCAAGCAGACCCATCCCGACACACCCTTCATCCTCTACATCTCTGGCAGTGCAGGGGTGCTTGAGCGCATGGCCACCACAGGGGTCGACATCATCTCCCTCGATTGGACCGTTGATATGGCTGAAGCCTTGGCCCGGCTTCCCGAGCACATCGGAGTGCAAGGCAACGTGGATCCCGGCTTGCTGTTCGGAACGCCCGAAGCAATCGAAGCCCGAATCGACGACTGCGTCCGCAAGGCCCGAGGTCGAAAACACATCCTCAATCTCGGGCATGGAATTCTTCCCGGAACCCCTGAGGAGAATGGCGCATCCTTCTTCCGCTCCGGCAAGAGCGTGATGGACCGAATCGGCGCCGTCGCCTGAGCACCATCTGATGCCCGCTCGCATTCTGATCACCGGCGCCAGCGGCTGCGTCGGTCAGTACACCGCCGACTGGCTGCTGCGGAACAGCGATGCGGATCTCCTCCTTTGGTTGCGTGACCCGTCCAAACTCACCGCAATCCAGGCCAACAACCCGAAAGTGAGGCTGCTGGTAGGTGATCTGCGTGAAACCGACCGCTTCGCCAGCGATCTGTCCACAGTCACCCGAGTGATTCACACCGCCACAGCCTGGGGGGATCCCGAAAGAGCGCAGCAAGTGAACGTGGTGGCCGTGAAACGGTTGTTGGCACTGCTCAACCCGAATCTGATCGAACAGATCACCTATTTCTCAACGGCAAGCATTCTTGATCGCCATCTGCAGCCGCTGCCCGAAGCCCTTGCCTACGGCACGGAATACATCCAAACCAAAGCCCAGTGCTTGAAAGAACTGGAGCAGCATCCGCTCGCCGAGAAGATCGTGGCAGTGTTTCCGACCCTGGTGTTCGGCGGCCGAGTGGATGGCAGCAGCCCGTTCCCCACCAGCTACCTCACAGAAGGCCTGGCGGAAGCCAGCAAGTGGCTCTGGCTGGCACGGTTTCTAAGGGCCGACGCCAGCTTCCATTTCATCCATGCCGCTGACATCGCCGCCATCTGCGGGCACCTGGCAACGTCACCTCATGAGCGCAATTCGGAACCGGGGCAGGGAGCCGTTCGCCGGATCGTGATGGGACAGCCGGTGATCAGCGTGAATGAAGCCGTGGCCACGCTCTGCCGTTGGCGAGGTGTGGCCCGAACACCAGGGGTGCCCCTTTGGCCCTGGTTGATTGAAACCCTGATCAAGATTCTCCCCATTGAGGTGAATGCCTGGGACCGCTTCTCCATCAAACAGCGCCACTTCATCCACAACCCCGTGACCCAGCCCGAGCGCTTCGGAGGCACCAGCCATGCAGCAAATCTTGAAGCTGTGCTTCAAGACTCCGGCCTCCCCCATCGAGGCGGAGTTTAAAAGCGCTTAAGATCGTCGCAGTGTTTCTGACGTCATGCTTAAGAGCCTGAAGTCCATTGTTTCAGCAGCCATCGCATTTCTTGTGGTCTGCTCCATCGGCGTCGCATCTGCCAACGCTGCCACTGTTGAAGTGAAGCTCGGCACTGATGCCGGAATGCTGGCTTTCGAGCCCAGCACCGTCACCATCAAAGCTGGCGACACCGTCAAGTTCGTGAACAACAAGCTGGCTCCTCACAACGCTGTGTTCGACGGTCACGATGAACTCAGCCACAGCGACCTCGCCTTCGCCCCCGGTGAGTCCTGGGAGGAAACCTTCTCTGAGGCAGGCACCTACGACTACTACTGTGAGCCCCATCGTGGTGCAGGCATGGTCGGCAAAGTGATTGTTGAGTGATCCCGTTCACCTGGATCGATTGACAATTTTCTGAAAGCAACACATCAAGTCTCCGGAGGATGAAACCTTTCTTCCGGGGGCTTTTTTTATTCCCAGGTCTGGATAGGGTTTGGACAGAGATCATCAGCGTTTGATGCTGAACCCCACCTCCTTCCTGGCCTTGCTGCTCAGCATTGGCCTGGGGCTGATGAGTGCAATGCCTGCCTCTGCTCTGAGCAGTCCGGACCCAGAGCATGGAGCCCAGCTGTTCTCCGCGAACTGTGCGGCTTGTCATATGGGTGGAGGCAATGTCATCAGCGCAAGCCGCACCCTGAGCCAGACTGATCTCCAAGCCCATCTGGAGTCTTATGGCATGGACCCGCTCGAGGCGATCGAACATCAGATCGAAAACGGCAAGAACGCCATGCCTGCCTATGAAGGCAAGCTCAGCGATCAGGACATTGCGGATGTCGCGGCCTATGTGGAACGCCAAGCTGAACATGGCTGGTCCCGATGAGCAGGGAGGGATTCAGCGATTTCGTTAGAGCTCTGGAACGCAGTCCTGGCTTGAGGCGAGAGGTTCAAAACCTAGCCACACTTGATGGGGTGATCGAGCTGGCAAGACAGACGGGCTTTCCCGTTTCGGCCGACGATTTCAAGGCCGATGCGCATTGCTCCAAGATCGCAACCTGGTTTGCTGACAGCCGGATCTGAACTGTCAAGACAGCTGGCGGCATGCGTCAAGGACCGCCAGATACAGGTCTTCGTCGACCTCACGGATGTCGTACTCCGTTGGCATCGCATCATGATGATGTTCATGCACGACGGTCCAGCACATCCGCTCGGGATCCGTGAGGGTTGGGCCGTAAATCTCCTGCACCCTGCCCACAAGGTGCTTCACAAGAGATGGATCGACAGCCTTGGGCTGCTGCATCGTGAGTGGAACAATTCGGTGGACCCTACCGATTCGCATCGGTTAACCGTCGCCTGTCGTGGAGACCGAACGCAAGGGAGCGGTCTTCCAAGACTCTGATCCAAAGATCACCCATACGGTTGGTGCAGATCAAGAAGAACCATGCAACCCACGGCCGAACAATTCACTGAGAAAGCCTGGGCCGCCATCCTTTCGGCCCAGCAGCTGGCCCAGAAACGCCGACATCAGCAGCTGGAAACTGAACACCTGCTCCAAGCCCTCCTGGAACAGGATGGTTTGGCCAGCCGCATCCTCGAAAAAGCGGGAGTCACGCCTGCCGCCCTGCAGAGCAGCGTGGAAAGTCACCTCACCCAGCAACCTGCTCTGCAGACCCCGCCTGAGTCTGTGTATTTGGGCAAGGGCCTGAGCGACCTGCTTGATCGGGCCGACAGTCTCAAACAAAACTATGGCGACAGCTACATCTCCGTTGAGCACCTGCTGCTGGCCCTGGCAGACGACAGCCGCTGTGGACGACGGCTGCTCACGCAGGCCGGCGCTGACCCCGACTCACTCAAAAATGCCATCAACGCGGTGCGGGGCAGTCAGACCGTGACGGATCAGAACCCGGAGGGCTCCTACGAGTCCCTGGAAAAATATGGACGGGATCTCACAGCCGCAGCCAGGGACGGCAAGCTCGACCCGGTGATCGGTCGTGATGAGGAAATCCGCCGCACCATTCAGATCCTCAGCCGCCGGACGAAGAACAATCCGGTGCTGATCGGGGAACCAGGGGTCGGCAAAACAGCGATCGTGGAAGGACTGGCACAACGCATCGTCAACGGCGACGTTCCCCAGGCCCTGCAGAACCGACAGCTCATCGCCCTCGACATGGGCTCCCTGATCGCCGGTGCCAAATACAGAGGGGAGTTCGAGGAGCGGCTGAAGGCCGTGCTCAAGGAGGTGACCGCCTCCGACGGCGGGATCGTGCTCTTCATCGACGAGATCCACACCGTGGTCGGTGCCGGTGCCACCGGAGGAGCCATGGATGCCAGCAATCTGCTCAAGCCGATGCTTGCTCGGGGCGAACTGCGCTGCATCGGCGCCACCACCCTCGATGAACACCGCCAGCACATCGAGAAGGATCCGGCCCTCGAGCGCCGCTTCCAGCAGGTGCTTGTGGATCAGCCCACCGTGGAAGATACGGTGTCGATCCTGCGTGGACTGAAGGAGCGGTATGAAGTGCACCACGGCGTGCGCATTGCCGACAGCGCCCTCGTGGCGGCGGCGGTTCTGAGCAGCCGCTACATCGCCGATCGCTTCCTGCCCGATAAGGCGATCGACCTGGTAGATGAATCCGCCGCGCGCCTGAAGATGGAGATCACCTCCAAACCGGAGGAGATCGACGAGATCGACCGCAAGATTCTGCAGCTAGAGATGGAGAAGCTGTCTCTCGGCCGCGAGTCCGACGCCGCCAGTCAGGAAAGGTTGGAACGCCTTGAGCGAGAGCTGGCGGAACTCTCCGAACAGCAGAGCACCCTCAACGCCCAGTGGCAGCAGGAGAAAGGCGCCATTGATGACCTCTCGAATCTGAAAGAAGAGATCGAGCGCGTGCAGCTGCAGGTGGAGCAAGCCAAGCGCAGCTACGACCTGAACAAAGCTGCCGAACTGGAATACGGAACGCTGGCCACTCTGCAGAAACAGCTAGCCGACAAGGAGGCAGCCCTTGCGGCCGCAGACGACGGAGGGCAGGACAAGTCCCTGCTTCGCGAGGAAGTCACCGAAGACGACATCGCTGAGGTGATCGCCAAATGGACAGGCATTCCCGTGGCGAAACTGGTCCAATCGGAGATGGCCAAGCTGCTGAGCCTGGAAACCGAGCTGCACGAACGCGTCGTGGGTCAGCAGCAGGCGGTCACCGCTGTCGCCGATGCGATCCAGCGATCCCGTGCTGGCCTCAGTGATCCCAACCGACCGATCGCCAGCTTCCTGTTCCTGGGCCCGACCGGGGTGGGCAAGACCGAACTGTCAAAGGCATTGGCGGCTCAGCTCTTCGACAGCGAGGACGCCATGGTGCGCATCGACATGTCGGAGTACATGGAGAAGCACACGGTGAGTCGGCTGATCGGAGCACCTCCCGGCTATGTGGGGTACGAGGCCGGGGGCCAGCTCACGGAGGCTGTCCGACGCCGGCCCTACGCCGTGATCCTCTTTGACGAGGTGGAGAAGGCCCACCCCGATGTGTTCAATGTGATGCTGCAGATCTTGGATGATGGGCGCGTCACCGATGGTCAGGGGCGAACGGTGGATTTCACCAATGCTGTTCTGATCCTCACCAGCAACATCGGCAGCCAGTCGATCCTTGACCTCGGGGGCGACGACGGTCAGCACACCGAAATGGAGCGACGGGTGAATGACGCTCTGCGCGCTCACTTCAGGCCGGAATTTCTCAACAGGCTTGATGATCAGATCATCTTCCACAGCCTCAGGCGGGATGAGTTGCGCCGGATCGTGACCCTCCAGGTGGAGCGCCTGCGCTCTCGGCTGGATGAGCGCAAGCTGGGGCTCAATCTCACCGAAGCAGCCACCGACTGGCTGGCCAATGCCGGCTACGACCCTGTCTATGGCGCACGCCCACTCAAGCGCGCCGTTCAGCGGGAACTGGAAACGCCCATCGCCAAAGCCATCCTTTCCGGGCGGTACGGCGACGGTGACACCGTCCATGTGGATGTTGAACCTGTTGTCACTGGCCAGGAGAACCAGCAGCAGTTGGCCCTGCGCTGAACCACTCCGGCAGGGCCTCATAGCAGGCTCCATTGGCCCGGTTTTCCCGGGCCTCCACGCGCCAGCAGCAGCTGCGGCCATGATCTCGCTCCTTCAGGAGTGCGTTGGCCCAGCTCCACACCAACCGTGCCGAAGCCTCCATACCAACGTTCTCCATCACGCGGAGATCAAGGGCTCCCTGCACGTGCAGATCTTGCCATTGCGCAAGCAGGGGATCATCGGCATTCACCAGAAACGTGTGATCAAACTGCTCACGCAGCTGGGACTCAAGGGGTCTGAGGCTGGAGAAATCCACAACAAAACCACAAGCGTCCAGGTTGGTGGCAGCGAACCAAACCGTGAAGCTGCGGCTGTAGCCATGCACGAACCGGCAATGTCCCGGATGGCGCCACTGGCGATGACAACAGGGGTAACCGTCGAACTGCTTGCTGCAGGTGTAACCAACGGGAGGCAGGAGCATCGGGCAGACGAACGGAACGGCGCTGCGGGAGGATTCCTCCTGTCTACATCTGGACCCCACACCCAGCGATGCAGCCCCTTACCCCTGCGTTCCTCGATCAGCTCCGCTTCAACGAAGCAGGACTGATTCCAGCGATTGCGCAGGACTGGCTTGACGGTGCTGTGCTGATGGTGGCCTGGATGAACCGTGGCTCGCTGGAGCTCACCCTCAGCAGCGGCGAAGCGCATTACTGGAGCCGCTCCCGCAAGGAGCTCTGGCACAAAGGAGCCACCAGTGGACACACCCAGACGGTGCGCAACATCCGCTACGACTGCGATGCCGACGTGATCCTGCTGACCATCGAACAGCGCGGCGATGTGGCCTGCCACACCGGTGCACGCAGCTGTTTCTTTGAAGACGGAGATCACCGCAGTGAAGGCGGCCCCCAGGCCCTGCCACCACCGGCCGATGCCTGCACCGAACTGATGCGCGTGATCGAAGACCGCCGGGAGAACCCTGACGAGGGCAGCTACACCAACAAACTGCTGAGCGGCGGTGACAATCGAATCCTCAAGAAGATCGGCGAGGAAAGCGCCGAATTCGTCATGGCCTGCAAAGACGACAACCCGGAGGAGATTGCCGGTGAAGCGGCTGACATCCTCTTCCATCTCCAGGTAGCCCTGGCCCATCACGGCGTCAGCTGGCGCCAGGTGCAAGAAGTTCTTGCCGCCCGAAGAGGCGCACCGAGGCGGCACTAGACGTCGACATCAAGACACACAGGGGCTTTCGGATGTGACCACGACTTCATCACCGAGCTGAACGGTCTTAAGCAGGTCGGCCATCACCTCCTGTCCGACATTGATGCAACCACCGGTCACTGACTGACCGACTCGGCTGGGGTCGTTGGTGCCGTGAATGGCAAAGCTGTACCAACGGAACTGGCCGTCGTAGCTGTTGAAGCGGAACGGCTGGGGCGTCGGGGGAACCGGCGTCAGGCTGATGTAACCGATGCCATATTCAGCCGTTTCGCCATCTCCCTTGAAATCGATCGCACTCATGTTGCGGAAGAGGTTCTCTCGCAGATAGGCCTCACTTTTTCCAGAGGACTCCACCAGGGAGGGGTCCATCGCGAAGCGATCCGCGCTGAGCACAGCATTCACACGGAAGGTTCCCAGGGGAGTCCACCCCTCCTCGAAGCGGGTTCCCTTGCAGGCAATGCCATTGCGGCCATACCCCACCTTGAACTGCCGAGGCGCTTGTCCGCGCAGCAGCTCCCCCCGACTAGCCGAGGGATTGTCGCCATCCAATTGAATGAGGATGGCTTCAGACCTGCCAACAGACTGATCAGCTTTCGGATCCGAGGGACTGCAGCCCACCGCAGCGATCGCCAGAGCAGTCAGGGCGGGCAGGCCCACCAGTTGTCCGGTTCGCCATCTCCGCGTCATACCCAAAGTGGAAGGATTCTTGTCCTGCAGCTTGCCGGGTTTAGAGCCTGATGACATCCCAGCGACACAGCCATTAACCAGCCTCGAAAACACGAAAACGTGTCGCAAACGCTACGAAAAAGCAACGCTTACGCGTCATCAGCCCGAGCCTCTGGAGGGAGTGGCTGCCCAAAACCTGTCGGCTGGCGGCGAATCCACTCCAACGTGAGGCGATCATCCTCGGAAGGCTCAAGCACCGGAGACGCCCCCTGCACAGGCGCCATGGCGTCAGCCGGATTGTCACTATGCCCCCAGAGCCCAAACGCATGACCGAGCTCATGCAACGCCGTCGCCCTCAAAGCCAACGCACGCAGCTCCGGCGACACCAACACGGTGACCCGGGGCTCAAGTAGCGATCGATCGGCACGCTTCACCTCCAGCACCTGCAAAAGGCTTCGTCCATTACTGGCACGCCATCCTTCAGACAGCTGACGCAGTGGGGGGCGCCGCCGCTCAACCCGCACATGGGCTCGTCGGGGCTCGTCAACGCGGACAATCGGCAAGAGCTTCGCCCAGCTGTCCAGCGCTGCATTCACGCCTTGAAGCCAACGCCGCTCCCAGCGATCCGCATCACCCGCAGCAGAGGGTTGAACCCACACACACCATCGCGGCAAGGAGGGAGTTCCAAAGTCAGACCGTGCCAGCTTGTTGCCATATCCCGGGGCTGCGGCTGCAGCCCCGGCCCCGGAGAGATTCACCGTCCAGAATGCGCTCTGCCTGAGCAGGAGGGCATGGGTCAAGGTTCATTGATCGCGTGCGCTACACGCTGGGCAGCCCCACACCTCGGGCCATCAGCGTGGCGAGAAGGGGAACCAGTGAAAAGCCCACCAACTCCACATTGATGATCCAACCGAGACGAGTGGCAAGAGCTTCACTCACCTTGGGCAGTTCGCCCTTACGCAAGGGGATGGCCCAGAGGATGTAGGTGATCGTTGGGTAGAGGGAGAGAGCACCAACACTGAGATAAAGACCCACCTTCCACCAGAACAAAGGGTTCTGGGTATAGAACTCACTTCCCTGGCCGAAATAAAGAACCCTGAAGATGCCGCTCACCAGAAGCGCCAGAGCCGCGATGCCATAAATGATGTCGGTGATCACCATCGCCGTTGCCGAACGCCGATCAGGATCCGGACGCAACAGCCTGCGCTCAACCACCAGTGCGGCGAAGCAGAACATGAAGCTCACGTAGTGGATGTAGGCCACTCCCGCACTCTTGGCGATCTCGGGGGTGAGCACGGTGGCCAAAGGCATGGATTCGACGTAGGTCGGCGAAAGCGAGGGTAGCGGCAGAAGCACATCAGCCGCTGTTTTGAAAAGAGCCCAACGAAGAGCAGAAATACTCAGACAGGTAAAAAGTGAAGAAAAACCATCTCAATCATGAACAAAAAAGGAATTCAGTACAAATTCAAGATTGCGTCTAAATTATGAATTCCGCACTCTTTATTACACGGGCCAGCTGGAAAGACATTCGTCCTAGGTTCAAGGAAACAGAGCCAACAAAATGGTGAGCTCCCTGAGTGCTTTTCTGGGCGAAATCGGCAGACACCAATTACTGACGCCTGAACAGGAATTAACAATGGGCAGAAAAGTTCAGGCGATGGCAACCCTGACCGAACGCTGCATGCTGGCCGGGGGCAGCGGCCCTGCCTGCGAGTACAGCGAAGACGAAAAACGCATCATCAAACGTGGTGAAAAAGCGAAGAATCAAATGATCACAGCCAACCTCAGGTTGGTCGTGAATCTCGCAAAGCGCTACCAGGGCAAAGGCCTTGACCTTCTTGACCTGATCCAGGAGGGAACACTCGGGCTGACCAGAGCTGTTGAAAAATATGATCCAACCCGAGGGCATCGATTTTCCACCTATGCCTACTGGTGGATCCGGCAAGGCCTCAATCGTGCACTTTCAACACAAAGCCGCACCATTCGCATTCCGGTCAATGTGAATGAAAAGCTCACCAAATTACGTGCTTCCAAAGCCCGCCTGATGCAGCGAAATGGACTTTCGCCGAGTACCGAACAGCTCTCCGACGACATGAATCTCCCGATCAGCGAGGTCGAGGATCTTCTTGGTTGTGAGTTGCGCAGCGTCACCGTGAGCCTGCAAGGGGTGGTGAAATCAAAATCTGACCCGTCATGAATCTCCCGATCAGCGAGGTCGAGGATCTTCTTGGTTGTGAGTTGCGCAGCGTCACCGTGAGCCTGCAAGGGGTGGTGAAATCAAAATCTGACCCGTCTGAGCTGGTGGATGTGCTGCCCAGCGAGGAAATTCCGCCCTTGGAGCGGGCTGAGATTGCCGAGCGCACGGCATCAGCCTGGAAACTGCTTGATAAATCCAACCTCACGCCCAAGGAGCGCACCGTCGTCATGCTGCGCTTCGGCCTTGACGGCAGCAATGAATGGCGAACGTTGGCCGAGGTCGCCCGTCAGATGAACTGCAGCAGGGAATATTGCCGCCAGGTTGTGCAGAGGGCTCTGCGCAAGCTCCGCAAGACCGGAATTCAGCACGGACTGGTCGAAATGAGCGTTTGAACGGGAAACCGACCATCACCGCTTCGGCTCCCCTCCTTCTCAAGAGTGTTGGGGTGACTCAAAATAATGGTCATTTTCATGACAAGGCCCCCGTTGGAGTCCTCTTCTTCCCCCATCGATCCAAAACCTGTTGACGTCACGGTGGATGAGGGACTCCTGCGCAACCTGCTCAAGCGGAGCGGTCGACTCCTCGTACGACCAGCGCTGGAAGCGTTGGAAATGGTGCTCGAGCCGGCCACACCGCATCAGGCCAGAGTCACTGTTCTCGCTGCGCTCACTTACCTCGTCGTACCGATTGATCTGATCCCTGATCTGCTCCCTGTAGCTGGGTTCAGCGACGATCTGGTGGCCTTGACTGCACTGCTGGGACTGTGCAGGAATCACATCACTCCCGAGATCAAGCAGCGTGCTCAGCGCAGACTGGATCGGTGGTTCCCGTTGTTAAACCCATGACTGGCTGGTCTCAAGAGCTCGAGGACGACCTCGGAGCACTGATCAAGGACTGGCTCAAGCAACAGGGACGCACACAGGCCGACTTGCGTCGCAGTCTCCGTGCCACGTCAACGCGAATGCCGGCCCTTCTGGACATTCTTCAGAGAGATCACAACCTTGGTGGGATGCAGAGAGTGGCTGCCAGGCTTTGCGCCATCGAAGCCGAATGGGCAGACCATCCATCCACCTCAGACTCCGTCGAGACGTTTGCTGCAACGGGGCACTCCGATGATCCTTTTGGTCAGCTCGACCTTCTCCTTCAGGAAATTCGCGATGGTCGCGCCAGCTAAGGAGAATTCCAGGCAGAGTAGTGATTAGTGGAGAACCAACGATGCCCTACCAAATCCAACAGCTTGCTGGCATCAGCCTGATGACCGCATTCTCCTTAGTCCTTCCCCAAAGTGCCCTGGCACAGTCAGAAGTTTGGCTTCTCGGCCCCAACAGTCGCACTGGGCAACAAAGCACCGTTGTTCCTACTGATTGCGTAGAGGGTTCCGACGGCTCAATCACTTGCAACACCAAGATTGAGAACCCTCCTGGAGACACACCCGCAAAGCCCTACTACAACCCCTTCAGCAGCAACTGAACCTCCATGTCAGAACTCCGTCGCAGTCGACGAAGTTTTCTCCAATGGGTTGATCAGGGAGAAAAACAGGTCGCCATCCTTCTCACCGTGATCACGGCTGTCGTGATTGTTGCTGCCCTGATTCAGCTCACGGTCAAAGTCACCATGGCCCTGATCACCACCGATCAGGACGCTTATTGGCTTGGTGATGGACTGATCCGCATTCTCGGAGATCTTCTGACTGTCCTGATTGCGCTCGAGGTCCTTCAGAACATCACCAGCTACCTGCGTCGTCACGTTGTTCAAATCGAACTGGTTCTGGTCACCGCCTTGACCGCCGTAGCGCGCAAAGTGATCGTTTTGCCGGCTGGATCGGAGAACAAGCCCCAGCTCCTCATCGGGCTGGGAATTTCATCAATCGCCCTGGCTGGTGCTTACTGGCTGGTCAAGCGTTCGATCCAACCGGCGCATGGATCCTCCCGTCATCACCACTCCAGTACAGAGCCAACCAGGTCGTACCTGGATAAGGATCAGTCCTCTCGACCCGATGCCGACGACCAGCCGGCAACAACAGCTGATCACCAACACTGAGATCAACCCACTGGTCAGGATCACCCAACCTGAGCAGGGCGCTTCCCCTGAGAAGGGTCAACCATTCATTTTCTTTCTGCTGATACCAGAAGCCTGGAGGACTGCTGGCGGCATTCGAGCAGATCTTCACCAGCCTCCACCCAACGCCAGAACAGAGAACATCTTCCTGCTCCTCACCAGGCGAACAATCCACATCAGCTAGAAGCTGCGAGGTGTTCGTCGATGCAGAGCGAGCGTCAACGGAACGTTCTCCCCAGCGACGTCCAATCTCAAATCCCCATGAAGCCGCAAGAGACACAACGGCGTTGTGATCTGAGCAAGCGGCAAACTGCCTCCAACGTGTCGGGTCATGTTCAAGACACTCAACGAGTGCATTCAACGCTTTGACCTTCTGCAGAAATTGCTGGAGATCCTCTTCTGCCATCCGAACTGGAGCGATCTCGTGATCCTGGCAACAGACGGCAAGCAGGGGGCACCACGAAAGTCAGGGGAGCCTGACAGATTCACTCATGACAGCCTCGAGCCGCACTCTGACCATCGGTGATCTGGAAGCAGGGTTTTCGAGCTACTGCCAGGCTCTGCGTCGCCTTGTCTCAGAAGGACGATCAATGCCGGCCATTCAGCGAACCATCTGCTGGGACTATCTCCAAAGACTGCATCGGTCACTTCCACAGAGCTATCGCTCCCCTGAGGATCTCGTGCTGCGCTACCAGCGCTCCAATCAGACAAATGAAACAGCCCCAAAGGCAGACTGATCAATCAGAACGGAGTCTTGGTGATGCGATCACTGTTGGTTTTTGCTGCGCTGTTGATCGCCCTCATCCTTGCCATCGTTCCGGTTCAGAGCGTGGACGCCCTGGCACCGGACGGGGAGCAACTGTTTGATCTTCATTGCGCCGGGTGTCACCCCAACGGTGGAAACATCATCCGCCGCGGCCGTTCACTGAAATTGAAGGATCTATCCAAACGAGGCTTGGACAATCCAGAAGCGATCGCAGCCATTGCCCGAGAGGGAATCGGCCAAATGAGTGGTTATGGCCATGTCCTCGGCGAGGGCAATGACAACGTTGTGGGCGATTGGGTCTGGCTTCAAGCTCAGAACGCTTGGATCCAGGAATAGATATCAAGGCGCGTCCAGATACCCTCCCGCCAATAGACATCCGCTTCGAGCAGTGCGCGTACCGACGATTCACTCTCCGATTCAAACACTCCGAAAACATGAGTGCTTCCCTCGGTAGGCCCCAGAGTGATCAAGGTGCCGTCGTCCTTAAGACGTTGAAGACGAGCTAGATGCTCATCACGAAACGGCACTCTTTTCTCAAGTGCATCTTCGCAGTACAGCCCCCAGAGAACGAATCGAGCCATAGGTTGCTTGCCCTGTTGGTACAAAACTGAGGCAAAGGATGGCACATGCTGCACATCAAGCGCTATGTTCAGTGAGTAGATGTTTTCAACAACCATGCTTACAGGCGCTGACCTACTGAACAAAGTGAAGGAGCTGGGTGATGTCAGCAAGTCTGATCTCGTCCGCGCCTGCGGTTATGTGTCCAACAAAAAGGACGGTGGAGAGCGCCTCAACTTCACAGCCTTCTACGAAGCACTACTCGAAGCCAAGGGTGTCAATCTTGGTACCGCCGGAGTTGGAGGAATCGGCAAGGGAGGCCGCAAACTTTCCTATGTCGCCACTGTTCAAGGCAATGGCAATCTCTTGATCGGTAAAGCCTATACGGCCATGCTCGATCTCAAGCCTGGCGATGAATTCGAGATCAAGCTTGGTCGCAAGCAAATTCGTCTCGTTCCCGTGGGTGGCACTGACGAAGACGAAGAGTGATCTTCAGCCCGCAGCCTGTCTAAGTTCTCGGCAAAACTCACCAGCATTCGCCGCTGCACAACCAGGTTGTGCAGCGGCGATTCTTTTGACGAGGGCACTGCCGATGATGGCTCCGTCAGCGCCCCACTCACGCACCTGACGAACCTGATCAGCCCCTGAGATTCCAAACCCAACCGCAACAGGACCTGCATCGCATTCTTTGAGAGAAAGCACCAACTCCGCCACACGTTCCTGAAGCGATGCACGTTCACCCGTCACGCCTGTGACACTGACGAGATAGGTGAATCCTCGGCTCGATGTGGCAATTCTGCGCCTGCGATCTTCTGGAGTGGTCGGTGCCACAAGCAGAACCAGATCCAGGCCTTGTTGAGCAGCAAGGGGAGACAAACGTTCTGCTTCCTCGAGGGGAAGATCAGGCACCACAAGTCCTGAGACGCCTGCGTCTGCGGCCTCCGCAAAGAATTGTTCAGCACCACGATTCAGAAGGGGATTGCTGTAGGTAAACAGCACCACTGGCATCGTCAGACGATCTTTTAACCCACGCAGCATGCTGAGCACTTTGGATGCCGTGGTGTTCTGAGACAGTGCGCGGTAGGCAGCAGCTTGAATCACAGGTCCATCAGCCAAAGGGTCGCTGTAGGGAAGTCCCAGTTCCACCACATCAGCACCATTGGACTGCAAGCTGAGAAGGATCTCAGCCGTCGTTTCCAGATTCGGATCCCCAGCCACGATGAAAGGCATCAATGCGAGGCGATGCTCACGGGTGGTGTTTGCAAAGACCTCAGCGATTCGTGACGAGGGCTGCATTGCAGAATCTGACAACGTGACGGATGCGAGCCTAGGGTTCGATTGAATCCTTGTCCTGGGATTGAGGAGGCGTGTCGCTGGTGACTGAGGCCAGTAATGCTTGCTGTTCTTCTGGAGTCATGGCATCGAAACGAGCTTGCAACTGCTGATCCGTCAGAGCGTCGTACTCAGCCCTGTAAGTGCGCCTTTGCTGCATGTAGGTCATCCGTCCGGTGATCACGCGGAAGAGGTAACTGCTTGTCCAACCAACAACAACAAGAACCAAAAGGGATTCAGCTGCAATGCCGGCTGAAAATCCCTCAAGCCCCAATGCTTGGAAAGCTCCATATCCCAGCCCGCCGACCACAAACAGGGCGGCACCCAGTGTCAGAACTCCTGCCCGCGTCAAATCAAACGTCTCCCTGTCCGCTCAGTCGCAGATTGAGGAACGGTGCAAACAGGATCAAGCCTGGGAAGAAAAGAAACACCAGGCCGTAGATCCCTAGGCGCTCCAGCTTTCCCATCACCGTCCAACGACGGTTCATCCAGAAATAAAGAAACAGAGGAACAACCACCAGATAGGCAGCTCCGAGGACTCCATAGGCACCGATCACCAGAAGGGTGTCCTGGGGGATGGCATTCAGAAGCGTCTCGATCGTCACTGATGATTCCATGTCCTCAGGGAATCTAGGATGCCGCTACGGAGCCGGTGGGTTTCCAGGGGGCGTGGCGGAATCGGTAGACGCACACGACTTAAAATCGTTTGGGCTGAAAAGCCTGTGGGGGTTCAAGTCCCCCCGCCCCCATCCCTCGCCTTCGAGCAGACCGCAATTGCATGGGCAGTCTCTAAGTCCCTCTATACGTTCTGGGAAAAGGGATAAGCCAACTGCATGGCAACCTCCGTAATGTCCACCACCCAACTCGGCGAAGAGCCGATGGAGCTGGTTCGAGCCAGGGAGCGGGATGAGAACTTGAAGCCCTGGGATCTCTGGGGGACTTATCTCAGTGATCGCCAGTGGGGAACTGTCCGAGAGGATTATTCCGACGACGGGAACGCCTGGAACTCCTTTCCCTTTGATGACAGCCACTTGCGGGCCTACCGCTGGGGTGAAGATGGTTTGCTCGGTCTGAGCGATGCCAACGGTCTGCTCTGCTTCGCTCCCGTGCTTTGGAACGGGAAAGATCCAGTGCTCAAGGAACGCCTGTTCGGCCTGGGCAACCCCGAAGGCAATCACGGTGAAGACCTGAAAGACACGATGTACCACCTGGCGGGTACACCCACATGCAGCTATGCCAAGGCGCTGTACCGCTATCCGCAGGAACGCTTTCCCTACGAACAGCTGCGCGAAGAGAACCAACGCCGCAGCCGGGATGAGACTGAATTCGAGTTGGTCGACACCGGAATTTTCTCTGGAAACCGCTTCTTCGATCTGAACGTCGAATACGCGAAGGTGTCGCCAGAGGATCTATTGATCCGTCTCACGGTGACCAACCAGGGATCAGAAGCCGCGGAGCTTCATCTGCTTCCCAGTCTCTGGTTCCGCAACACTTGGGACTGGGGCGATGAAGACAGCGCACGTCCGCGCATTCGTCTTGCAGACGGAGCAGTGGTGAGCGATGCATTGCAAGGGTTGTCGTCTTACAACCTCAATTGCAGCGATCAAGGCACTTGGCTGTTCACGGAGAACGCAACCAACACCGAGCGCCTTTACAACCAACCGCTGCGCCAGCCCTTCGTGAAAGATGCCTTTCACCGGTATCTGATCGAAGGGCAAACAGACGCCGTGAACCCGATTGGAGAAGGAACAAAAGCGGCATTCCACCTCCAACGACATCTGGAGCCAGGTGAGGTCTGGCAGGTCAATCTTCGCCTCTGCCGGCATGACCATCACGGAACGAAAGATCCCGACCCGATGGAGTCCGCCCAAGTTGAATCAATCCTCAGTCAGCGACGCCAGGACTGGGAGGATTATCTGAGTTGGATCGCTCCAGGTCTGTCTCAAGACGACCGCGCAATCCATGCCGCTGCTGCTGCCGGATTGTTCTGGTACCGCAAGTTTTACAACTGGTACGTGGCCCGTTGGTTACGTGGTGACACCAACGGGCCAAGACCACCGGAACAGCGATGGCATACCGAGAACGCTTACTGGAGCACCCTGCGCACTCGCAACATCATCTCGATGCCCGACTGTTGGGAATATCCCTATTTCTGCCAGTGGGACCTGATGGTTCACGCTGTGGCCTTCGCCGAGATCGATCCCGGAGAAGCGAAACGTCAGGCCCGCATGCTGCGTCAGGCCAGCGTGACAGCCAACAACGGTCAGTCACCCGCTTACGAGTGGGCCTTGTCGGATGCCAATCCACCGATCGGAGCCTGGGCCACCCTGCGCATTTTTCAGATCTCGAAGCGCAGCAATGGTCAGAAGGATTTCCCCTTCCTCAGAGCGAGTCTGCGGGAACTCCTGCTCGAATACGGCTGGTGGGCCAACCGCACGGATCGCAATGGTGACAGCCTGTTTGAAGGGGGCTTTCTGGGTCTCGACAACATCGCCATCTTCGATCGTCGCTACCCCCTGAAAGACGGAAGTCGGATCGAACAATCCGATGGGACAGCGTGGATGGGCATGCTCAGTCTGAACATGCTGGAGGCCTGTGTTCTGCTCTCTGATGATCGAGCGGAGTACAAAGGGCTTTGTGAACGATTTGTCAGTGATTTCAGCAGGCTGACCTATGCCCTGAACAGTCCTTCAGGGCGAGGATTCGTGAACTGGGATGAACAGGATGGGTTCTATTACGACGTCTTGAAACGACCGGACGGGAGCTCCGACTACTTAAGGACCCGATCCCTCAGCGGTCTGATCCCTCTGCTTGCAATCGCCACCTTCGATGCCGAAACCGTGAATTCGATTCCAGCCCTGGATGTACGCAACTACATCAATGAACTGGGGAAAGAGCGCGGAGCCCCATTCGATGCGATTTCGCATCTCGGCACCTGGAACCGGGACAGGGTTCTGTTTTCGATCGTTCCTCCAGAGAGACTGCGGCGCATTCTCACCAGAGTGTTCGACGAACAAGAGTTCCTTTCTCCTTACGGCATTCGAAGTCTCTCGAAGGTGTATAAAGACAATCCCTACTCCTACCAGCAGGGAGACGACTACGCAACAATCAGCTACAGCCCAGCGGACAGTCCAGTCGCCATGTTCGGGGGCAACTCCAATTGGCGTGGACCCATCTGGATGCCGATCAACTACCTGCTGATCGAGGCACTTCAAAAATTCAGCCATTTCTTCGGCGACGATTTCAGAATGGAATTTCCTACGGGATCCGGACGAGAACTGAACCTTTGGCAGATTTCATTGGAGCTGGAGAAACGCCTGATTGGCATTTTCCGCCGCGATGCCAACGGTCGACGTGCGTTCAACGGTTCTGTTGAACAGTTCCAGAATGATCCTCTCTGGCGTGATCTCCTCCTGTTCAATGAATACTTCCACGGCTGCAGTGGAGTGGGCGTTGGAGCCAGTCATCAGACAGGTTGGAGTGCCATTGTCGCCAAGATGATCACTCAACTGAATCGCTGGCAGGGCTAAACCTTCCAAAACGCTGCGCATCCTCACGCATCTCCTGACGTCAACGGAAGCTCTTCCTACCGTTCAGGAAACGGTGCAAGCCATCAATTGATTTTGCCACCAGCTCCGCAGATCCCGGGAAAACTGTGGTGAGTTCCGAGGCCCGAGCCGGCCGAGCTTGAACTCACTGATCGTGCAGAGCTGATGTCGACTGATGCCCTCATCGTCCGTCCAGAGATGCCAATACTGTTCTGCATCGGGAGTCTGGATCTGCGAATCGCCCCTGCAATGAGGTGTACGCATGAACGAACCCTATTCAGTTGGTCTCCGCTTGCCCATCGACGTGCACCGACCAGGTCAGCGTTTCGCCGGCATGAAACAGAACCGGCCATTCACCGGCTTCGAGTCCCGCGTCCCCAAGCTGGATCGACGGCGTCGATTCGAGGCGCATGGGAACGATCTGTTCCTGTTTCACGAGCGTGAGGGTTTCAGCGTTCGGAGAAAGACCGTAGAACCGGGGCCCATGCTCACTGGCAAAGCCCTCGAGACGATCCAGGGCCCCCTCCTGTTCGAAAACGGTGGCGTAGCTCTCGAGAGCATGCATCGCGTTGAAGATGCCGGCACATCCACAAGCCGATTCCTTACCTGAACGTGGATGCGGGGCTGAATCGGTCCCAAGGAAGAAACAGGGGAGACCACTGGTGGCTGCCTTGACTAGAGCGCGTCGATGGCATTCCCTCTTCACCACCGGAAGGCAGTAGAAGTCGCTGCGCAGACCACCCATGAACATCGCATTACGGTTGAGATGCAGATGGTGAGGCGTGATGGTGGCCGCGATGCGGGAATCACCCGCCAGGCTTGCATTGCTGATGAAATCGACGGCCTGTTGAGTGGTGATGTGTTCAAGCACGATCCGCAGGGCTGGATAGCGCTTCCGAAGGGGGATCAGGTGGGTTTCGATGAACGCGGCTTCCCGGTCAAAAACATCCACATCACAATCGGTCACCTCTCCGTGAATGAGCAGGGGCATGTCGATGGCCTCCATCCGCTCCAAAACCTCACTGATCTTGGACAGATCACTCACGCCAGCGGCTGAATTGGTTGTGGCGTTGGCGGGGTAAAGCTTGGCTGCGGTGAACACACCCTCAGTGAAACCACGCTCAAGCTCGGAAGGATCCAAGTGATCAGTGAGATAGGCCGTCATCAGCGGCTCGAACCTCGTATCCGCTGGAACTGCCTCCATAATTCGCTCCCGGTAAGCGCGCGCCTGATCCACCGTGGTCACGGGTGGTTTCAGGTTGGGCATCACAATCGCCCTGGCAAACACCCTGGCTGTCGCAGGAACGACGGCTCTGAGCATGGCTCCATCCCGAAGGTGCACATGCCAGTCATCAGGACGGCGAAGCACCAGACGGCTGGGACTGTCCTGCAATGGTCAGACCTCCTGAAGAACGGGAAGCTCGCCGACGGCTCGGCGAAGAATCTCTTCGCGATCTTCGCTCACGTGGTGCTCGGGAAGAAGTTCAAGAAGCTTCAGCTTCTCGAGACGAGTGCGTGTGGCTGATCCAGCAATCACGACCAGATAAACAGAACGGCCGACTTCCACGGCTTCCTTGATGGCATTCTCCAGCGCCAACGATGCCGTCACACCCAGGTGAGAGACTTCGCTCAGGTCAAACAACACAGCGTCGCAATCTTCGATGGCGTTGTGTTCGCGACTGATCGTCTTGGCTACACCAAAAATCATCGGGCCGGTGAGCTGGAAGAGCAAAAGTCGACCTGAGGCCTGATCGAGCAAAGCCTGCTCCTGCTCAGGAAGTTCAACGTCATCATCAGTCGTGGTAATCGTCTTCACCCCTTTGGCCTGAAGCGCTGTCATCCGCTCGATCGTGAGGACATTCGCAACGAACACCCCGATGAACACGGCCCAGATCAAATCAACCAAAACAGTGAGTGCGATCACGCCATAGGTGATGCAGGCCGCCTTGATCGAGAGATGATGCGCCCGCTTGAGAAAGCTCCAGTCGATGATGTCGAAACCGACCTTGAGAGCGATGCCCGCGAGAACGGCCAAGGGGATGCGAGAAGCCAATGGGGCCGCAAGCAGGATCACCAGCATCAGAATCAGCGCACGCACGATTCCTGAAAGGGCGGATCGTCCACCGGCCTGAATATTCACAACAGTTCCCATCGTTGCCCCTGCACCGGGAAGACCGCCAAACAGCCCCGACATCACATTGCCAAGACCCTGACCAATCAATTCTTTATTGGAGTCATGCTCTGTGCGGGTGAGGCTGTCAGCCACAACAGATGTGAGCAACGCATCAATGCAGCCGAGCATGCCCAGAACCGCACCGTTCACCACCATCAGGCGAATCTGATCCGTGGAGAACGTTGGGACCTGAAAGGTGGGGAACTCAGCTGTGAACGTGCCAATTCGGCGGAGTTCCACATCCCCGAAGACCGTTAACGACAGCAACGTGCCGATCACAAGTGCCAGTAGCTGGGGAGGACAGAAAC
>NZ_AAOK01000011.1 GCF_000153285.1 Synechococcus sp. WH 7805 | reverse complement strand
AAGTAATAACAATATACCAAGGTCACACATAGTGACCTTTAACTTCAGAGAGACAGAAATGATAGTAAAGCCACTTCTCAAGCAGTCTCACCATGTGATCGTTTCTGACGATGGTGATATTTGTATTGGTGAGATACCGAATGTTTCACAAGTTATTGAAAGTCCTCCAAACTGGGTAAAAGATGTCCTTGGAAAGTTAGACGGAAAAAGAACCGTACCTCGAATAATTAAAGAGCTTGTACATGAAAATGTAGGGGCATCTGAGGATGATATTTACAACTTTATCGGTATGTTTGTAGTGGCATAGTGAATTTGGTCACTTAGTTAGAGGTGATATCATCACTTCATACGTTAACAGGTGACACTATGACAAATCGTACAAGACGACTATTCAGCGCAGAATTCAAGCTCGAGGCTTCACAGTTAGTGATTGATCAAAATTACTCAGTGGCAGAAGCCGCCCAAGCCATGAATGTGGGTAAATCCACGATGGATAAATGGGTTCGTCAGCTTAAACAAGAACGACAAGGCAAAACGCCAAAAGCTTCGCCTATGACCCCTGAGCAAATAGAAATTCGGGAATTAAAAAAGAAGTTAGCTCGTCTTGAAGAGCATAATGAAATATTAAAAAAAGCCACGGCTCTGTTGATGTCGGACTCACTGAACAATTCTTGATGATCAAGAAACTCAAGCAGAGCTATAGCGTAAAAACATTATGCGAAGTCTTCAATGTTCATCGAAGTAGTTATAACTATTGGCTAAAGCGTCCAACAGCGATTAGGGCGGAAACAGTCAAACTTCGCAGCTTAGTTAGTGAGGCCCACGCAGCAAGCAACGCCTCTGCGGGAGCGAGGACTATTGCAGATATAGTCACAAATCAGGGTTTAAAACTGAGCCGATACCGAGCAACAAAACTCATGAGAGAGCTTGGTTTAGTCAGTTGCCAACAGCCAAAGCATCGATACAGAAAGGCTTCTCAAGAACATGTTGAGGTTCCAAATCACTTGGGCCGACAGTTTGCTGTTACCGCCCCAAATGAAGTTTGGGTTGGTGATGTTACGTATATTTGGACAGGAAATCGCTGGATGTATTTAGCGGTTGTTATTGATCTTTTTGCCCGCAAAGTGATTGGTTGGTCGATGTCTTTATCACCTGATTCCAGTCTGACAGGCAAAGCTCTTTCAATGGCTTATGAGTCGCGTGGTAAGCCGAAAGGCGTCATGTTCCACAGCGATCAAGGTAGCCACTATACAAGTCGAAAGTACCGTCAATTACTGTGGCGTTTTAAGATAAAACAGAGTTTATCTCGCCGAGGAAATTGCTGGGATAATGCACCAATGGAGCGTTTCTTTAGAAGCTTAAAGACCGAATGGGTGCCAACAGTGGGTTATCGTAGTTTTGCTGAAGCTCAACAAGAGATCATCCGCTACATTATCGGGTATTACTGTCAACTCAGGCCGCATCAATATAATGGCGGCCTAACTCCCAACGAATCAGAACGATTATATTGGGAAAACTCTAAAACCGTGGCCAATTTTAGTT